>DASRDS010000177.1:0-7820 GCA_035652495.1 Gemmatimonadaceae bacterium
CGCGCGACTTCGGGCGGATGATCGCACTCGTGACTGACGGCGACGAGCGAGTCAGAACGCCCGAGCGCGGCGACGATCTCTGTACCGCTGGGCAAAAGCGAGACGATATTCATGTATTTACAGCGCCGTGACTTTGCGATACCGTTTAGCACATGACCCAACTTCGTCCGCGCGCACTCACGCTCGGTCTTGCGCTTGCCCTGCTACCGGCGAGCGTCTGGGCCCAAGGATTCGGACTGAACGAGATTGGAACCTGCGCGGAAGCGCGCGGGTTCGCCAACACCGGCGCCCCCTGCCACGACGCCTCCTCGATCTACTGGAACCCGGCCGCAACGGTCTCGTTGCCCGGGTTCTCGATCTATGGGGGGGCATCGGCGGTCCGCCTCATGGGCGGGTTCAAGCAGGATACCACGGGCCATCAATACAACGCGAACTCGCCGACCAGCGTGCCACCGGCCGTGTTCGTGAATTTTTCAAATAGCATAGGTCCGAACAAGTACGCGCTCGGGTTCGGTTTCTACGTGCCGTATGGGTTGATCTCGCAATGGCGCGAGGACTTCCCAGGGCGGTTCGCCTCGCAGCGCGCTTCGCTGCAAACGATCTATCTCCAGCCGAACTTCTCGATCGAGATCATCCCCTCGGTGCTCTCGATCGGTGCCGGCCCGGTGATCGGCCTGTCGTCGATCCGACTCGACCAAGCGCAGGACCTGGCAGCCTTCCCGGTACCCGGCGCACCGGTACCGATCACCTTCGCGCAGCTCGGCGTTGCGCCCGGCACCGAAGCCGCGGTCGCCACGCTCAAGGCCACGTCCACGGCGCCGGGATTCAACGTGGGTCTCCACGCGAACGTGCTGCCAGTCCTGCAGATTGGAGCTCGCTTCCTGTCGCAGGTCGTGTTCGATTATAAGAACGGCACGGCGTCCTTCCGCCAGACGCCCACGGGTCTCGTGCTCGCCGCGAACAATCCGCTCGGTGCTCCGGCCGGCACGCCGGTCGACGGCCTGCTCGCGTCACAATTCACGGGCGGCGGGCCGTTCACCACTCAAGGGGTGTCCACGAAGATCACGCATCCCTACCAGTTCCAGGTCGGCGTCGGATACACCGGCATCAGCCAGACGACGCTCTCGGTCGACTATGCGGTGGTCGGCTGGTCCGCGTTCAAGGACTTGCCGATCCAGTTTCAGGGCGGCGCGGCGGCGAACAGCCAGACGATCCTCACCAACTACGTCGACTCGTGGTCGATCCGGTCCGGCCTCGAGCACGTGTTCGGCGACCCGGTCGTCGGGTTCGTCGGCCGGCTGGGATTCAGCTACGCCAAGACGCCGGTCCCACGCGACGCAGTCGTGCCGCTTCTGCCGGATATGAATCGCTACAACTACTCGGCGGGTATCGGCTATCCGCTGACCAAGAATAGCGCGATCGACCTGTCGTACATCCACGTCGGCACCGAGGGTCGCCGCGGCCTCATCGTGCAGCGCACGACCACAGTCAACAACAATCTGACCTACGCGCAGCTCGACGATGGCTTCTACACGCTGGCCGCGAACGTGGTCTCTCTGAGCCTCAAACTCGGTTTCTAACGCCATGACTCGATACATCACGCTGGGCTGCGCCGCCGCGATGATCGCACTCGCGGCGTGCGATTCCGATAAGCTCGTCAATCCAAAGGCCACGCCGCTCAACACGGGGCTCTTCAAGAGCTACGTCGCGATCGGCAACAGCATCACCGCCGGCTTCCAGTCGGGCGGCATCCTCGACTCGACGCAGCAAGAAAGCTTCGCCGCGATCCTGGCTCACCAGGCGGGCACGCGCTACGCGTATCCGGCGCTGCTGGCGCCAGGGTGTCCGCCGCCCGTCGTGAGCTTCCCGAGCACCACCTTAGGGGGACCAGGCGCGCCGCCTTGCTCGCTGCGGGATCCCCGGTCGGTCAACGCGATCCTCAACAACGTCGCCGTACCTGGCGCCGCGGCCATTGACCCGCTCGCGGCGACGTCGATGAACTCCAACGCACTGACGACCCTCATCCTTGGCGGTAAGACGCAGGTGCAGAAGGCGCTGGACGCCTCGCCGACGTTCGTCACGATCGAGATCGGCAACAACGACGTCTTGTCCGCGGCGCTGCATGGCACGACGGTTCCAGACTCCGCGATCGGCTCGCCTGGTATTACGCCGGTGGCCACCGTCGTATCGGAATACTCGGCCATGATGAGTGCGCTCCTCACGGGGCAGCCGAAGCTCAAGGGCGCGCTATTCGGTGTGTTCGCGGTCACCGCGCTTCCATCGCTGTTCCCAGCCGAGAGCCTCTATACGAACGCGCAGTTCAACGCCGAGTTTACCTTCGCCGCGGGTGGCAGCGTCACGTATGTGCCGAACTGTATCGGCTCGCACGCGCTGATCTCGATTGACATCCTCGCGTTTTGGAAGGCGGCCAACATTCCGCCGGTCGTGAGCTGCCAGGCCGGTGTGCCGGTCGAGCCATATGGCAACCTCTTCGTGCTCGATACGCTCAAGCAGGCGGCGTTCGCGAGCGCCATCGCTGGATACGACGCCTACATCCAGGCCAAGGCAGACTCCCTTGGCTGGGTCTACTTCGATCCGAACCCGCTCCTCGGCCAGCTCAAGGCCGCGGGTGCCGTCCCGACGTTACCCAATCTCGCGAGCACGACGCAGACGTTCGGGCCGTTCATCACGCTCGATGGCATTCACCCATCGGCGCTCGCGCATGAGTACATCGCGAACAAGCTCATTCAGGGCATCAACGCGAAGTACTCCGTGTCGATCGATACCGTCCCGCATCCCTAGCGATGCAAGCGTCCGACCCAGCGGTAGAGCAGAAGCATCGTCGCGGTCAGCGCGACGCAGGACAGCACCACCGCACCTGATCCGGCAAACTGGTCGCCGACGAGAGACAGCGGGAAATCTTTCCCGGAAAACGCGACAATGGCGGCGACCAGCACGCCCATGAGGCCTTCGCCCACGATGAGGCCTGAGGCCAGCAAAATGCCGAGCTGTTTGACGGCCTCCGAGTTGGATCGGCGTTCGGCGCGGCGATCGTAGTACCAGCCCGCGAGAGCGCCGAGGACCACCATGAGGGTGCTTTGGGTCGGCAGGTAGATCCCCAAGCCAACGGCGAGCGGCGACAGGTGGACACGGCCACCCGTGGTGTGACGCAGGGTCGCGTTGATCACGATCATGACGATCCCGATGCCGATGCCGACGCCGATCAAGCTCCAATCGACGTTGTTCTGCAGCACACCCTGCGCGAGCGCGGAGATCAAGCCCGCCTGCGGGGCGGGGAGGGGATTCGAACGGGGCGCGCCGGGCGCGCCCGCAAAGCCGTACGCGTGATTCAGGAGATCGAGAATGGGCGGGATGATCACCGCCCCCGCGATGACACCGAACACCAGCGCGACCTGCTGCTTCCATGGCGTCGCGTCGACGAGTTGCCCGGTTTTGAGATCCTGCAAATTGTTATTGGCGATCGTCGCGACGGAGAAGACCACCGCCGTCACGAAGAGCGCGTAGGCGACGAGCGCTGGCTGCGCGGAGACCGGCAGCGCGGAGCGCACGCCGGCCACCATGAGTAGCGCGGCGCCGATCACCGCCAGGATCCCGATACCCGACAGTGGGCTGTTGGAGGCGCCGATGAGGCCAGCCATGTAGCCGCAGACCGACGAGACGAAAAAGCTCATGAGCGCGATGTACACGACGCCACCAACCATGAGGACCGTCATCGTGGAGTCGAGCGCGCCGTGGGAATCGAAATTCGCGAGCAGGATCGCGATCGGCACGAGGCAGACGAGCGTCACGATGGCCACGATGCCAATCGGAATATCTTGCTCCGTTCGAGGCATCAGCGCCTGCTGGCCGGCGCGCCGAGCACGCGACGCCGCGAACGCCGAGGCCAATCCGCCGTATACGGGCCTCACCAGCGTCGCCAATGTCCAGAGCGCGGCGACGAGGATGGTGCCCGCGCCGACGAAGCGCACCTGATGGCTCCACGTGGTCTGCGCCAGGGCTGCCGCGGCCGCGCCGTGGCCGGCGTTGAGCACCGAGTAGTGGGGAACGCCCCATGCCCAGGCGATAACGGCGCCGAGGCCGATCGCTACGCCAACCCAGAGGCCCACGAGGTGACCGACGCCGAAGAGCGCGACCGAGAAGAAGAGATCGAATCCGCTCACGGCGCCCTGCGAGCCGACTTTGAAGTACCGCGCCAGATCGCTCGCGAATATTCGAGTCGCCACGATGAGCGCGAACGCGGCCGATACGATCGAGCCCCAGACTACGGCCAGCAGTCCCGCGCGGGTCTCATCGACGCCGCTTTTCTCGGCGGTCCCACCGCTCCCGACCTTCAGCACTTCGGCGCAGGCCACGCCTTCCGGATACGGCAGGTCCGACTCGGTCACGAGCGCGCGTCGCAGTGGGATCGAGTACATCACACCCAGGATGCCGCCCAGTCCGCAAATCAACGCTGATTCCCAGTACGGGAAGCCCGTCCACCAGCCGATGATCACCAGGCCAGGCAGGACGAAGATGATCGCCGACAGCGTTCCGGCGGCCGACGCGACCGTCTGAACGATGTTGTTCTCCTGGATCGTCACGTCCTTGAACTTGCGCAGCACCGCCATGGAGATGACGGCCGCGGGGATCGAGGTCGCGAAGGTCAGTCCTGCCTTGAGCCCGAAGAAGACGTTTGCCGCCGTGAACAGGAGCGTGATCACGACGCCGAGGATCACGCCACGCACTGTTAACTCTTTCCGTTGTGCTTCGATAGGTTGGCCCATGGGCGCCCAATATAGGCCTAAACAGCCCTCCTGCGAAGCACACGCCGGCCCAGGGCCAGGGCGCCCCCTACGATCACCGCCAGCGGCAGCAGGACCCCCAGCGAGGCGATGCAGCCGGCGACGAATCCAATGAAGCCGCGCCACGCCTGTCCAAATGCATCCCGGATGGGGTGCTGCCCCGGTGCCTCGGCCAACACGGTGGCATGTTCATGAACCGTGACGTCGAGCGTGCTCATGGCGGAATGCGCCTTGAGATAGCGGAGATGCCCTTCGGCATGCTCGATCTCCCCGCGCACATTGGCGAGCTCCTGCTCGACATCGAGCACGTCTTTGAGTTTCCCGGTGCGGGTCGCGAGGAGCACGAGCAGCTGTTGCTCCTCGCGCTTGGAGTTCGCCATGCGGGCTTCGAAGTCGACGTATTCCTCGCCGACGTCGCGGGCGGTCATGTTCACGGTCTCGACCCGGCCAATCGGGTTGAGCTGCCCGAGTACGCCGTCGAGGCGCTCTTCCGGCACATCGACCGTGAGTGTCGCGGTGCGCGGGTTTTCGGTGCCGCGTTGGATCGAGCTCGATCCGATGTAGCCGCCGAAGCTCTTCGCGAGCGCTCGCACCTGCGCCACCGCGCTATCGACCGAGTCGACCTCGATCGACACCTGGCCGGTTCGGATGATCATCGGTGCGACGGATTCTGACTCGACGACGGACACTGGCGCGGGTGCCACCGGTGCATCCAACGCTTTTCGCGAGGCCAGCGCGACGGTGTCACGACGGCTGTACTCGCGATGTCCGCCGCAGGCGAGGGTGAAGGCGAGCGAAGCGAGCGCGATAGTCTTTTTCATGTCAGGGAGACGTCACAAGGCGTGCGACTTGCACACCTGGTCTCCCGCATCCACTCTTGCGGGCTATGAACTGCCTCTGTGTCCTTCAGTTAGCCGCCGCCGTGACCTCGGCGCCGATCAGCCATATCCACTACGATGTGGCGGCCGACTCGGCCGACGTCGCCACGCGCTCGCTCGGTATCGCGACGACATTCGATGTCGACGGCCCGGGCCAGGTGATTCTCGCGCTTCCCGGTTGGACGCCGGGAGCATATGAGATGTCGTGGTTCGCGCGCTGGGTGAACGACCTCACAGTCACCACGGCTGACGGCAAGCCGCTCATCTGGGACAAGGTCGACTATCAGACCTGGCGGATCGAGCCCGCGGGCGCCAAGTCGATCAAGGTCAGCTTCCGCTATGCGGCCGATACGCTCGATAACGCAATGTCGTGGACCGGACATGATTTCGTGCTGTTCAACGGCACGAACGTCTTTCTCTATCCCGTCGGCCGAGAGGTCACGTCACCGATCGTGAGCGTGCATACGCACGCCGGCTGGCGCGTGGCGACCGGCATGCCCCAGGCCGCGACGCCAGGCTCATACACCGCGGCGAACTATCACGATCTCGTCGACATGCCGTTCTTTATCGGCAGATTCGATATCGATAGTGTGCGCACGGTGGATCGCTGGGTGCGGCTCGCATCATATCCCGTCGGCGTCCTCACTCCGGAGCGCCGACGCCTCGCGCTGAGCGAGATCGCCAAGGTCATCCCGCCGGAGGCCGCCGTCTTCCACGAGACGCCGTGGCCGAACTATACCGTGATGGAGATCGCGGACTCGACGTTCGGCGGCGCGAGCGGTCTCGAGCACCAGAACTCGCACGTCGACATCATCACGTCGCAAGGTCTCGATAGCGACTTCATTCCGAGTCTATATGCGCACGAGATCTTCCACTCGTGGAACGTCAAGCGATTGCGCCCGGCGGAAATGGTGCCGTACAAGTATGACGCGCCTGAGCCGACGCCCTGGCTCTGGGTGAGCGAGGGCATCACCGACTACTACGCCGATCTCGCCGAAGTGCGCGGCGGCGTGGTTGGCGATACCGGTTTCTATGCGCTGACCGAGAGCAAGATCGATCAGGTGGCCGCGGCGCCGCCGTCGGCCCTGACCGATGCCTCGCTGTCGACGTGGATTCATCCGGTGGACGGGTCCGAGTACGTCTATTACCCGAAGGGCTCACTCGCCGGGTTCATGCTCGACGTGATCATTCGGGACGCGAGCGACAACCGACGGTCGCTCGACGATGTCATGCGCGAGCTGTACGAGAACACGTACAAGAAAGGGCGCGGGTTCACGGCCGCCGACTGGTGGGGTGCCGTGAGTCGCGCGGCGAACGGCAAATCGTTCGACGAGTTCAATCGCCGCTATATCGACGGCCGTCAGCCATTTCCCTGGGACACGATTCTCCCGCTCGCCGGGCTGCGTCTGCAGGCGGACAGCGTCCGTGAGCTGCGACTCGGCGTGTTCAGCGCGCCCGATTCTTCGGGGCACGTGCGCGTCGTCAGCGTCGAGGCCGGGAGCTCGGCGGCCGAAGCCGGCATTCGGAGCGGCGATGTCCTCGTCTCGATCGGCGATGTTCCGGTCACCGACGTCAATTTCGGTGCTCGTATCCGGGCACGCTATTCGAGCGCGACGCCCGGAACGATGATTTCGGTGACGATCACCCGTGACGGATCCACGATGAATCTCTCGGCTCCGGCCCGGTTTCGGACCCGGGTCAGTGCGCACATCACCGCCGATCCGGCGGCGAGTGCGAAGGCGAAGCGGGTACGCTCTGGCATCGTTCACGGCACCGTGGGCGCCTCATAAGCTGTTCAATTTCATCCATCTCGCGGGGGGCGTTCGATATGCGTCGGACGCCCTCTGACGTCGCTATGTAGTCGTCTTCTATGCGCACGCCTATGTTCGCGTATTGATTGATCGCCGCGCGAATCTTCGCGAGCATGACGCGATTGCGCGGCGTGTCGGCGATAATATCCGCCAGATTCGATCTTATGTAGAGTCCGGGTTCGATGGTGAATGCGCTGCCCGGCGCGATCTTACCCGTAAAGTAGAATTGCTCGGGATCGTGCACCTCGAGGCCAATCCCGTGTCCCAAGAGATGCATGTAGTACAATGACCACTGCGCACACATCCGATCGCCGCCGCACTCATACGTC
>DASRDS010000178.1:0-1235 GCA_035652495.1 Gemmatimonadaceae bacterium
ATGATCTTCGCCACCACGCCCGCGCCCACCGTGCGGCCGCCTTCGCGGATCGCAAAGCGCAGGCCTTCTTCCATCGCGATCGGCGCGATCAGGCTCACCACCATTTTGATGTTGTCGCCAGGCATCACCATCTCCACGCCCGCCGGCAGCTCCACCGAGCCCGTCACGTCCGTCGTCCGGAAATAAAACTGCGGACGGTAACCCTTGAAGAACGGCGTATGACGACCGCCTTCTTCCTTCGACAGCACGTACACCTCGGATTCGAAATCCGTGTGCGGCGTGATCGTTCCCGGCTTGCACAGCACCTGGCCGCGCTCCACTTCGTCGCGCTTCGTCCCGCGCAACAGCACGCCCACGTTGTCGCCCGCACGCCCTTCGTCCAGCAGCTTGCGGAACATCTCCACGCCCGTGCACGTCGTCTTCTGCGTCGGCCGGATGCCCACGATCTCGATTTCGTCGCCCACCTTCACGATCCCGCGCTCCACGCGGCCCGTCACTACCGTCCCGCGTCCCGAAATCGAGAACACGTCTTCCACCGGCAACAGGAACGGCTTGTCCAGCACGCGCACCGGCTCCGGGATGTAGCTGTCCAGCGCATCCACCAGCTTCACGATCGACGGCACCCCGATCTCGCTCTGGTCCCCTTCCAGCGCCTTCAGCGCCGAGCCCTTGATGATCGGCGTCTTGTCACCCGGGAAGCTGTACTTCGTCAACAGATCGCGCACTTCCATCTCGACGAGCTCCAACAGCTCCGCGTCGTCGACCATGTCCGCCTTGTTCATGTACACCACGATGTACGGCACGCCCACCTGCCGCGCCAGCAAGATGTGCTCGCGCGTCTGCGGCATCGGGCCGTCCGCGCTCGACACCACCAGGATCGCGCCGTCCATCTGCGCCGCACCCGTGATCATGTTCTTCACATAATCCGCGTGTCCCGGGCAGTCCACGTGCGCGTAGTGCCGGTTCGGGCTCTCGTATTCCACGTGCGCCGTCGAGATCGTAATACCGCGCGCCTTCTCTTCCGGCGCCGCGTCGATCTGGTCGTACGCCTTGAATTCTCCGCCGAACCGCTCCGCGCCCACCTTCGTCAGCGCCGCCGTCAGCGTCGTCTTCCCGTGATCCACGTGGCCGATCGTGCCCACGTTCACGTGCGGCTTCTTGCGTTCGAATTTTTCCTTGGACATGGCTTTTTACCTTATCGCGATAATCTGTTTCGTTGCGGTGGGGACTCGGCA
>DASRDS010000179.1:0-5331 GCA_035652495.1 Gemmatimonadaceae bacterium
ACCTGACCGACCGCGGTGCCATCGCGCCCGGGTTACTCGCCGACCTGGTCGCGGTCGACGGCGATCCGACGCAGGACATTCACGCGCTTCGCCACGTACATCTCGTCGTCAAAGGCGGCGAGCTTCTCTCTCCCAACACGCCATGATCCTTTCACTCTTACTCCTGTTGCAACAACAGCCTATGACCTCGGACGACGTCATGGGCTTGCGCTCACTCGGCGGTTTCGCGCTGTCGCCTGATGGTCAGACTATCGCCTACTCGGTCAGCTCGTGGGACAAGAGCGGCGACAATCCGGTGCGCCGCGGTCATGTGTGGCTGGTGCCGAGCGCGGGCGGGGCGCCGAAGCAGCTCACGTTCGGTGATCGAAGCGAGTCGGCCCCGCGCTGGGCGCCAGACGGCAAGACTATCTCGTTCGTCACCGCGCGTGGGGGCGCGGAGGAGAAGCCGCAGATTTGGCTGTTGCCGGTCGACGGCGGTGAGGCTCACGTGCTGACGCACGCGAAGGACGGCGTCGAGACGTATGCATGGTCTCCAGACGGTTCCCGCATCGCTTATCTGAGCGCCGATGCGCCGTCCGCGACCGACGAGACCAAACGAAAACACCATGACGACGCGATCGTGTTCGAGCAGCCGACGTCGCGCACGCATCTCTGGGTCGCATCGGTTCCATCTGGCGAGTCTCATGAAGTCGCGCACGGTGACTTCACGCTCAGCATGCTGGCGATCGAAGGTGAGCCGCAGTGGTCACCTGATGGCACGCGCATCGCCTTTGTGGCCTCGCCGACCGGTCTGCTTCGGGATCTACGAGGCACAGCATACGTCGCAACCGTCGCGACAAGCACCCTCGACGCGATCTCACCCGAGTATCGTGCCGCGCCAGTTGGGCTGACGCAGCCTGTGTGGTCTCCGGACGGCCGCACGCTGGCTTTTACGACGTTTCCTCAAGGGAAGCTCGAGGGCGACAGTATTCCCGAGCCGATACTCAATGACGGCGACATTGTGCTCTATGATGTCGCGTCGAAGAAATCGCGAACGATGCATGAGGCAAATCAGCCAGCGACGTTGACGCAGCTTCGCTGGGCGCCCGATGGCAAGTCTCTCTTATTTGTAGCGGCCGACCACGTCTACCAAAACGTCATCGCATTCGACGTCGCATCGGGTCACTATCGCCGGCTGACCACAGATAAGGTGATCGGGAGCATGTCCCTGAATCGCGATGGATCTCGCGTCGCCTTCAGCATGAACACTCCGACGTCACCTTCGGACCTCTACGTGAGCGATCTCACGTTCGCGTCCCCAACGCGCGTGACGACGCTCAACCCCCAAGTCGCATCGCTCGCCCTCGGCCAGACCGAGGTCGTGACATATAAGAATGACGGCCTCGAGCTCCAGGGCATTCTGATCAAACCGGTTGGATATCAGCCGGGCCAACGGTATCCGTTACTCGTCGAGGCGCACGGTGGCCCGACCGGTGCGACGCTCGACGGCTTTCAGAATAACCAAGTGTGGGCCGGCCGTGGGTGGGCGGTCTTCATGCCGAATCCCCGGGGATCCGAGGGATTCGGCGAGTCATTCATGCGCGCCAATATCCTCGATCTGGGCGGCGGGGATTTTCGCGACATCATGGCCGGCGTGGACCTGCTGGTGAAGCGGGGACTCGCCGATAGCACGCGCATGGCGTTCGAGGGATGGAGCTATGGCGGATACATGACCGCTTGGGTCGTCGGTCATACCGGCCGCTTCAAGGCCGCGCGCATGGGCGCGGGCATGTCCGACCTCCAGAGTATGTACGGCACATCGGAGATCGCCGGCTATATCGGCCTCTTCGAAGGCGGCCGGCCGACCGCGGCCACGCTCGCCAAGTATCGCGAGCAGTCGCCGCTCACATACGCCGATCGCGTCACCACACCACTATTGATATTGCACGGCGCCAGCGATCCTCGCGTGCCGCCTGGGCAGTCGATGGAGATGTACCGGGCGCTCCGCGACCAGGGGAAGCCGGTCGAGCTCGTGCTGTATCCACGCGAGCAGCACGCGCTCAATGAGTATGCGCATCTCGTCGATCGCATGCAGCGCGACTCGGCCTGGATCAGCCGATACACGCTCAGCAAGCAGATACAATGAGCTTCCTCATCGCGGCGGTCCTGGTCCAGTTTGCGGTGGGATTCGGGCCGAGCGTACGGACGGAGCCTGTGACGGGTCGCGTGTTCGTGCTACTCTCGCACGATAGCGTCCCTGAGCCACGCTACCAGGGCGGCACGCTCGGTGCCAACGCACCATTCTTCGGCCAGGACGTCACTGGGCTTGCTCCAGGCCACTTCGCGGTTCTCGGTACCGCGTCGCCGGGATTTCCGTGCGCTCGGATCAGCGATCTTCCCCCCGGCGACTACTATGTGCAGGCGGTGCTCAGCGTCTACACGCAATTTCATCGTGCGGATGGCCACACCATTTGGGCCCACATGGATCAGTGGGAAGGCCAACACCCGATGGAATCGCCGGGCAACCTCGTCAGCCGAGTCAAGCGCGTTCACATCGCGCCGAACACGGGAACCATCCGTCTGGAGCTGACGGACGTGATCCCGCCGATCACCGTTCCGTCCGACACGAAGTGGATCAAGCACATCAAAATTCAAAGCGAGATCCTGTCGAAATTCTGGGGGCACCCGATGTACCTCGGCGCCGTGGTCCTGTTGCCGAGCGGGTACGATGAACACCCGGACCAATCGTACCCGGTGGACTACGAGCAAGACCACTTCAGCCTCTCGCCGCCCTATCACTTTCAGTCGGAAGACCCCGGCACGGTGGACTCGACGAAAGAGGGCCATCGCGCCTGGGTCATCAACCTGCGCCGACGCGAAGGCTATCGCCTCTACCAAGACTGGACCTCCGACAGCTTTCCGCGGATGCTGATGGTGACATTCCTGCATCCGACGCCGTACTTCGACGACTCTTACGCCGTGAACTCGGCGAACAATGGCCCATACGGTGACGCGATCATGCAGGAGTTGATCCCGTACATCGAATCGCGCTTTCGCATTATCCGCCAACCGTACGCGCGCGTGCTGAGCGGCGGATCGACGGGTGGCTGGGAGTCACTCGCGCTCCAGGTCCAGCACCCGGATTTCTTCGGCGGCGCATGGGTCTACTACCCGGACCCGGTCGATTTCCGCGAATGGGGCCTGGTCGACATCTATAACGACTCGAACGCCTTTATGGCGCCCGGCGCGCACTGGGTCATCCCCGAGCGCCCGATGATGCGGAGCGCGGACGGTCAGGTGCTCATCACCGAACGGCAGGAGAGCCAGCTCGAAGCCGCACTCGGCTCGCATGGCCGGTCGGCCGAGCAAGAGGATGCGTGGGAGGTCGTCTATGGTCCGGTCGGGACGGACGGATATCCCGTGCCACTGTGGGACAAGCGGACCGGGGTGATCAATCACGACGTCGCGCGGTATATGCGCGATCACGGATACGACCTCACGGCGTATCTCCGCGAGAACTGGAGCCGGCTCAGTAACCAGCTCGGAGGCAAACTACATTTCTATGTCGGCGACATGGACAATTTTTACCTGAACATGGCCGTGTACCGTGCAGATACGTTGTTGCACTCGAGCGCTTCGTTCGATTACGGGCGACCGGCAAAGGGTCATGGATTTCGCCCGACATCGACCGGGGACATGCTTCGGGCTATGGCCCGACAAATAGCCAACAATGCAAGTACGGGCGGCGCATCTCGATGATCTCCCGCGGTTGACGGAGATCTACAACCACTATGTCCTCACGACGCCGATCACGTTCGACGTTGAGCCGTATACCGTCGAACGTCGGGTATCGTGGTTCGAGCAGTTCGCGGTGCTGGGGCGGTATCGCCTTGTCGTGGCGACTGAGGGGTCCTTCGTCGTCGGCTATGCCGGTACCACGAGATTCAGACCGAAACCCGCGTATGAGACCACGGTCGAAACGACCATCTATTGCGCGCCTGGGTACGCTGGACGCGGCATCGGCGCGTTGCTGTACGGTGCGTTGTTTGACGCGATTGTGCATGAAGACATCCACCGTATAGTCGCCGGATATGCGCTGCCGAACCCAGCCTCGGCGCGCCTGCATGAACGCTTCGACTTCAAACCAGTCGGCGTCTTCACCGCCGTCGGGCGCAAGTTCGGCCGTTACTGGGACGTTGCCTGGGTCGAAAAGCACCTCGGCCAACCCTAGTACGGTTGCCGGTGTCTCAGGCGCACAATGGTCATCGCCCTCTTGTGCGCCCTCCAGCACGTCCTCGCGCCTGGTGATCACTCACTGCGCGTCGACCGAATCCGCGCCGGCACGGACACGATTGTCGTGCTGGCCAAGAAGCCACACGCGGACGAACAACTCGTCACGACCCTGGTTCGTCGGGTCGAGCGCGACGATGATGTCTGGCGCGTGGTGCAGCGCTACGAGTCACCCGATGGCGAGTGGGAGTATGACACGCTCATCGTGTCCGCCCAAACGCTGGCGCTCCGCCGCAGCGTGGAGCTCGGCGCGACCAGCGCGCGGAGGTTGCGATACGATGGTTCGCATCTGATCGGGACGTTCGAATCCGAGCTTGCCAACGCGACCAGTATCGATCAGACGCCCGGGCCGTTCTTTTCCGAGGCGACGACCGAGACGTTCTTGGCGGCGTATCCGGTGGACCAGGGAGCCGTCGCGTTCAACGAGATGAGCGCGACGGATCTCAAGGTGCGACCCGCGCAGCTGACGGTCGACAGTACCGCGTCGATCGTCACGGCCGACGGGTGGATTGACTGCTACGTGGCTCACGGGCTCGGCCACGAGACGCTCTGGATCGCTCGCGGCGATGGGCGACTCGTCCGCGAGCGATGGATGGAGCGCGACGGCACGGTTATGTGGAAGCTACCCCGTCGCGACGCACCGTTCCGCCGTGAAGCATATCTGTCGACCCGCTGACCGATCGGATCGCCTCGCTGAGCGTTCGCATGCCCGCGAGGATGCGCGGGGGATCGACCGCCGCGAACCCGAGCACGAGACCCGAACGAGAGGTGGGACCGTAGTAGTAGTGTGAGAGTGGGGCGACCTCGACGCCGCGGTCGAGCGCCGCGCGGGCCGCGCAGGTGTCGTTGCGCACCGTGCGCAGCTCCGCCGTGGCGTGCAACCCGGTATCGCTGTCATTGAAGATCAACGTGTCACCACAGAACCGAGCGGCAGCGCGGCGCAGCGCGTCATGCCGCTCGGCGTACAAGTGCCGCATCCGACGAACGTGTCTCGCGTAGTGGCCCTCCGTGATAAAGTCCGTGAGCACAACCTGGTCGAGCGTGTGCGGGTGCGTGTCGAAC
>DASRDS010000180.1:0-19250 GCA_035652495.1 Gemmatimonadaceae bacterium
CCTGATCGCGTGACATCCCCAATTGAACGCGAGGCGACGCCTCGTCGTACTGCGTGATTGCGCTGTTGAGCTGTTGTCTTCGCACCAGACCGCACCCAAGAGCGACCGTCGGAAGGGTGGCCGCAACGAGTGCCAGGAGGCTCAAGCGCCGGTTCATCGGGCGCAGATCCTTGCCTGTACGACTCGACAAACGCAAGGCGAAGTCCGAACCGACGCGCCCACGGCAGCGTTCGGTACCAAGCCGCCACGCGCTTCAGCCGCCCCATTTGGGATGCCGATACCGGCATGTGGCTCGGGGGATATGAACCTCGCGGGGGCGGGATTGCTGCAGTGGCGACTAGGCGTGGAGGAGAGGAAATCATTTTCGCAACGCGCGACGGCCTTCTGACGGGTTAGAACCGAACCTCCATGGAGCGACTGTGGTCAATGTCTGGTCCGCCAGCACCTATTCGCGAGCTTTGCCTGGCCGGCTCCCGCGACGAGTGGATGCTTGCGATCGACGTTGAGGGAAACGGAATCCTCTGGGATATGCACCAACGGCAGCCAGTATTGAGTGTCAGCAAGAGACAGGGCAGGGTTGCGGCCGGCACTCTTACGGCCGACGGCACCCTGTGTCTGGGCTATGCTGACGGCGACATCCGTTGGATTGTCCGCGGTGTTCCGAACAGCAATAGGAGTATATTGGGACATGCGGCCGAGGTTAGCATTGTCCGCCCGTTGCATGAGCGCGATCTTGTGGCCACCGGCGGCGCGGATGGGGAAATCAGATTGTGGCGCCTTGCCGCGGAAGGCCCCGTTGTAATCTTCCCGGAGGTGGGCTGGCCTCTGAGCTGCGCGGTATCCACGGCCGGGCAGCTGATGTTCGGCAACAATCTTGGAGACGTGATGGTGATTCGCGCTCGTGTCCACGAGTGCGCCTTTTAACTATTGGGCGATAGGGCAGGACGATAGGGCAGGCAGAGCGCCGGATGGGGTTCCGGCCACTAACCGCTCCTCGGCTTGCTCCATCACCCCGTCCTATGGGGACGCAGTTCACCACCTACATTCACTTGGCTCACACCGACGATGCGGTCGGATTCAACTTTTCCGGGGCGGGCGCTACCGGTCCGGCGGGCGTCACGTGGTTGCAGTGTCTGACCATTCCGAGGCGGCGGTAGTCTCGAAGTCATTCGAATAGATCAACCGGGGCATTGTGTTTCTGGTGTCCAAGTCGCTGTAACGGAGTACGCGCCGGAATTGTCGTCGAAGACGCCGTCGTTCTCCCCGAGAAACAAGTAACACCGACCCGTGGAGCACGGAGCGACGCGAGTCGTACTTGACCCAACTACGAAAGGAGAGCCGATCGCGGTCGTAGAATCGAGAATATTCGGAGCCTTGCTCCACCGCCCTATCAACGCATACGTTCGCAGGCCGAGATACGTTTCCGGAAATGGCAGATCCGGCGGTCCGTCTGGTCCCGTGCATCTGGCGGCCTCATCGACGACGCACCCCGTCGCGCTGAGCGATATCGGTTGCCCAGGACAGATCCCGCCTCCCGGAATCCGCACGGGGGCAGTGCTTAGAAAAGACACGGTCTCAGGGTTCGTATCCTGATAAAGGTTGGCTATGCCGGGCACATCGAACGTGACGTGACCCGTCGATCCGCACGAAGCAACTTCAGAGCAGTTTTGATCATTGCAATCGGTCGCCCCATCGCAGTCGTTGTCTAAGCCATCGTTGCACGTTCCCTCCGCGGAGGGACCCTCTACGGCCGCAGGGTTTGCAGTCGTGTGGCCATCCTCGCAGTCGCCGAACCCCCTCGTACATTTCCGAGAGTCACAGCCGGGGCAGGGGGAGTTTTCTGCGCAGTACCCATCGCGATCCACGTCGTCAACGGTATCGACCTTGGCACAGACGGCAACGGCGTCCAAGGAACTCGAACGTTGAACTCCGGCCAACGCAATACCAATTAGCGTGGCGCCTTGGAGTTCTAGGATCCCTGGTTCGCCGAACGCCCTCTCGAACCACGAACGCGTCATGTCCAGCGAATAGCCGCGCACGCCGTTCACGAGGAGCGGCGTGATCCTCGGTTGTTCAATTCCGAAGTATGAGTGGGTATGAAATACCCCGCCGCCCATCACATAGAATGGCAATGGATGTTCGTCCGGCACTGACGGAAACACAGCAAGGACCATTCCTTTCCGGATGGTGCGCAGAATGACCGGTGACGCAAATTCGAATGTATTCTCGGATGCGGTCGGGTATCCGTCCACCACAACCCCGTCTCCCGGGACACCCGGATCACCATTAGATAATGCCACGTAGCGTTCGCACCGACCGCTAATAGATGCACTGAGATCTTGCACGCCCTGCAGCTCGCCGCTTTCAACTGTTACGCGCGAGTCACGTGTTGCACCGGCAAGCTGCAAACGATTAGCCTTGATAGCGAGTTTGTAGGTGTGCGGATCCATTCTGTCTGCTTTTAAGACAACTTTGCCCCGTGACGTTCCGTCGACTGATGCAACAAATGAAAGATGAGATCCGTCTCGATTGCTATGAAATTGATTTGGTGGCACGACCGCCGCAAGTAATGGCGATGGACTAGTGCTCACGTTTGTTTCAAGTAGGAAGTTGAAGCCATTTCTCAGCAGGTCAAGCGGGACGGTAAAGACGCGCCAGAATCCATCGTATTTAGCACGGTCGTTATTCGTCCGTTTGGTGTCTAGTTGTAGTTGTGCGTTGCCAGTTAAATGCGCAGCGTGTTTGTAGTCAATCATTGCTGTGCGGATCCGCATGGTGAGAACGTTCGGGCCAATCGAGTCGAGATAGGCTCGGAAGCTGGGATAGAGTGCGTCACGCAAAAACGTGTGGAACCGCTCAACACATGCGCGCCGCGTCTCATTGCACCCGGTTAGAGGCGTCTTTAGACCGCAACCACACGCCGCCTTTGCATAGCGTTCGGGGCCGATCGTATCGTCGGACCAAAACGTCGCTTCAGCGTCATGGTTCTGCCAAGTGTCCGGGGTGATAGCGAGATAGAGATCGCGCGCGCGAGGAGCATAGTTGGTCACGGCGATCGCCTGAGAGATCGCGTTAACCGTTTCAATGGCGTCGGCGATTCCATAGAACGCTACCAGCCATCCAAAGACCGGTGAAGTGCTGGCGAGAACATCCAAGACGGCTGATTGAGACAAGTCGGTGTAGAACTTCAGTTTTATGATAACACCCCAGTTGTCATGGATGGCGCGCAGGGGATCAGACGACACTGTCGCGCCAAGTCGGATGTCGCACACGAGCGCTCGCACGACGGTATCGAAAGTGACACCGGTGTCATCGGGAAATGGGGAGGCAAGGATAGCGTTGAGTTCCGAATCGGTCAGGCATTCAGGATCACCGCTTGTTGCGCAGATACCAAGTGCGCTTCTGAAATCAGAGGAGCTAAGCCTCTTGCAGTCCACTTCGGTAGCGTGAGCGGGGATACAAAGGAAGTCGCAAGAGGCAGTTAGAAGGCCGCAAGAGGTACACAAAAGGGCCAAGACGCGACTTGGTGTCATGGTGACAGCCCCTCCAGGGCGGTGTTGAAGATCAGCGGCCCGCCCCTTTGCCGTTGACCAGTACAATCAAACAGGCACGGCGATCAAGCCAATTAAACCCGACGGAAACGGCAGTGAGTCGCAGCCGTTGGTAGGATCTTTTCGCAGAAACTAGCGCAGCCGGGGCCGCTTGAGGCGGACAAGGGTCCTGGTCCACCTTTCCGTGTTTTGCGAAGCGGTTCGGCGAGCGTGCACGAATCGACTTCTTGGCTGGGGGCCTCGTACCGGATCGGCAGCGTTCATCTCGGATCTCTTGCCCGCGATGATGGCGACCGCGCGCTCTGGACGTTTCTTCTCGGTTTCCTCCTGCAATCGCCGAGCGTCTCCGCGAAAGAACGTCGGCGAATCGCGGTGATTTAGAAGTGATCGAACCACTGGTGCCCGCGGTACTTCTCGACAGTCGATGCTGCGCGATTGGGGAGAATGAAGAGGCAGTCAGGCTTAAAGAGTCGCGGCAGCCAGAACCTACCTCATCGAGCCATACTACGTGTTCGCGTGCCTCCCCGATAGGAATACGCGCAAAGGGACGTGCCGAACTCGTTACTGCGCAGTAGCCGCGAACGGTCAGTGGTTTGGCGCGATCGCGTCCGACCTCCACGTCGGCATCTCAGCCCGTCTTGTACCCGCGCGGTTAGATAAGGTCTCCACAGAACGGCGGCGCGCCAACTGGTTGGCGTTCCGATCAGCGACGCTGCGGACTATCCTAGATGCGACGTCGAAGACGTCGACGGCGTCGTCGCACGAAGGGTAACGAGACATCTTTCAGCACGTCCTCCCAGGAGCGGCCGTCCTCTCCCTCCACGGCACGCGCTGAGCGAAGCACGTAGAGATCGTCGACGCCGGGCAGGGGAAACGTCTGATCGATCGAGATGAGCGTGTCGCCCTGTACTCGACGCCGAAAATCGCTAAAGGCGGCGATCGGGATGCGGAACTTTGCGAGCCACTCGGCCGCGAGGATGACCTCAGGGTCGAAGCTCTCCGCGATCAAGACGATCTCGGGTCCACGCAGCTCGAAACCTTCATCGGCGAGCAGCGAGCGCAGCTCCTTGGCTCCTCGTCGCTCTTTCCCCCAAGCACCCGAAGAAAGTCGTCCGCATCGAGCGGCTTCGTCAAGGTGCGGGTCGCGTGCCGGATCAACGAGACAGCGCCTTGTACTACGAGGGCACGGACTGCTCTGGGACAGCATACGTCATCGCTACCGGGTTTGATCCGAACGCGTACTTCAATCCCGGAAATCTGGTCGGCTCGTCGCTGCCCGGCGACGGGGAGTTCTTTTTCACGCGACAGGCATCGGTCCGGCATGTTCAGTCGGTAAAGTTGCTCGCCACCAATGAATGCTTCGATTTCGATGAAATGTTGTTGGTCGGGTCGGTGGAGAGCGGCCGGTTCTACCCGCCGTATCGCGTTGTGATTGAGTAAGCGGCTAGTCCACGCCACCTGACTCGACGAGCCGCCGCCACCGACGCTCGCGATCCTGCATCTTCCAGCGCTCGCGGGGCGTGAGCGTGTCGCGAGGACCTTCATTCCTCTCCAGGGGAGTAGTCCGTGAGGAAGGTCACGGTGAACAAGATTGAGGCCGCGCGCGTACAACTGGAGCGAGCAGCGCGGCTGTTCTACATCGAAGCCGATACAGTATCGGCCTACAGCCTAGCCGCCGCTGCGCGAGAGATTCTCGCTGGGCTGTCGAAATCCCGTGGCGGAGCGTCGCTTAGACGGGAGCAGTTCGTGCTTGAGAAGTACCGGGAGCCGAGCGCGGGTGCGAGCCGCGATGAGGAAGTATCATGCACCGTTTAATTTTTTGAAGCATGGTGAACGGGATGCAAACAAGTCTCGCACGTTCGATCCGGATGAGGTCGAGGCCACGATTCTCGTTGCCACGATCCTTCTAGTGGAGCTGGACAAAGATCAGCTGACGACCGCCCTTATGATCGTCTGGGTGCGTAGTGACTTCTACCTCGCGGCCGATCGGGAAGCCGGGGGGTTTGGCGATCTGGATGCACGAAAATTGCCACGAGAGAAGGTCGGTACGGCGATTCTCAACATCGAGAAGCACGCGGACGTCCGGGCGAGCATTTGGGAGGATGTACGCGCGATGCTCGCGCGTAGAGACGCTAGCACCGAAACGCCTTCCCGATGATCGCCTTCTGATCCGCCGTCAGATCGGACTGCTCCAGGACCATGGTCGCGGCGTCGCGGTGATCCTGGTCGATGCGTCGGCTGACCTTCCGGATCGCGAGCGCGTGAATCGCGCCGACCCCCGGCACTAGGATCGCGAGCACGAGGACTGCGAGTCGCGACGATGTTGACGTTGAACTCCACCTCATCCTCCACGCAGCTGACGGCGGCGCAGCTCCTGGAGCTGGACCCGCTTGCCGTCGCCGTCTTCGGCAAACCAGTAGTCCCACCCCGAGATCTTGTGGATTCCGGTGTAGCCGCTCGCCGCTCGGGCGGCGGCCGTGAGCGACCCGTAGAACCCGCCGTCGTAGTGGATGCGGTCGTCGACGACGGTCGCCGTCTTCGTATCGGTCGAGTCGCAGAGCTTCAGCCCGTTCGGCAGTCGACCGCCCTTCAGGAAGACGCTGCTCATCACGGCAGCGCGCCGCGGTCGATCTCATCGAGGAGGCGGGCGAGGCCGGCGTAGCTCTCCTGCCCGTAGAGGACCCAGCTCGCGACGTCCTCCGAGACCGCCTCCTGGATCCGGGCGAGGTTTCGGATCAGCAACTCGTTCACGAACAGCTCGGCGACTGCAGCCGATCGCACCGATTGGCCATCGAGGCCCCACGGCGTGATCTCGATCGGCGGGTGGGCGCGGAGGTCTTCTTCGGCGGCGGCGAGAAGAGCGGCCCGGAGTTCGTCGAGCTGGCTCACGCGGCCGGCTTTTGGCGAGCCGCGTGAGCGACAGCAAGGGAAATCGTTAGGTCCTAGTCGTCCGGCGGTTTCGTCGTCTCGAAGAAGCGCATGGTCGCCCGGTACTTGCGACGGACAGACAGGTCGTTCGCGCACTCGCCATCGAGCCGGAACGCCCGCGAGAGCGGCTCGCGCACATCCGTCGCGTCCAGTGACGGGCGCACTATCCAATGCGTTTCGTCGCTGATCGTGGTGACGGTCACGGATGAGTTGGCGTCAACGGCGCATTGTCTCCAGGATTTCATCGGGACAGTCGCCTGCCTGAGTGACATCGCTTTCACCTCGTCCGGCCTAGCAGCGACTATCAAGTCGAGGACCTTCCGGGCGTTAGGCGAAAGCACAATCACGGCTGCTTCTGGTCTACGCTCATGCTGGTGGGCATCGACTATCGCCGGCCCAACGATGAAGGGATGGGACACGACATGATCGCCCCATCCAATGGCTCCGCGCAGCGCGATTGGCGGACCCGGGGAGTCAACCAACATCCACTCCCACAGGCGCGCGAGGCCGTCCGTCAATTTCATCAAGGCGCCGGAGGCTTCCTGCACATCCTCGCCGGCGATGGTTACTGTGGACGTGACGATGACCGTGTCCGAGAAATAAGCCACGTCGTAGTTGGGGCCGTGGCCAGGATAATATGGGGTCCGCTCTAGCTCGACGCGCTCGGTGACACTCCGCAGCTTGCGGACGATCTCCGGAAGCGCGTCTTTCGCCTTGCAAAGACGCTCGAACCCAAGCGCATCCAAGAACGCGAAGAACCCGACACGTTGCTCGTCATCTGGTTCGCGCACTCGGGGCGATGTATCACCGGTGACGGCCGCGTCAAGAAAAGGGGCAAGGGCGTGGGCGGCCGCTGTGGCAGCCAACGCCCTTCCAGGCGGTCACTTCATGAACGTGGCTTCGTACTGGAGAAGGTCGTACACCTGGGTATCTCCTTCCCGCCGCACCCCCCCATTGGTCAGCACGAAACCGTTGAGTATCGCGTGCTCAAGGATCCGCCAGCCCCGTTGTTCCGGGTAGATCAGCCTCACCATGTGTCTCGTCGTCCCTTTGTCGGCGTTCATCGTGGACGCCGTTGTGGCGGCCGCTGCCAGCCGCTGATGCCCTTGGGAAGGCCTGCGTTGGCGACGGCCGCCTCGCGAGTCCAGGCTTGGTGCTCACGGCAATGCTGGCACCGGAAACCTCGCGCAAGGTCAGTTGACCGACTCGCGGACCGCGTCCGCGCGTAGCCGGTGACGGGCGGTAGAGAGATGGAGCGGGTCGCGTGTTCGCCCGCGCCGATCGTGGAGACATCCACCACGTCATCCACAGGGATGTGGACAGGGAGCAGCGCGGTCAGCTCGGCGTTCCGGGTTCGGATGGCCGTCGCGAGCGGGCCGTCGCCGTCTGCCTGGGCGAGGAGAGGGACGACCAGGACCCGGGCGCCGGCCCTGCAAGCCTGCCGGTACCGGCGGGTGAGAGCCCGGGCGACGTGTGCGACGGGCCTGCGGTTACCAGACGACGTCGCGTCCCGAACTCGATCACGATCGTGGCGTGGTGCGCGGACCGCCCGGCGGACGGCCTGGCTGGCGACGATCGTGTCGGGGTAGGCGACGCCGTTTCCGGGGTGTCCGTCGACCTCACAGCCCCGAAGACGCGCGAACGACTCTTCGCCGGGGGGGTACCCCCACCCGACGGCGTTCGAGTCTCCTACGACAACGTAGTCCTCTAGAGGGTCGCTGTCCCAGGCAACCGGCCGCCGTCGAACCGGCGGCAAGCGGTGCGCGACCCGGGTTCGCTTCGTCAGGCCAGGTACCGCGTTCGAGCCGCCCGACACGAGCATCGCGAACTCGTGTTCCCGATGCTTCGCGAAGATCGGGTTGAGATTATCCGTACGCGAGGCCGGGATCGCCTGCCGCCGCACCACCATCCGCTAGAGCCAGTGTGCTGCCACGAGCTGGACGGTAGAGGGAGAGGGGCGAGGGGACATGAGTCTCGCGCAATTCAGTCGATGCGTGGACCAGCTCTGCGATCGTGCGCAGTCCCGGTCCCTTCGAGATCGGCTGCTCTTCCGGGCAAGTCCGCGAGGGCCCCGAGTGTACGCGACAATCCGGAAGCCGATCACGGTGGGAACCGTTCCGCATTTCATGGGTCAGCAGGGGCAAAAACAGGATCTTCTGGGACGACGGCGTTGGGAGGTAAGTTCACAAACTCTCAACGTTTTCGCCCCTTTGTGCGTCCGACCGCAACCCTCTTCCCAAGCTGGACGTCGCCGGTTCGATCCCGGTCGCCCGCTCTCGATGAAAGCCCCGTCGGACGGGCTCCCCTCGTCTCGGAACGCGAACGTCACTCCCGAAAGAGGCGCGGGTCCCAGATGACGGGCTCCGGCTTGCTCGCGGTGATTCGTCCGAAGTCGGGATGCGACGGATTGATGACGAGGTTGCGCTCGATCCGCGTGACGGCCGATGGGACGAGCAGGACCGCAGTACGCTGCTCCTCGTACCAGGCATCGCCGAAACGGCGGCTGCGCTCCACCTCCGCCACGCCGGCTTCCGCGCCTGAAAATTCCTCGATCGCTACCTCGGATGGAATGACGATGGTCGCGAAGTGGAGATCTCGTGGTGGGCGCCCGATGTTGGCGTGGACGAGAATCTCGAGCATGGCGCCCGAGAACGTCTCGGCTGCATACACGACCGGGCGACCGAGCGAGTTCCAGCGCCCCGGATACCGTGCAGCACCATCGCCCGAAAGAATCGGGAGGGTTCTCTTGCAGATGCGATAGGCCCGAAAGTCCGGCCTACGCCGGGATGCCATGTGCGAGCTTCCACAGCACCGCCTCGGCTTCGAGGCCACCGAGTTCGGTCTTGGCGGCGTCGAGCGGCGACTTGCCGTTCAGCTCGGGATGCGGCCGGCGAAGCCACTCGTGCGCATCGTCGGCATCCCCCCAAACGAGCTCGGCGGTCGCGATCAGTCGCGCCAGCCGTGCGGTTCGTTCGCTCGCGGAGACCCCGAGCTTGCGCCGACTCCTGCTCAGCGTGGCTTTCGGGACGACACGATGGAGGGCGGCACTTCTCTCGTGGCGATCGCGGACGACCCGCTCGACGCATGATTCGAGCGCCGCGGGAGGGAGCCCGTCGGCAACGCGATCGATGAGATCCGAGAACGAGCGGATCTTCCGTCCGAGAACCCGCTGCCCGCCCATGACCTGAGCGATCTTTGCTGCGCCGACCATGCGATCCCTCGTCAGTTTCAGTTGAGACACAAAATAGTCTCACATGAGACCCAACGCAAACGGCGTCGGAGACCTCGATCGCCTTCGATGCAGCGGCGCCCAGCGCATGGGTGGGGTGACGGCCGCATCGGCTTGGGGCCGGAACCGTTCCGGTTCGGACGGGTACGAATGGGTAGAAATGGGTACTTCTGGGCGAGGCACCCGGAAGCCTCCGAGCCGGCGCAGAGCCGCGTCCGTCGCGGCCGACGTGGAGAACGGCGGTGCGAACACCAACGGGTCGATCGCAGCTTCCCCAAGCTGCGGCGTCGCCCGTTCGATCCCGCTCGCCCGCTCTCGGTGAAAGCCCCGTCCGACGGCTCGGCGTGCTTGCCCTCGCACGGTTATACCGGTTATACTCGACGCCGTGAAGACTGCTGTGTCCCTGCCGGACGACCTCTTTCGGGCCGTTGATGCGTATGCGAAGCGGCATCGCCTGACTCGCAGCGGCGTGCTCGCGGCGGCCGCCCGGCATTACCTCGCGCGCAACGCGGCTCCGGAATCGGCAACCGACGCCTGGAATCGCGCCATCGAGGCCGGTGGGCAGCCGGGCAGCGATCCGGCCGCCACTGCCTTCCGCCGTCGCACGGCCGCGGTCATCCGGAAGAGCCGACGTCGTTGATCCGACGCGGTCAGATCTGGTGGGTCGACTTCGGTGATCCGCGCGGGTCAGAGCCAGCCTTTCGTCACCCGGCCCTCGTCATTCAGCGCGACGAGGTGAACGACAGCAGGATCGATACGGTCGTAGTCTGTATCTTGACCAGCAACCCGCGTCTGGCCGCGGCTCCCGGCAACACGCTTCTACGGCTTCGACAGACGCGGTTGCCGAAGGACTCCGTCGCGAACGCCTCCCAGCTGGCCACGGTGAACAAGTCGGACTTCGATGAGCTGGTCGGCAGCCTTCCGCCTGCGGTCATGGATGCCGTAGACGAAGGCTTGCGTTGGTTCCTCGCTCTCGAGCGACCGTAGCGACGATCCCGATGGAACCGTTCCGCCAGAGTTCCCCGTTGTCTTGACGGAGCGGCTCCCCGCGAGCAGTTCGTCGAGCTCATCCGCGGTGTCTCTGGTGCGGCCGTAGGTCCTCGATCATCTCGAGGCTCGTCCCCGCCTGACGAGCCACCCATAGCGGACGAGCCCCGGTTCGTCCGGCGAACTTTCGCGACATGATCTGCCCCGCGCAGATCAACCTGTCGCAGAACCTCTGCTACCTCGACCGCCCCGACGAGGCCTACCAGGTTGCCCGCGACACCATCGCGAGGTCCGACTGGCTCGATGACCAGTGGAGCGCGCGAACGCGAGAGTCTCCGCGTCGTACTGCGGCGCCGTCCTCGGGGATCGTGCGTCGGCGCTGCGCTGGGCCTCGGAAGCGGCGGCGATCTCCCGCGAACACGCGATCGCGAGTTGCGCTCGATCGCCGAGATCCTCGCGGCGTGGGCGGACGCCGAAGCAAGCCTCGACGACAGACGGCAACGCGCAGTCCGCGGCATCGAGGGACTCGAGCAGAGTGACCGTCTGTTCGACAAGGGCTTCTTCCTCTCTCTCTCTCTCTCGTCGCCGAGATCGAGATCGAGGCCGGCGACCTGCAAGCGGCAGCGTCGACGCTCGCCGCCGCGCGCGCGTTCTCCGACCTCACCGGAGCCCCGCGTCACTCGGCGGAGCTTTGCCGCCGCACCGCATGGGTCGAAGAGCAGATCGGCACCGGCACGCGAGGTGCTTTGGCACGAGCACGACACTGGAGGACCGAAGCCGGGCGCATCGCACGCGCGCAGGGCTGCCGGCTCGTCTTGAGGCGGCTGTCCGAGGAGAATTGACCGCAGCGAGCGCGTGATTCGAGCCTTCCGTCTGTTCCGCCATGCTGCCGGAAGCTCGTCTGAGTTTCGCAGGGCGTTTGATCGCTTCGATGGGACAGTCGCCAATCTCTGCCGCGCATGCGTGGAGCCGATCTACAAGCCGGACGCGGCTGAGCGCCATTCCGCGAGCTGAGTACCCTGTTTGCGGAGTGGCTGCATTGACTCTCCGGGTAGAGGCCACCGACGCGACGCTCGGCGCTGTGATCACGGGCGTGCAGATCGCCGCGCTCGACGATGCCGAGTGGTGCACGATCGAAGCCGCGTTCAACGAGCACGGGGTGCTGATCTTTCCGGATCAGCACCCGAGTCACGACGAGCAGGTGGCGTTCGGGCGCCGGTTCGGCGAGCTCGACTCGCTCGTCGCGAAGACGGGCCCGTGCCCATCAGCAATCGACTTCCGGAGGTCGGCTGCTCGAGGACACGAATCCAATCAAGCAGTACGCGGATCGCAGGGGATCCCGCGACCGAGTCGGGCCCGCGCCATTCTTTACCGCTCCCTAACCGAGATTTTACCGACCTCTCATCGCCGCGACCGGGCCGTCCTCGTAGGGTCGTTCGTCGGCAGGCTGGAGACGAGCGGCGGCGCGACGGTCATCCGTCGCGAGCGCGCGTTCGTCGCGCGTCGGTCGAGACGGCCGCTCGCCTGATGGCGACCATCCGCTGGTCGCGCACCTGCCTCTTGAAACCAAGGATGGGAGGACTCATGCGACGGGTTTCCAATGGAATTACGGTGGCGATCGCGGTGGCGCTGCTCGCGGGCGCGGCGCAGGCGGCTCCGCCGAGGGGACCGCTCTCGAAGTGCCCCGTGGACGCGATCGTGGCGGGCGCCGCGTGCATGGACAAGTACGAGGCGAGCGTGTGGCGGGTGCCGAATCCGAAGACCGTCAATCAACTTCTGGTCGGTCGGATCCGGCGCGGCACCGCCACGGCCGCGGACCTCGCGGCCGGTGGCGCGACGCATCTCGGCGTCGTCCAGACCGACGACTATGCGCCATGCGCCGACAGCGGCCAGAACTGCGCCGACGACATCTACGCCGTGAGCCTGCCTGGCGTCATGCCTTCTGCGAACCTCACCTGGTTTCAGGCCGAGGTGGCATGCACGAACGCCGGCAAGCGGCTGCCGTCGAATGCCGAATGGCAGGCGGCGGTTGTGGGCACGCCTGATCCGGGACCGGACGACGAAACGACCGACTGCAACACGCAAAGCACGATGGCGGTCGCCACGGGATCGCGCAGCGCGTGCGTGTCTTCGTTCGGGGCCTTCGACATGGTCGGCAACTTGACCGAGTTCGTAGCGGACTGGGTGCCGCCGAACACCACCTGCGGGTCCTGGACGCCCGGGCTCAGCGGGACGGATCTCAACTGCCTGCTGGGTGCAGCCCAGACGGGTGAACCGCGCGTGTTGACGAGAGGCGGTCACTTCCTCCACGGGCCGCTCGCCGGTCCATTGACCGTCATTCCGGCGCCGCCATCGTTCGCGCTGGACACCATCGGGTTCCGCTGCGCCCGCTGATCGATGCACCCTGCGCAGGCTGGTGGAGCTGGATCAGGTTCCCGCACGTGTCCGAGAGCACGGCGGTGATCACCGGGCCCGGCGCGTGCGCCGGGGGGAGGCCGCCGCGGTCGGAACGATTCGCCAACCCAAGTCTACACATGTGGTAGAATTTCCCACGGTCAACCGCGACACCCGCCTGCCGTCGCAATGGCGCATTTCGGGCGGAAGCGGAACGATTCTTGCGCCTCCTCGCTGGCGCTCGCGTCCCGAGCTGGATTCGGTCGTCGGCGTGACCGGCGATCGTCGGTGCTCGGGCAGCCGAGCGCGGTGGATCTCGCTGCGCGGCGAGATTCGATTCTCGCGATCCTTCGTTCGAAGACGGCCAGTGGCTGAAAGGAGCATGGTGATGAGCTCCAGACGCGATCAAGCAGAGCAACCGCCGCCCACGTCTGTCGGGGACGATGCGGACCGCCTCGTGACCGGATCTGGGATCAGCCGGCGGGCGCTCTTCAGGTACGGCTCGGGCACCGCCGTGATCGCGGGTGTCGGTGTGGCCGGGCTGCTGGATCTCCTCCAGAACCGTGAAGCGCTCGCCGCCGGTATCCAGATCGGGCTTCACGGGATCACGCGCGAGCCCGATGAGCCGGAGGAGACGCCGCACCGTCACACCTTCTCGGCAGTCTTCCAGGTGACGAGCATCACCCCCGAGGCCATCATGGGCGACGTCTCGGGGCACACGGGCCGCGTGATCTCGACCGGATCCGAGAGGGAGGACCAGCACTTCCATCTCATCCGGGCAAACGACGTGGCGCTGGAAGCTCTGATCTCGAGCGGTCCGGAGGACGACGAGCCGGGCCAGCATTCGCATCCCTTGAGCCTCGAATAGCCGACGCGCTGGTAGCGATGTGCTCGGGCATGGTGGACCCGGTCATGGAGCCACCGTAGAAGGATCGTTCCATGACCGACCATCGCGCTCGTCACGGCCCGACGACCCCGGCGAGGGCGACGTCGCCCGTCGCGACACGGGTCGACTGCGCCGAGACGATCTCCGCGTGAGCGCGCCTCGCACGATCGACGTCCACGCCCACTATATCCCGGAGAGCTATCGGGCCGCGCTGCTGGACAGCGGTCACGCTCGACCCGACGGCTTCCCCGTGATCCCCGCGTGGTCCGCCGAGGAGCACGTGGCCGCGATGGATCGGCTCGGCATCGCGACGTCGCTGCTGTCCATCTCGTCGCCGGGTGTGCACCTCCGCGACCACCGAGCAGACACTCGCGACCGCGCTCGCGAAGTGAACGAGGCCGGCCGACGCGCGGTGTTCGACCATCCCGGACGGTTCGGCCTCTTCGCCTCTCTCCCGCTCCCCGACGTCGACGCCGCCGTGGCCGAGATCGCCTACTGCTGCGACCGCCTCGACGTCGACGGTTTCACGCTGCTCATCAACGTCGGTGGGCGGTACTTGGGTGAGCCCGCCTTCCAACCCGTCTTCCGCGAGCTCGATCGGCGCCGCGCCCGGCTGTTCATCCACCCGACGTCGCCGGCGTGCTGGGCAGAGACGTCGCTCGGGCGGCCCCGGCCGCTGCTCGAGTTCTTCTTCGACACCACCCGGGCCGTGGTCGATCTGATCCTGAACGGCACGATCGCCAGGCACCCGGGGATCGAGTTCATCATCCCCCACGCCGGCGCGACGCTCGCGATGGTCGCCGACCGCGTCAGCGCGTTCGCCCGGCTGCTCGAGGTCGATCCCGCCGTCGACGTGCTGCGCGATCTCGGCCGGCTCCACTTCGATCTCGCGGGCTTCCCCGTCCCCCGTCAGCTCGACGCGCTCCTCACCCTCACGACGCTCGAGCACCTCCACTACGGCAGCGACTACCCCTTCACCCGCGAGCTCGCGGCCGCGACGGCTCGTGAACGACTCGCGGCGGTCGGCGATCCGCCCGGGTCGCTGTTGGAGGCGCTCCGCGCAAACACCGAACGCCTCTTCCCTTTCTCTACGCGCCATCCGTAGCTGACGCCGCCCGCCAGGGTGGTGCCGTCGCGCGCGCAGCCGCTCGTGGAGTCGTGCGCGGAGCCTTGACCCAACTCCGAGGCGTGTATATGCACGACTTAGCGAATGGGCGACATGTCTGCTTCGAGGCTCGAACACGACGTCACGGCCTGCGTCTGCAACAAGACGCGAATGGCGGCGCGCGTGGTGACGCGGATCTACGACGAGGCGCTCAAGCCGATCCGCCTGCGCGCGACCCAGTTCGCGCTTCTGGTGGCGCTCGGAGCCGATGGCGCGATGTCGATCGCGGCGCTCGCCAAGCTGATGGCGATGGACCGATCGACGCTCACCAGGAACCTCCGTCCGCTCGAGAGCGAAGGACTCGTGGCGCGCGGCGACGAGGGCTGGCGCCGTAGCAAGGGCGTCCAGATCACCGCGAAGGGAAGAGCGCGGCTGCGACAGGGAATGCCGCTCTGGCAATCCGCGCAAAGTGACATGCTGAGACGGCTCGGGCAGTCGAATTGGACGCGCGTGCAGGCCGGCCTGGACCTCCTTGCCGCGATCGGGTGATCCGGCGTGCGCCAGCTCCGTCGGCACCGGGCCGGAACCGTCGCATTCAGGAGGAGCGGCTCATGATCTAGCGAGCAAATTTTTTGGCCAGAAGTCGTGTAGATACACGACTCATCGCATCCAGTTTCGAACGGAGGTTCGAGCATGAAACTCTTTGGAACGTACTTGTCGCCCTTCGCGCGGCGGGTGGCCGTTGCGCTCGCCTCGCGGGCGATCCCGTACGAGCACGATGATCTCAACGGCTATGCCGACCCGGGTCGCGCACGCGCGCTCAATCCAGTCGGAAAGGTCCCGGTCCTGGTGCTCGACGATGACGAGCACCTGATCGACAGCAGCGCGATCCTCGACTACCTCGGCGAGCGCGTCGCGGACGACGAACCGCTCGTGCCGCGTTCGGGCCGGGAACGCCGCGCCGCTCTCCGTCTGGCCGCCATCGCGACGACGATCTACGAGCAGAGCACCGCTCGGTACTTCGAGGAGCGACGTCCGGGCGGCTGTGTGCAGCCGGACCTCATCGAGCGATACCGTCGCCAGACGGTCGGTGGCCTGAAGGCGCTCGATGCCGCGTGCGGTCCCGATGGGCCGATCGGCGGCACACCGCTCGGCATCGCGACCATCAGCGCCGTCGTCGCGTTCGACTACGCGCGGATGATGCACCCCGATCTCGACCTCGCCGAGATCGCGCCCGTGTTGACGGCCGTGGCCGAGTCGCTGGCCGACGACCCGGCCTTCGCACGCACTCGCCCGCACGCGGCCGAATCGGAGGAGCACCGATGAGCGACGATGTCTGCCTGGTGACGGGTGTCGGCGGCGCAACGGGGTCGGCCATCGCGCGCCGCTTCGCCCGTGGCGGCTATCGCGTCGCCATGCTCGCCCGAGGCCGGGAACGCCTCGAGCGGCTGAAGCACGAGATCGCCGGAAGCGAAGCCTATCCCTGTGACGTCGGTGACCTCGCGGCACTGGCGAGCACGCTCCACGCGGTTCGGGCCGATCTCGGCAAGCCGTCGGTGCTCGTGCACAATGCCGTGTCCGCGACCTTCGCGACGTTCCTCGATGCGGCGCCGGAGCTGATCGAGCGGAACTTTCGCGTGAACACGACCGCACTGCTCCACCTCGCGCGCGCGCTCGCGCCCGACATGGTTTCGGCCGGGCGGGGAGCGATCTTGGTGACCGGCAACACGTCCTCGCTTCGAGGCGTGCCCACATACGCGCTGTTCGCGCCGACCAAGGCCGCGCAACGCATTCTGGCTCAGTCGCTGGCGCGGGATCTCGGACCGAAGCGCGTCCACGTCGGCTACGTGACCATCGATGCGGCCATCGACGCCCCTTGGCTCGGGGACGGCGGTCGGACCCGGCCGTCGTGGCTCGAGCCGCCACCCGGTTGGCCGTGGCCGCGCGACGACTATTTCGCGCAGCCGGATGCCATCGCCGAAGAAGTCTTCCACGTCGCCCATCAGCACCCTTCGACGTGGTCGTTCGATCACGTCATCCGGCCGTTCGCCGAGAAGTGGTGAAAGCGATCCGAAGCGCCGGCCGGGCTGAGGGCACGGTGGCCGATTGGCGCGTATCGAATGGGCAACCGAGCCGGGAGGGATGCCAATGGCAGCGATCAGCGATCAGGCGGCCGAGGCGGCGACCGCCGCCGGGCCAGTGTCGCGAACGGAGGACGCTGGTGCGGATGCGAGCAGCGCCGGGCGGGGGTTTCTCGACTGGGTCACTCGACTGGTGCACCGAGACAGACGACGGCTCTACGCGCTCGCGAGGCGAGAAGGGCTGCGTGAAGAGGATTCGCTCGACTGCGTTCAGGACGCGTTCCACACCTTTCTCTTGCTGCCGCAGGCACGGCAGCTGGTCGAATCGAGCGATGATTCGATCAAGCTGCTCTCGGTTCTGGTGCGAAACCACGCGCGCAATCGACGCCGCAGGCACGAGATCGCGCGCCCGCATGATTCGGGCGACGAGACCCTCGCTCTTCTCGCCGCCGAGGCGGTGCCCGTCGACGAGCTGGTCGCTCGGGCGGAGGAGTTTGCGCTCCTGATCGGGTGCCTCGACCACCTGGGGAAGGTGCAGCGCGCGGTCGTCTCTCTGCGGATGCTGGACGAGGTCGCGGGCGAAGACGTGGCCGCGATGCTGGGATTGTCGCCCTCGCATGTCGCCGTCCTGCTGCACCGCGCGAAGAAGGACCTGCGGAGCTGCATGCTGTCGGCCGGCTATCCGCTCTGAGGGTGGTGCAAGGCCTCACCAGCCGCTGAGCTTCTGTAATGCGGCCGCTCATCGAGACCTATTGGGGTGTGTGCAACCCACTCACGTCCAAGGAGGACGAGATCATGAGCGTGAAGCTTCTCGTGCTGTATCCGACCCCCACGGATCCCGAACGGTTCGACCGGCGGTATGAGCGAGAGCACCTGCCGATGGGCAAGGCGACGTTGATCGGGGCGACCCGCCTCGCCTCGCATCGGATTCTCGGGTCGCCCTCGGGCAAGTCGCCGTTCGCCCGGCTCACGGAGGTGACCTTCCCGACGCTGCAAGCGGTCCAGGAGTGCGCGGCCCAGCCGGGCGCCCAGAAGACGATGGCACACGCGGTCGAGATCTCGACCGGCGGTGCCCCCCACTTCATGGTGGTCGAAGAGGAAGGCTGACTCTCACGCTACGAATCGCAGCGATCCGGCGGAGGGCAGCAGGGCCGGCGGTCGCAAACCGCCGGCCCTGCCGGCCGTCAAGCGGGGGTCGCGAGAGAGCGCGCGGCCGCTGTCATCACGGCGACGTCCGGAGGCGCGCGACGATCGCCATGTCGCCGATGTTGCCGCTGCCGAAGTCGCTGTCGAGGAAGAACAACGGCGCCTGGAGCACCTTGCTCGCCTGCGAGCTCCAGCCGGAGCAGCTCAGGTTGGCGAGGTTGTTGAGCGTGACCTGGTACTGCGACCCGCTCGGGCAGTTGAAGAACAGGACGGTGTTCGGGCAGCGCCGCGGCATCGTGATCGTCGACTGCGCCGTGCCGGTCGTGAACACGGTGCGAACCTCTTCCACCGTGTCCCAGCTCGCGTCCGTCTCCGCCGGGCACGTGTTCGCGCCCGCGTCCGGCAGGTTCTGCACCTTGACCTTGATCGGGATCCGGGCGGCGCCGGCGCCGGAGTTCGTCACGCTCGGGAGCGTGAGCCAGGTGTCGTCCCAGCCCGGCGGCGACGGCGGCGAGGTCGTGTTGCTATTGACGGTCGCCTGTACGTTCACGTCGGTACCGCCGTCGCAGTCGACGAATCCGGATCCGTTGGGCTCGATGCGGATGCAGATCCAGTCGTCGCTCGACAGGCTCGGCTGCTGCGCGCGCACGACGCGGGGGCCGTTCAACGTGAGCGAAGCGATGCCGCTACCGTCGGGGATTCCGCCCTGAAGGACGAAGTTCGACGGGACGACGCTGAAGTTTCCGCGCGTGAGGTTGCACACCGACCCGCCGCCCGTCGTATTGCTGCCCGGGAGTCCGCTCGCGCGGATCTGAGAGCCGTCGGCCAGCGTCGTACCGGGGCAGAGGCTGTTTGCTCCGGCGGCGACGCCGAAGGACCAGTTCCCGAGCGCCGTCGGGGCCGGGGTGGGCGTGGGCGTCGGGGTCGGTGTGGGCGTGGGCGT
>DASRDS010000181.1:0-8579 GCA_035652495.1 Gemmatimonadaceae bacterium
CATGATCGCGCGCGAAGTGAAAAATGGGCTCTTCATCTCGCGCCCCATCACGTATGGCGCGAAGGACGACGTGGTAAAGCTCGTCCTCAACCCGGCGCTCATGAACCGGATCCCAGACCGCGCCCTCGTCGCGATCGACTCAGTGCAGAAGCTGCTCGTCGCCGGAAAGACCGTGCAATAAGTTCCGGCATGGCCGGAACTCCAGCAGCCAACACGATCGCCGAACATCTCGACACGATCCTCGGCACCGCGAACGTGCCCGACTATCCGGGCGCCGTGAACGGCCTCCAGGTCGCCAACCGTCACCCGGTTCGCAAAGTTGCAACGGCCGTCGACGCGTCACTCCGCACGATCGAAGGCGCGATCGCCGCCGACGCGAATCTGCTCATCGTGCATCACGGCCTGTTCTGGGGCGGCACGCAACCACTCGTCGGCACACGCTACGATCGCCTACGACTCCTGATCGAGCACGACATCGCCGTCTACTCGAACCACCTCCCTCTCGATCGCCACCCCACACTCGGCAACAACGCGCTCCTCGCCCGCGCACTCGACCTCGAGCCGACCGGCGAATTCCACGCGTACAACAAAGTCGCCATCGGCGTCCGCGGCGAAAGCGCGCAGCCGACCGCGCATCTCGTCGACGCCGCGCGCGAATTCGCGAACGCTTGGGGCGGCGACGTGCGCACGAGCGCGATCCCGTCCGGACATATCACTCGCCGATGGGGCATCTGCACCGGCGGCGGCGCTTCCGCCGAATCCCTGACCGACGCCACCGCGCTCGGCCTCGACACCCTGATCGTCGGCGAAGGCCCGCACTGGACGGCCGTCGATGCTCCCGAACGCGGCCTGATCATCATCTACGCCGGCCACTACGCCACCGAGACCCTCGGGGTCCGTGCACTCGGCGAGTACGTCGCCGACACATTCGGCATTCCCTGGACGTTCATCCACGCACCGACGTCGCTGTGACCGAGCCAGCCACCGCGCTCGAGCTCCGCGACATCACGAAACGGTTCGGCTCAGTCCTCGCGCTCGACGGCGCACAACTCACCGTCGCGCGCGGCAGCGTCCATGCCCTGCTCGGCGAGAACGGTGCCGGCAAGACAACCCTCATGCGCGTCGCGTATGGCTTGATCCATCCCGATACTGGCGCGATCGTGGTCGACGGCACCGAGCGGCGATTCCGGTCGCCGGCCGATGCACTCGCCGCGGGCATCGGGATGGTCCAACAGCATTACGCCCTGGTCGAGCGCATGACCGTCGCCGAGAACATCGCGCTTGGCGCAACAGCGGCGCACGACTGGCGCTATAGCGACGAGTCGGCCGCAAAGCTCGTATGCAGGATAGGCGAGGAGATCGGCCTCGAGATCGACCCCGCCGCACGAGTGACCGAGCTGTCCGTCTCCGGCCAACAGCGCGTCGAGATCTTCAAAGCCCTCGCCCGTTCCGCGCGCATTCTCATCCTCGACGAACCGACGGCCGTACTCGCCCCCGCCGAAGCCGCGCAACTCCTGTCTTGGCTCCGCCGCATTGCCGATGCCGGACGCACGGTCGTCCTGATCACGCACAAGCTCCGCGATGCCTTAAGCGTTGCCGACAATGTGACAGTGCTGCGCCATGGTCGCACTATCGAGACCGTTTCGGCCAAGTCAGCCACCGAAGAATCACTCGCCGTCGGGATGCTCGGCGCCGCACCTCCATCCGCGACGAAGCCCACCGCGCGCAAAGCTCCCGGAGCCACGGTCATTCGCGTCGATCGGGTCAGCGTCAAACAGCTGCACGACGCGACCTTCGATGTGCACACCGGCGAGATCGTCGGCATCGCCGCGGTCGAGGGCGAGGGTCAGGTCCCGCTACTCGAAGCGATCGCCGGCCGCCGACCCATCTCGGCCGGCACACTCGAGACGCCGGACGACATTGGGTTCGTACCGGAAGACCGCCTCCGCGATGCCCTGATCGAAGACTTCCCGCTCTACGAGAACGTGTACCTCCGCGGCGCCGGCCGACCAAATCAAAATATTCGCGTCAACTGGCGCACCGAGCGCGCTGAGACCGCCCAGCTCCTTTCGCGATACGAGGTCAAGGCGGCGGGCCCTCAAGCCATCGCGCGCACGCTCTCCGGCGGCAACCAGCAACGCCTCGTCCTTGCGCGCGAGATCAACGCCACAGCACTGGTCGCGATCAACCCCACGCGCGGACTCGACATCCAAGCCACGGCCGCCATTCGCGACCGCCTGATCGCCGCGCGCGATGCCGGCGCCGCGATCGTGTTCTACTCGAGCGATCTCGATGAAGTCCTCGCGCTCGCCGATCGCGTCCTGGTCGTCGCCCAACGAACCGTTCGCGAGATGCCCGCCCCGTTCGATCGCGAAACCGTGGGCCGCGCTATGCTGGAACTCCAATAGCTCCAGTAGCCGCCGCCGACTCCCCAACCCACGCCACGTATCCGTCAGGCCTCACCCGCACCGCGCCAGGCGCCGGGACCCTCCCGATCACCGGCAACTCCCACGGACCGTCATACGTGGCGTCCTCGCCAAAATTTATGAGCACCGGCCGCGCCGCATGCAGCAGAGAGTACACGCGCACCGGACCATTCGAGGTGACGAGATCGAGATCAGGCATGCGCCGCCCCAGAAGCGGGTGCCCCTCGCCCAGATCATACCGAATCTCGAGACCCGACATCGCGCCGGCCAGCCGCCGGCGCGACTCCTCGGCATTCAGCAGCTCCGTCACGATTTCACCTAACGCCTGCGTGCGATCATCACGACGGAGCAGCGCCACCTGCGCCATCGTATTCCGCAGCACCCGCGCCGCGACCGGATGTCGCTCGGCGTGATACGTATCGAGCAGACTCTCCGGTGACGTCCCCTTAACCACCTGCGCCAGCTTCCATCCCAAGTTCACGGCGTCATGCACGCCGATGTTGAGCCCTTGCCCGCCCTGCGGCGGATGGATATGCGCGGCATCGCCAGCCAGCAGCACTCGCCCCTGACGATAGGTCGCGGCCTGCCGTGTCATGTCGGTAAACCAGGAGACAAAGATCGGGCTGTGCACCCCGAAGTCGGTTCCGCACACGGCGACGAGAGCCTGGCTCAGATCGCGAAGCGTGGGTTCGTTCACCCGCCCGACCGGACGTTCAGTCACGACGACACCGACGAGCCCATCGTCCGCCGGCCCGATGGCATACATGCCAGCATCACTATGGTGAATACCGAAATTCGGCTTTTCCGCCATCTCGACCTCGGCGATAAGCCACGTCGTCGTCGGATCCCACCCGGGGAATTCGATGCCGGCCGTTTTCCGGATGAGACTGCGCCCGCCGTCGCACCCTACGAGATACGCGGCGCGTAGCGACAGCCCGTCAGACATCGCGACACTGACGCCGGCGTCGTCCTGCACGAACCCCGTCACCTCGCGCTCGCGATAGATCCTTACCGGCAACTCGGCCACCCACCCTGCGATGATGCGCTCGAAGTGCTTCTGCGGCAGCGCGAGCAAATAGTTGTGCCGCGTAGGAAAGCCGGTGAGGTCCAGAGTCGTCGCATGGAAGCGCAGCGACGGATACTTCTGCCCCTCCGAGATGAACCGATCAGCAATGCCGCGCTGATCGAGGATTTCGAGCGTGCGGGAGTGCAAACCACCGGCGCGCCTGCCGGGCACATCCTGGTTGGGGCGCCGCTCGACAATGGCGACGTCGACGCCCGCCAATGCCAGCTCCGCGGCCAACATAAGTCCCGTTGGCCCACCGCCGGCGATCACGACTTCATGCTCGATTCTATGCCCACTCATGGCGACGACTCTACCGGCCGCCCCCGGCCTTGCCGCAAGTCCGGGGGGCCACTATATGCTCTTAGTGGCGAGGCCCTCGTGGTGGGGGAACTTTACCCGGCCGGCGTTGTGGATCGCGTCGTTCGCCGGAGCCAGCCTCGTTTCGTTCCTCGGCTTCTGGTATAGGTACCTCGACGATGTCGTCAACCGACACGGCGGTACCTTCACCGGTCGGGCGATCGAGGAACTGACCGGCGCATTCTACTGCCTGCCACTGGTCGTGGGCGTGCTGGTTGTTAGCTGGAACTTCCCCCTCGACCGGAGTCACTGGCGGCGCTCGCTCCCGGTCCACGTGGTGGGTGTCATCGTCTTTTCCGTCATTCACACATCGCTCAACTGGGCCGCGAGGCTGCTGCTGTATCCGATGGCCGGCTTGGGGCCGTATCACTACGGCATCATGCCGCTCCGGTACCTCATGGAGTTCCCGAACGACGTCATCTTCTACCTGATCATGCAGGTGGTCGTCGCGAGCTTCCGATACTATCGCACTATGCGGGATCGCGAGCTCTCGCTGGCGCAGGCCGAGCTCCGCAATCTCCGACTGCAGCTCCAGCCGCATTTTCTGTTCAATGCGCTGAATACCATCTCGGCGACTATGTACGATGAGCCCGCCGCCGCGGATGCGATGATCGCCGAGCTCAGTGAGCTCTTGCGGTTGTCGCTCAAGACCGTGCACACGCAGGAAGTCCCGCTACGCGCGGAGCTCGAGGCGCTCTCGCACTACACGGCCCTGATGCAGGCACGCTTCGGCGAAAAACTCGCGGTCGCCGTCGATATCGACCCCGCCGCGGCCGACGCCCTGGTGCCATCGTTGATCCTACAGCCACTCGTCGAGAACGCCGTGCGCCACGGCAACGTCTCCCTCCTCGGCCAAGGCCGCATCGACGTCCGCGCTCGCCGCGACGGTGACCGACTGCTCCTCGAAGTGCTCAACGATGTCGCCGAGCTCAATCAAACCAAAGGCAATGGCGTAGGCCTGACGTCGACGGCCGAGCGGCTGAAATTGCTGTATGGCGATGCCCATAAGTTCAGCGCTGGCCAGAACCCCAATAGCGGCGGTTTCGGGTTCGCGGTCGCGATCGCCATCCCGTTCCGTCCGTGCGCGTCCTGATCGTCGACGACGAAGAACCCGCGCGCCGCAAAATTCGCCGACTCCTGAGCGGCGAAAGCGACGTCGAGATCGTCGGCGAGGCCACGACCGGAAGCGAAGCACTCGATGCGATTCGGCGCCTGTCGCCGGACCTCGTCTTCCTCGACGTCCAGATGCCACCGCCGAACGGCTTCGAGGTCATCGAGCGACTCGGTCGCGATGACGCGCCGGACGTGATCTTTGTGACCGCATTTGATGAGCACGCGCTCCGCGCGTTCGAAGTGCGCGCCTTGGATTATCTGCTCAAACCCGTAACAGCAGCACGTTTTCGCGAGGCGCTCGACCGCGCGAGAGATAGGCGAGATAATACGCACCGACCGGCGTCCACGACGAGCGCAACGCCTCGTCCACTCGCCCGGATCCTCGTCCGCGACGATACGAAAGCGTTTCTGCTCGCGCTCGACCGCGTCGACCGCATCGAAGCCGAGGGCAACTACGTTCGCCTTCACTCGGCCGGCAAAAGCTTCACCGTGCGCATGGCCATCGGCGCGCTCGCCAATCGCCTCGACTCCGACAAATTCTTGCGCATCTCCCGCTCCGCCATCGTCCGACTCGACGCGATCAAAGAATTGCACCCGTGGTTCCACGGCGACTACCACGTCGTGATGACCGACGGCGCCCGCCTTACTTGGACCCGACGCTACCGCGCCGCGGCGATGCCCGAACTCGGTGGCAGTGCTTCCTAGATCCACAGAAGTCCTCCTCAAGCCGGCCGTCGCCATCGTGGCCGTCGGCCTGCTCGTCATGGCGACCGGCTATCCACCTGGGCCAGCACTGTCCGCACTGTGGCGCGGATCGTTCGGCTCGCCGTACGTCATCGTCTCGACGACACTCGTCCGCGCCACACCGCTGATCCTGACCGGCCTCGCCGTCGCGATCGCCTTCCGCGCGTCGGTCTGGAACATCGGCGCCGAAGGACAATTGCTCGCCGGCGCCACCGCCGCCGCCGCACTCGGCACCCTCGCCGGCCGCTCCCTCAGCTGGGCCTCACTGCCGGTCGCCCTCATCCTCGGCGCCACCGCCGGCGCCCTCTGGGCCGGCATTGCCGCGTGGCTGCGCCGGCGGTTCGGCGTGCTCGAAGTCATCAGCACCATCATGCTCAACTTCATCGCGGTCGACCTGGTGGCGTGGCTCGTCCGCGGACCTCTCCAAGAACCAACGCACATCTATCCGCAGACCTCGATGCTCCCAACGAGCTACGATCTGCCCAAATTGCTTGGTTCCAGGCTTCATGCTGGCTTTCTACTGGCGCTCATTGCCGCGTTAGTCGCTGGCTGGGTTCTACGGCAGACCGCGCCGGGGTTTCGGCTGAGGGCGACCGGCGCCAACCCGTTCGCCGCCGCGAGTGCCGGTCTGATCGACGTCGATCGAACCGCCGCCCGAGCCTTCCTTGTGAGCGGCGCGCTCGCCGGACTGGCTGGCGCCATCGAGGTTACCGGCGTCACCCACGCGCTCTATGAAGACATCTCCCCCGGATACGGATACACCGCCATCGCCGTCGCCCTGCTCGCCGGCCTCGAACCATACGCCGTTATTGCCAGCGGGATCCTGTTCGGCGCGCTCGAAGCCGGCGCCGCCGCCATGCAACGCGACGCTGGCGTCCCATCCGTCGTGGTGTCCGTCGTCGAGGCGACCCTGATCCTGATCTTTCTCATCCCGCGACTCAGTCCCGGATCTAATCCAAAAAACGCGTGAACGGGCTGCCTGACTTCCTCGCGGCAACCGTCCGCACCGCCACGCCCTTGGCCCTAGCCGCACTCGGCGAGACCGTCGGCGAATCCGCCGGCGTCATCAACGTCGGCCTCGAAGGCATCATCATCGCCGGCGCGTTCGCCGGGCTCGTCGGGTCGATCACCGTCGGCGTCTATGCCGGCTTCCTCGCATCAGCGCTCGCGGGCGCAGCGGTCGCCGCGCTCTTTGCGTTGTTCGCTGTTGTGCTGAGAAGAGACCAGATCATCACGGGGACCGCGGTGACACTGTTCGGGCTGGGACTCACCGGCACGCTGTACCGGCGTGCGTTCGGTGCGACCGGCGCCGCGCTCCGCGCCAACACGCAGCACGCGACCGGACTCCCGGGACTCGACCGCATTCCTGTTATCGGACCGGCGCTCTTTCAACAGCCAGCCATTACCTACCTCGCCTACATCATGGTGCCGGTCCTCTGGTGGGCGATGTACCGCACGCGATGCGGCCTGGCGCTTCGCGCTGTCGGCGAGAACCCCCAAGCCGCGCGCGCGGCGGGCATCGATCCGCGCCGTGTACAACTCGGCGCCGTCATGTTCGGTGGGATCATGGGAGGTATCGCGGGAGGCACGCTGGTGCTCGCGCAGGTGGGGACGTTCGCCGAAGGCATGTCGGCCGGCCGCGGATTCATCGCGATCGCCGTCGTGGCGCTCGGACGCTGGCACCCAGTGGGCGCCGCCGTCGGCGCGCTCCTCTTTGGCGCGGCGTCCGCGCTTCAGTTTCTGTTCCAGGCCATGGGCTGGCATGCACCGTATCAACTCTTCTTGGGCCTGCCCTACCTCCTGACGCTCATCGCGCTCGCCGCATTCGGCGGCCGCCACGCCGCGCCCACCGCGCTCGGGAAGTGATCAACTCGTGATTCGATCACTCCCGCTCGAGCCGCAGCCCACCGCGCGCCAGACGCGCGAAATTCTTTTTCACGTCGGCCACGAGCTGGCCGCCCTCGGCGCCCGCGTCGACCATTCGCTCATCGGCGGATTCCGATTCCGCATGCCGCCCGCGTGGGGCCTCGCAAAAAACAGCCCCAAATTCTTCATGGCCATCTCGTCGGGCCGCGTGACCATCGGCGCGAATGCCGGTGATCCGTGGCAGGTGCGCTATGAGCTCAAGTTCACGGGACTCCTGCTGCTCGTGATCGCGCTCAGCGTAATGCTGTTTCTCCTCGGCGTTCCCAGTTGGGCACGCGGACGACTGCTCGACGCCCAACTGGCGCTCTGGGGCGTCGCCTACGCCCTGCCATATCTGTTGGCCGACTCGTACTTCCGCCGCTGGCTCAAGGACGCGTGTGCCGCGGCACCGGTGACGAAGGCTCCGGCGCGTGGGTCCGTTAGTACATGAGAGCGTTGTCTACCGCGCTTGCCATTGCGTGTATGCCGTGCGCGGGCGATGGCCGGTCCCATGGGATTTTTGCTGTCCGAGTCTGGCGACACGGTGAGCCGCGTCAGCTCGTTTGGCGGGCAGCGCTGGAGCGTCAGCGGCCAATACGCGCGACCGACTATTACCCTCACGCTGACGGACCTCGAAGGTCGTGTGAGTAGCAGCGTCGGCAGGGCGATTGGCGGCGGCAGGATTGAGCTCAATGGCACGACGTTCTACCGTCAGTGAGTGACCTTGAACCTAATCGAGAATTTAATGCGCCGTTTCCTCGTGCTACCCCTGGGCCTCGCCATCGCGTGCTCCTCGAGCACATCGCCCCAACACGCACCGCTCACCGGAACGTGGCAGGCGACGAGCGCCACTTTGCCGGCGGGCCTGAGAGATTTTCGCGTCACGCTCACGCAGGTGAACGACACCATCACCGGCACCGCGGTGCTCGATTACATCGGAGACCGATCAGTCACGTTCAAAGTCGCCG
>DASRDS010000182.1:0-17987 GCA_035652495.1 Gemmatimonadaceae bacterium
CTTCCCACTCGGCGCCATCGACGACTCGAGATCGCGCCACTGACCCGAGAACGCGGCCGTCACCGGATCTGTCCATTTCCCATCGGCTTTGTGCGACATCACGATGGTGCTCGTGGCGCCCCCGGTGCCAATCGTATACCACACGGTTCGACAGTCGCGCGCGAACACCGGTGAGAGCGCGCTCGCGCTGTCTGGGATCGCGCCTGGCGCGAACGAGGTCGGTTCTTGGGCTCGCAGGACGCCAGCCGCACACGCAATGAGAATGGCTATTCGCATGCGCGAAGGCTACACGGCCGTGCTACAAAACACGCACGACGATGCAGCCAACGAGAGAGTCCGTGCGGCGGACTGTGCTTAAAACCCGGGTGGCCGCTCCGTCGCCACGTGGCTCGCGCGCTCGAGCGCGAGACCCGCGCGGCCGATCGTTCCTTCGTCGAAAAGCCGACCGATCAGGGTGACGCCGTGCGGGACCCGACGTGGTGGTGAGAACGTGGGGAGGGGATGGTCAGGGTCGGGCGCCCAGTCGCTGCGGGCCTCTGAGACGTTCACGAAACCCGTACGCAGGGTCAGCGAGGGATGACCCGTGCAGTTCGTGACGACGAGGATTTCGTCACGGAGCGATGGGACGAGCAGGAGATCCACTTGCGAGAATACCCGCGCCATCTGCTCGGCGACACGCCGGCGGAACCGGTCGGCTTGGACGAAGTCGACGGCCGAGAGAAAGCGGGCCTCGCGGAATTGATTGGGCCACGCGTCGGGCACCTGAGCTTTGAGCTCGCGGATCTGGCCCGATAGCGTGATCTCCTCGAACGCGGCGGCGGCCTCGCTGAAGAGGATCAGGTTCAGCGAATCGTACGGCCAGTCGGGGATCGTGACCTCCGTCGGGATCATGCCGAGCTTCCCTATTTCCTCGAGCGCGGCGCGGTCGACGTCCGTGGCCGGCGCCTCGTTCATCCATTTCTTGATGTAGCCGACGCGAAGTCCCTTGATGCTTTGGGTCGCGTCGAAGTCGAGCGTACTGGGCACGGATGCCAGGTCGCCCGCATCGGGGCCCGAGATCGCGCGCAGCACGAGGAACGTGTCCTCGACGCTCCGCGCCATGGGGCCGAGCTTGTCGAGCGACCAGCAGAGGGTCATGGCACCGGTGCGCGGTACGCGGCCGAATGTCGGCCGCAGGCCCGTGACGCCGCAGCGCATGCTGGGCGCGACGATGCTGCCTCCCGTCTCGCTGCCGATCGCGAAACCGACGAGACCCGCGGCGTTCGCGGCGCCGGGACCGGCGCTCGAGCCCGAGGCGCCCTCCTCGAGCAGCCACGGATTCATGGTCTGTCCGCCAAACCAGATATCGTTGAGCGCGAGCGCGCCGAGGCTCAGCTTCGCGACCAAAATCGCGCCGGCGTCGTGCAAGCGTTGGACGACCGCCGCATCGGTCTTCGGCACGCGATTCCGAAACGGTTCAGCGCCATACGTCGTGGCGACTCCCGCTGTATCGAGCAGATCTTTCGCGCCCCACGGGATGCCATGCAACGGGCCGCGATACTTGCCGGCGGCGATCTCGGCGTCCGCTTGCTTGGCTTGCGCGAGCGCCGAGTCGTGCATCAGCGTGATGACGCAGTGGAGCTTCGGGTCGAATTGCGCGAGCCGCGCCAGATAAATCGATGTGAGTCGCTCGGCCGTCAGCTGGCGCCGCTCGATCCACCGCGAGAGCTGGTGGACCGGCGCGTACGCGATGTCGGCGTCCGAGGTCGGCAGCGGCGCCTTATCGTCAGCCGTGCGAACAAATCGATCGGCCGACTTGAGCGCGGCGATCTGTGGCAGCATCGGATTCCACAGCGTGGCCGGGACATCGGTCGCCTCGAGCGCGATCTTGCGTGGCCCGACGCGCCGTTCGACCAGCGCGGCCATGGACTGGCGCCAATTGGCCGCCATCATCGCGCGCTCATCGTCGCGCATCTCGACCTGTACCAGCTTTTCCGCCTCCGCGAACGTCTGCGGCGTGACGACCGGTCCGGTTTGCGGGGCGGTGCCGAACGCGGTTGGCGCGCCCGGCGTCGACGGGGTGATCGGGCTGCCTTGCCGCGGGGTCTGCGCATCGCGGCCACGGCACGCCTCGGCGGCGGCGAGCAGGCCAAGCGGAGCGCGAATTAGAAACTGCCGGCGTGTATTCACGCTGGCAAATGTAACTTATAACCTATTCCAGCCACGGATAGGGTTATGTTGGTCTCGCAAGCAATCGCGAACGCTATCGTGATCGGGCACAGCGTGATCGCGCTCAACGGGCCGTGGGCGTTTCATACCGGGGACGATCCGCGGTGGGCGGAGCCGGGATTTGACGACAGCGGGTGGGAGACGGTCGATCTCACGCCCGCACCGGGTGCGCATGATCCTGACGTTGGTCTGACCGGGTATGTACCGGGGTGGACGGCGCGTGGTCATCCGGGATACTCCGGGTATGCGTGGTATCGCCTACACATCGCCGTCTCTGGAGATGACACGCTCGCATTGAGCGGACCGACCGCCGTGGACGACGGCTACACGGTTTTTCTGAATGGCGTGCGGCTCGGGCAGGAAGGCGCTCCGTACAGCATCCGGCCGCACTACTTCGTGCTGCCCCGTCTCCAGTCCGCGACTATCGCCATTCGAGTGTGGGTGGCATCGCGTACGGTTCGCGCATCGCCGGAGGACGCCGGCGGTATTCATATCGCGCCCGCTTTGGGTTCGGTCGGTGCTATCCACGAACACTATGTAGCGCAATGGTCTCAAACGTTATGGGGCTACGTCGTCGATTTGATTGAGCCGGTGGCATTTGTTGTGTTAGCTGTCGTCGCCCTCGCGTTGCGACAGCGATGGATGGCGTTCGCCCTGGTCCTGACCGCGATTTTTCGAGTGAATCAAGTGACGTTTTTCTGGGGGCACTTCGAGACCACCCATTTTTATTTGGCAGTGCGAACTATTCTCGGGCCATTGAGCATCGTGGCCTGGCTCGTTGCATGGGTAGCCTGGTTCCGCGTCAGGAGGCGTTCGGGCCAGTGGCTGGCGGTGATGGCCGCCATATTGATCTCGATCGGCCTTTTTGCGCGCCAGCTCTCGGCGCTCCATATCCCGAGCATCTGGTTCCCATTCGGCGTAGGGGTATCGCGAACCCAGTTCGCATATGCTGCGTTCGACCTGGTCTTACTGACGCTCTTCGCATGGACGATTTTCACTTCGTTGCTGGAGACCTCGCCCTCGACTTCGTGAACACCGTCGCCGACCGCTTATCGCATCCGCGCGAACGGTTGAAGACGGGGACTGATGTCGACCGGTGGGCCCGGCAGGCCGGGCTCCTCGGTTCACAGGAATCCCTGCACATGACCCCGCGCCAACTCGGCAGGCTCCGTGCGATTCGTGAGGAGGTGTATGCGGTGGTGGAACCGCTCGCCCACGGTCTCATGCCGCCGGCGCCGGCGCTCAACCGACTGGGTCGGACGCGTGCACGGGCGGCGACCACGCGCCGGTTGGTGCCGTGTGACGACAAACTGGCGTGGGAATGGAGTGACGTGGACCGGCTCATTGGCCCGGTCATGGAAGCGGCGGCTGAGTTGCTCGTTTCGGTACCATCGAACAGACTGCGTCAGTGCGCCGATGTTGGATGTGGCTGGCTGTTTCTCGATCGTTCGCGGGCGGGCCGGCGGCGGTGGTGCCGGATGGTCGACTGCGGCAACCGGGCCAAGGCTCGGCGCCACTACCAACGGTCGCGGCGGAGCTAATTTTATCTACGAGTAATGAATAGAAGCTCGACAGTGGGTCTCGCCCTGATGCTTTGCGCCAGGGCGCTTTCCGCACAGGATTCGACGGGGACGGGACGGCTCGTCGGCCGTGTTCTGTATCAACAGACAACGGCCGGTGTGCCGTACGCGACCGTCACGCTCAATCCCGGCAACGTCTCGCGGTTTACCGACAGCACGGGCGCGTTCTCGTTCGTTCGGCTCGCTCCCGGCGTCTATAAAATTCGCGCGCGCCAGATCGGTTTTACTCCGTTCGACACGAGTGTCCAGGTCCTGCCGGCGCCCGCCGTCACCAACATCACGCTGCGCCTGAAGCACGTCGTGCGGTTGGCACAGGTCACGGTGCGCGCGAAGGCTCCGCGCGAGTGCACGAATCCCGGCGTTCCGGACAGTACCGTCGATCCGGCGCTGGCCCTCCTGTTCTCGCAGATGAACGAGAACATCGTTCGCATGCGCATTCTCATGACCGACTATCCGTTTCGATACCGTCGGGTCGATGACTTTATCGAGCGCGAGAATGGGCATGCGGACCGGCGCGTCGAAAGCGACACGGAGGAGGGTCAAAGTTGGGACGACTTCAGCAGCCGGTACGAGATCGGTGACGTGCAGAGCCGAGGCACCAAGCACGGCCAGCCGATGGAGTTCCTCCGCCTGGTGCAATTTCAGGATCTGACCGAGCGGGCGTTCGAGGATAACCACTGCTTTCATCTGGTCGATGATCCGTCGGGTCTCGAGCGCATCGATTTCCGGCCGCGCTCATCGCTCATGGCTCCCGACATCGAGGGCTCGGTCTACATCGATCCCGAGAAGTTCATCGTGCGCCATGCCACGTTTCATCTGACGCGACCGGCGGCTCCCATCCACGATTGGTCGTACTCGTCCACGTTCAACGAAGTCGTGCCGCTGGTGCCGATCGTCGAGCGGTTCCACTCGGTGGCGATCGGCTACTACCCCGGGGTCCATGTCGATGACGGGCGCTTCGGCAACTACTCGTTCATTCGCGAGGCGCCGGTCGATCCGACCGTTCGCGACACGCTCGCCGGCGCCGCGACCGCGAAAACGATCGCGGGGCAGCTGCAGTTCGGCAGTGACGCCCGACAATGCCCCATGCCACCGCCGCAGCTCATCGTCGAGCCGCTCGTCGGCACCATCCTCGCCGCGCCGGACAGCGCCGCCAATCCGGCGTGGCGCACGGCGGCTCGTGCGGTGCTCTCGAGCATTTTGGCGCATCTCGAGATTCCGTCGAGCATCGATCTGGCGGCCATGGGATACGCCGTGCCGGCATCAGCGACCGACGCCGCGGGGCGCGGCGCACTCCGCATCGCGCCCGGCATCTTCGGGCGCTATTCCGTGGACCTCCACCGGGCGGGCGCCACGCAAGACGTGCGCATCAACTCAACGTCGCTCTCGACCGAGGTCGATAGCGCATTCGTGCAGGCGATGCGGGGCGTCGTGAGCGATCGTCTTCGTGGCGAGACGATCGTGCTCGCGATCTCGACCACGCCCCCGCCTGATACGTCACTCAGCATATCGTTCGCACACGTGCAGGTGCCATCGTGGCTGATGACGCGCGCCGCGACCATTCCCTCGGCGGCCGCCGCATCTGGCGATACGGCATCCTTCGAGTTCATCGTCGACGATCAGGGGCACACCGTGCTTTCAACGGTGCATCACGTGGGGTCGCCGGCCGAGATGGATCCGCTGACCGAGGCCGCGCAGGATTCGCTCAGCAATCGGACCTACAAGCCCGCCATGGTCGGACGGTGTCCCGTGAGTCAGGTCGCCACGGAGAAATTTTTCTTTCAGACTCGCTAACGCTTGGGCTAGCGCGGGAACGCATCCGGCAGGCCGCCGTCGACAGTGATAATATCACCGGTGGTATAGCGAAACCGATCGCTGACCAACAGAGCCGCGAGATCCGCGACCGTGTCGGCTGGGATCAACGATACGCCCATCACGTTTCGCTTTCGATACGCTTCGAGTTGTTGATCTTTCGTGAGTCCGCGTGATGCTGCGCGCTCTTCGACGAACTTCATGAACATCGGCGTTTCGATCTGATCGGCATTGATCGCATTCACCCGAATGCCATCGGCGCCCAGCTCGACAGCCGCTACCCGCATCGCCTGCAAGAGCGCCGCTTTGCTGCCGCCATAGGCTACCGCGTCTTTTCCCGGTGCGAGCGCCGCTTTGGAAACGGACCCGACTATCGCGCCGCCAAGTCCCTGTTGGCGCATCACTTTGCCGGCTTGGCCCATGGCCAATACGGCGCCTGTATAATGTATGTCGAGCTGGCGCTGGAGATCCTCGCGTTTGATCTCGACAACTGACGCGAATCTTGGCGCTCGGCCAGCTGTGTAGAACAACGAGTCGAGCCCGCCGAATTCCAGCACCGTTCTGCGCACGAGCTCCGCAATGCTCTTGTCATCGCGGACATCGACCGTGACAGCAATTGCGCGAGAACCAATTTCCTTTGCCACCGACGCGGCCGCCGCGCCGTCGAGATCCGCGACAACGACATGGGCGCCGTCGCGAGCGAAGCGAAGCGCGGCAGCCTTACCAATCCCGCTGCCGGCGCCGATGATGACCGCAATGTGGCGCGGCAACAGTAACGTGGAACGCTCTTTCGCATCCTGCTCATCAATCTTTCGTCGTTCGAGCGGCCAATGCTCGAACGTAAAGACGTCGGCGTCGCCAAGAAACGTGAACCGATCGATCGACTCGGCGTTCACGATGGCTTCTAGTGTGGCCCGATAGCAGAGATTCGCCGTCACAGCGGAGCGCTTGTCTTTGCCGGCGGTAATCATGCCCAGGCCAGGCGCTAGCACCACCTTAGCCCAGTCGTCGAGCGGTTTCTCGCCATGCGTGGCGTACTTGGCGTGATATGCCTCGTATGCTGCCCGCTGCTCGGTCAGCTGCGACCGGACATCCTGCGCGACATCAAGCCACAACGGCGCGCGACCTGCGCGTAGAATGTGCTCTGGCGTCGCGACGCCGCGTCGAACGACATCACGCAGGCCAGGTATGGCCAGAGTCGAGAGCAGATCCTCCGCGCCATCGAAATGGAGAACGACGCGGCCGAGCACACCGCGGACGACCGGCAGCACGCTCTCCGGTGACGCGGATGACAATGGCGAGGCGGGAGGGCGGGGGCGCTGCTTCTTCGCCAGAAAGTCTTCGATGACCTTGATGCTGGCGATGAGCCGATCGTAGCACTCGCGCGCGCTGTCGGCCCACACGACCAACCCGTGATGGGCGAGCGTCATTCCGATCGCCCGCGACGGGATCTGATCGACGATGCGACCCACCGCGTGCGCCAGCGGAAACCCCGGCCGCACATACGGCACATACACGATGTCGCCGCCAAAAAGCTCAGCCACGAGTCGCTCCGCGACCGAGTCCGTCACGTTCGTGAGGCTCATCGTCGCGACGTCATGCGTATGCGCGATGACGCGATGCGGCAGCAGCGAATGCAACGGCGTCTCGACACTCGGCACCGGCGCATCCGCCTGCAGCATGCAGCTCGCCATAAACCGCATCATCTCGGCGTCATCCATGGACTCGGCCGTGCGCAGCGCGGCGAGCCCAGGCAACGACAGGCGTGTGAACCCCGCGCGAGCGATCGTGCGCAGGTCGGTGCCGCTGCCTTTCACGAGGAGATCCGAGCCGATCTTGATCGAGGTGTTGCCGCCACCAGGCTGTACGAGGCGGGTTTCGCGCCCCATCAGATTCGAGAGATAGACGAGTTGCTCCAGCTCGTCGCCGTCCGGCCAGTTTGAAAGTGCCATGGCACGCATTCTGTTGCGGTGACAGAGATATGACAACCCGGATGACCACGTCACCGGGGATTGCGGCGAACCGCGTTGCCCAGAACCGGACCCTCGCACGCGCCCGCCGGGTGACGACACAGCTGTTCGGATCGCCGGGCGAGCGGTCCTTCGCCATCCAGTACTGGAACGCGCTCGTCGAGCCGGGCTCGGCGCAGCGATTCACGCTGGTCTTGCGCTCCCCCGGCGCGCTGCGGCGGATGTGCACGCCGCCCTCGGAGCTCGCGCTCGGCGAGGCGTTCCTGCGCGGTGATTTCGAGGTCGAGGGGGACCTCGAGTCGGCCGTCGCGGCGGGGGATACTATCGCGGAACGGCTCGCATCGCTGGCGGCGATCGTTCGCGTGACCCGAACGGCGGCCCTCCTTCCGCGCGATGATGCGCCGGCGGTCGACGGCCGATTGCCCGACCGGCATGGCCCCCGGCACTCACGCGCTCGCGACACGGCGGCGGTCCGGGCGCATTACGACGTCGGCAACGATTTCTACGCGTTGTGGCTCGACGAGTCGATGACGTATTCGTGCGCGTATTTCGCCAGCGAGGAGGAAGCGCTCGAGACCGCCCAGGAGCACAAGCTGGACCTCATCTGCCGCAAGCTCCACCTGCTTCCCGGCGAGCGGTTCCTCGACATCGGGTGCGGCTGGGGCTCGCTCGTCCGTCGCGCATCATCGTGTTATGGGGCCGACGCATATGGCATCACGCTGAGCGAGCAACAGGCCGAGTGGTCGCATGATCCGCATATCACCGTCTCGGACTACCGCGAGCCGCAGCGGGCGGCGCCGTTCGACAAGATCGCGACGGTCGGCATGATCGAGCACGTCGGCGAGGCCAACCTTGGCACATTCTTTCGTCGCATTCGCGAGCTGCTCAAGCCGGGAGGGCTGGCGCTGATTCACGGCATCACCGCCGAACCCATACCCGCGCGCGAACGGCGACTCTGGCGGCGCGGCCGTTTCATCGATCGCTACATCTTTCCCGACGGGGAGCTGACATCGCTCTCGACACGGATTGCCGCGGTCGAAGCCGCCGGGTTCGAGGTGCTGCACGTCGAAACCTTACGGGAACATTACACGACGACCCTGCGGCATTGGGTGCGGCGACTCGAGCGTGCGCGAGCGTTCGCCGAAACGCTCGTCGGCAATACGACCTACCGTGCGTGGCGACTGTACTTGGCCGGTTCGGCGCACGCGTTCGCGACTGGACGGTTGAGCGTGTCTCAGCTCCTCTGTCGGCGAACCTCGCCGAACTGATAGTCGCCCGGGGTGCGGCCGATAATGGCTTTGAAGTCCCTAATGAAGTGGGCTTGGTCGAAATAGCCGAGGTCGAGGGCGAGACGGGTCCAGTCGACCGTCTCGCCTTTGGCTAGGCGGTCGACGACTTCGTGTAGGCGGTGACGGTTGATGACCCATTTGGGGCTCACGCCGATGTAGCGTGAGAACAGCCTTTGGAGCGATCGGGGCGAGATCCCGAATCGTCGGCCCACGATATCGACGGTCGTTAGACTCCGGTCAGTCGCGATCTCTTCGACTATTGCGCCGATTTTCTCGGCCATTGGATCTCTTTGTGGATCCCGCCTTCGGAGATAGTCTTCGGCGACTTCTACCATGGCATGCTCGCTTCGCTTCGCTAACACATTGGTTTCTAGAGATGCGCCTGGCCATGCGGTTAGCGATGTGCCGAGCGATGTGCCGAGCGATGTGCCGAGCGATGTGCCTAGCGAAGCGTCGTCGAGCGGGACGACGCGATTGGTGAAGCGGGAAATTGGGCAGCGAGCGAAGGGATAGAAGCCGCCGGGGCGAAATTTGATGCCAAAGACACGCCCTTTGCCTTCGATTACCCGAGTGAAGCGTCCCTTTACGACACCATAGATCCCTGAGCGCCCGCGCTCTAGCGCGATATGGACAGACGGGTGCGGTAGCGTTTCCTGCGTCTGCGGCGCATGGCCGCGCAGGTCCCACGTGATGATCCAATAGTGCGCCACGAAAGGCGCCAGATCAGGCGACGGCGGCAGGCGAGTTAACGAGCCGAGGGTTGATCGCCGCTGGGGATAGAGAACACCCCGAGGCGGTTCAACCTCGCGGTCCTCACCAATGTCGTCGTGTTTTTCCAATACACGCCGCTCGCGCGCTGGCATCATATGCCCATATGACAATACCACGATATCACGAGTCGTCGATCCATATCGACGCACCGGCGTCCCGAGTCTGGCAGGTGTTGACCGACTCGGCCTACACCAAGCACTACATGTTCGGCTGCGAAATCGTCAGCGATTGGTCGATAGGCGGCCGCTTCGATTGGAAGGGCGCGGCCGATGGCGTGATCTACGTCAAAGGCCAGCTCGAGGCCGCCGAGCCTGACCGGTTGTTGCGCTACACGATGATAGATCCGCATTCGAGCCTCGCCGACGTGCCCGAAAATTACTTGACGATGACGTGCGAGTTGGTCCCCAAGCGCGGGGGCACGACGCTCAGGACGCGGATGGGGGACTTTACGGCTGTTGGCAACGGCGCCAAACGATACGAGGATACCATCGCCGGCGGCGACGGTATGCTGCGGCAGCTGAAAGCGGTGGCCGAGGCTACTTCATCTTCACGATGAGGAGTCCGGGATCGACGCCGAGGGCGGCGGAGAGTCGGTCGAGGACTTTGGCCGAGAACATGGCCACGCGTCCGTTCTCGTAGCGGGAGATCGTCGTCACGGAAACGCGGCTTTGACTGGCGAGCTCCTGTTGCGTCCAACGCCGCGCATCGCGGAGCAACTTGACCCTGGTGCCGAGATAGGACATGGGCGGATGGTGCGTGGCGGGCGGCGCATTCCCAAGGGATCTGGGGTGAATGACACGCTCCGTGGGGTCAAACTTCGGACTCGCGAAGCCAATGCTGTCAGAAGTGGCAGGCCGCCAGATGCGACAATACATATGACTATTTTGGTCGTCGGCTACTCTGCCGGCGACCATATTTTCGTCCCTATATAACCTATTATTTCACAGTCGGTTATCTAATCAATCAAATAGTCGACCGGAATAACGGACTCGGCCGTGAGTAGTCAGATTGGACTTGCCAATACTGACAAGTCTTGATATCAATCCCGCCGCTTGCGCAAGTGATGTCCTGAGCTCTGACCGATCCGGCTTCTCGCTGCACCGGAGGTATCAGGATGCTTCTGACGACGGGGATCCTCGGCGCGATCCTCACGGCCAATGTAGCCCTCGGCAATGCGGCCACGGGCAACGCGGCCTTCCGCGCGTACGCCGCCTCGCTGAACGCGGCGTCGGCGCACAAGAACAAAACCATTCCCGCGTTCGCCCGCAAATACGGGCTCCGATGTTCCGCCTGTCACACCGCCTGGCCGGAGCTGAATGCCTTCGGGCAGGCGTTCCGTGACAACGGCTATCAACTCGGCAACGAGCGCGACTCGCCGATCTTCCAGAATCCGTCGTACTGGCCCGCCACCGTGCGCATCACGCCGCAGGTGCACGAGGAGAGCACGACGAATCAGGTCGTCGATGCCACGCCCGGCGACTCGAGCATCAAGGTCGAACGGCGGCTGACGACGCACGGCGCGGATCTGTCGGGCATGGATTTCTGGACCGCGGGCACGCTGTACAAGAACATCTCGTTCGTCGTGCTGTTCTCGTCCGACAATCTCGCGTCGTTCCACTTCGAGGCGGCCTGGCTCCGGTTCGACAACCTCGCCAACAGCCCGTGGCTCAACGTGAAGGTTGGAAAGTTCGAGCTCGACAACCTGATCTCCGAGAAACGATTCTTATTTCTCTCGAACAATGGCGGCTTGTATCAGAGCTACCATTTCGCGCCGCTGGGCGACAACAATGGATTCGGCATCGGCGACAATCAGCTCGGCGTCGAGTTGGCCGGACACAACGTCGGCAGCTACACGCGCTACAGCGCGTCGATCCTGTCGTCGAGCGACGGGAATCCCGGCCTCGTGACCGGGAACAGTTACGACGGCTACTTCACGTTCAGCCAAGCCTTCCAGGTGCCGTCGCTCGGCGTCCAGCGCATTGGCGCCTACTACTACCTCGGCCAGATGCCGACGGTGTATCGCACGTCGGGCGGCGCGCCGATCGCGGGCAGCGGCGTCGACAACAAGTCGTTCTATCGCGTCGGTCTCGCCGGGGATCTCTTCGCGGGTCCCATCGAGGTCATGCCGTTCTACATGCATGGCCGCGACGACCCCTACCTGGGCACGAGCACGCCGGGGAATCAAGTGCTGCCGACCGGCGCGCGCGGGCCGCAGTGGAACGCCGAGTTCGTCGAGACGCACGAGTACTTGAACTCGCGCTTCGTGCTGACGCAGCGCGCCGAATTCGTGCGCATGGCGCTCCAGGCGATTCCCGGGACGCCGACGAACGTCGGTGACATCGACGCGTACTCGCTCGGCGGACGCTGGATGCCGTTCATGTTCAGCCGCGCGGGGCTCGCGCTCCATGCCGAGTACTCGCTCGTGCGCACGGTTGGCAACGTTCCGCTCTCCGGCGATGGTGTCGGACTGCCGCCGCTGACTCCGACGACCAATGTCTGGAGCAGCAGTCTCCTCTTCGCGTTCGACTTCGCGTTCTGAGGGAGCCACGATGAGACTTCTCTGGATCACGCTCGTGGCCGGTGCGGTGGGCACGGCGCACGCGCAACCGTCGATCCTGGGTGGCACGCGGGAGGATTTCCGCCGCTACTGCTCGGGATGCCATGGGAATGCCGGCGATGCGCAGGGTGAGAACGCCGACTATGTCGACCCCAAGCCGCGCGACTTCACGCTGGCGACGTTCAAGTGCCGGTCGACGCCCAGCGGCACGTTACCCACGGACGATGATCTGTACCGCACGATCAAGCGCGGCATCGTGAACTCGAACATGCCGTCGTGGAAGCCGCTGCCCGACGAGACCGTGATGGCGCTCGTGCAGTACATCAAGACGTTCTCGCCGCGATGGAAGACGGAGAAGGCCGGGGCGCCGATCAGCATTCCCGCCGAGCCAGCCGTCACGACCGATGACATTCTCGCCGGGCGCGCGTTGTTCCAGAAGATGGAATGCTGGAAGTGTCATGGACCCGAAGGGCGCGGCAACGGGCCATCGGCGTCGACGCTCACGGACAGCAAGGATCAGCCGATCAAGCCGTTCAACTTCGCCGCGAGCTCGCGATTCAAGTGCGGCAGCACGAATGAAGATCTCTACAAGATCTTCATGACCGGGTTGGATGGAACGCCGATGCCATCGTTTGCCGACAACTTCAAGGGCGACGATGCGTGGCATCTCGTGCACTTTCTGCGTACGCTGCAGCAAGAGGAGCGGCCTGAGAAGGTGGTGTGGCAGCAGTGGCTGGCTACCCATCCCGGGCAGCTCAAACCCATCGGCCCTGACGGGAGTGGACAATGATGCGAGGTATCGCCGCAATGCTGGCCGGCCTGTTGGTGGTGGCACCATCGACGCCGCGCGTGAAAACGTTGGCAGGTTCGGTGACCGGCACGATCACGTTCACGGGCACGCCGCCAAAGATGAAGCCGATCGACATGGCGAAAGAGCCCTCGTGCGCCAAAGAGCACGCGACACCGGTGGAAACGGAGACCGTCGTCACGGGTCCGAACAACACGCTGCAGTTCGTCGTGATCTATGTGTCCGCGGGCGACATGGGCACGGCCGCGACGCAAACCGTGAAGTTCGACCAGCATGGTTGTCAGTACCTGCCGCACGTCCAAGCGATGCACACGGGTCAGCCGCTCGAGATCACCAATAGCGACCAGACCTCGCACAACATTCACCCGTTGCCGTCCAAGAACCCGGAGTGGAACAAGTCGCAACCGCCGGGCGCCGCGCCGATTCAGACGAAGTACGACAACGCCGAGTTCATCCCGGTCAAATGCAACGTGCACCCGTGGATGCACGGGTACTTCGCGGTGCTGGGCACGTCGCATTTCGCGATCAGCGGCACCGATGGGTCGTACACGATCACGGGTCTCCCGCCGGGCAAGTACACGCTCACGGCGTGGCAAGAGAAGTTCGGGACGCAGACCCAAGACATCACGATCTCGGGGAGTGAGACCGCGAAGGCCAACTTCGTGTTCAAAGCCACGCCCTACTGAGGTGCCCCATGGGCAAACTGTTCGCCGCCATCGTCGCGGCGATCGCGCTCGTGTCGGCGGGCGTCTTCGTCGCCCGCATCTGGTGGCTACCACCCGACATTTCCACGCTCGGCCCGGCGATTGATCGGCAGATCGTCGAGACGATGGTCGCGACCGGTGTGCTCTTCGTCCTCGCCCAACTCGCGCTCGCCTGGTTCGTGTGGGGGACGGGAGACGAGAAGAATCGTCGCCCGATCAAGCGGTTCCCAGGCGGCGCGACTCCCCTCGTGGTGATCGCGTGCACGATCGTCGGCATCGAGATCATCACGCTGACGCTGATCGGCTCGAAAGTCTGGGCCCGCATATTCCTGGAGCCCGCGCCGCCGGAGGCGTTGCACGTCGATGTACAGGCCGGCCAGTTCGCCTTTTACTTCCGCTATGCTGGCGCGGATGGCAAATTCGGGACGCCGCATCCCGACAAGATCGACGAAGGGAGCGGCAATTTCTTCGGGCTCGACCCGGCCAGCGATACCGCCGCCCGTGACGACATCGTCTCGGCCGAGCTGGTGGTGCCCGTCAACCGGCCGGTGCTGCTCACGCTGCACGCGAAGGACGTGAGCCACTCGTTCTTCGTCCCGCAGCTCCGGCTGCAGCAGGACTTCGTGCCGGGGCTCGATATCCCGCTGCATTTCACGGCCACGCAGGTCGCCAAGACCGAGATCGTGTGCACACAGCTCTGCGGGCTCGGGCACTACAACATGAAGACGTACCTCGAGGTCAAGTCGCAGGCGGATTTTGATCAGTGGCTCAAAGATCAGGCGGCCCAGCAATGACGACGATCTCGACGCCGCATGAGGCGGCGGTGCATCACCATGCGCCGCCCGATTCCTTCATCCGCAAGTACGTCTTCTCGCTCGATCACAAGGTGATCGGGAAGCAGTATCTCGGCCTCGCGCTCGTGGCGGTGTTTACCGGCATGGTGTTGTCGTGGTACATGCGGTTTCATCTCGGGTTTCCCGATGCGAAGGCGCCGGGATTGGGGCTCATCACGCCTGAGCAGTACCTGCAGCTCATGACCATGCATGGGACGATCATGGTGTTCTTCGTCCTCACGACCGCGCCGTTCGCCGGGTTCGGCAACTATGTGTTGCCGATTCAGGTGGGCGCCGAGGATATGGCGTTTCCGCGGTTCAACATGATGTCGTTTTGGGTGACGTTCGTCGCGTTCGCGATCTTGGTCGCATCGTTCTTCGTGCCTGAAGGGCCGGCGCTGTCTGGTTGGACGGCGTATGCGCCGTTGTCGGCGGTGGGCAAGGATGCGGGGCCTGGGCAGGGGCTCGGTCAAACGCTCTGGGCCTTCTCCATTCTGTTCTTCTGCATCGGGCAGCTGCTTGGCTCGCTCAACTTCATCGCCACGACGTTGGATTTGCGAACGAAGGGCATGTCGTTGGCGCGGCTGCCGTATTGCACGTGGGCTTGGTTCATCACATCGGTCATCGGGTTGATCGCGTTTTCGGTGCTGATGCCGGCGTGTGTGTTGCTCATCCTCGATCGGGTCGCCGGGACGAGCTTCTTTATTCCAGCGGGGCTGGTGGTCAGCGATCGGCTGCAGAACCACGGCGGTGGGTCACCGCTCTTGTGGCAGCATCTCTTTTGGTTTTTCGGGCATCCCGAGGTGTACATCGCGATTTTGCCAGGGTTCGGCATCATCTCCACGATTCTGCCCGTCTTTGCCCGCAAGCCGTTGCTTGGACCCAATGTGTTCCTCGCCTGCATGGTGGCGATCGGGTTTTTGAGTTACACGGTGTGGGGCCATCACATGTTCTTGAGCGGGATGAGTCCGACATCGGCCACGATCTTTTCCGTGCCGACGCTCATCATCACGATTCCCGCCGCGATCGTGACGCTGCTTTGGATTGGCACGGTGTACGGCGCTCGGCTGCGATTTACCACTGCGTGCCTGTTCTGTCTGGGGTTCATCTCCGTGTTTGTGACCGGTGGGCTCAGCGGGTTCTTTTTAGCCCAGCCGTCGATCGATACGTATCTCCACGCAACGTATTTCGTCGTGGGACATTTCCATTTCGTGATGGGCGTGGCCGCCATGTTCGGGATCTTTGCCGGGACCTATTACTGGTTCCCGAAAATGTTCGGCCGCATGATGGATGAGCGGCTCGGCAAGATCCATTTCATCCTCACGCTGATCGGCGTGTACGCGATCTTCATGCCGATGCACTATCTCGGGATGGCCGGGAATATCAGGCGCTATTCGTCGTTTCCCGCGGATTACATGGGAGTTGATCTGCCGGTGCATCGGTGGATTACGATCGCCGCGCTGCTCACCGGCGCGGTGCAGTTGATCTTTCTCTACAACTTGATCCGGAGCCGTTTCGCCGGGGAGGCGGCTCCGGACAATCCGTGGCAGGCCACGAGTCTCGAATGGTCGACGACGTCGCCGCCGCCGTTCGACAATTTCGGCGGCCGCCATCTGGTCGTCGCCCACGGTCCGAACGACTATGGCGTGGCTGGGCCTGACGGACGTGACTACATCATGCAGGCCGAATGAGCACGCACGTGGTATCCCCGGCCCGAACGGGAGTGTGGGCGGCGATCGGCGCGATTACGATGTCGTTTGCGGCGTACACGAGCGCGCTCGTGGTGCGCGCCGGCGACTCGGCCGACTGGGTCCACGTGCATCTGCCGTGGCTCGTGTACGCCAACACGCTGACATTGATCGCTTCGAGCATCACGCTCGAAGTCGGACGCTGGCGTGTGTCAGGCCGGTTTGATTCGCGCGTATCGGGTCTCTCGCTTCTGCGTGTCACGTTGGCGCTCGGCTTGGTGTTCCTGTTCGGACAGGTGATGGCGTGGCGTATGCTCGCGGCGCAAGGTCTGTCCCTCGCCACGAATCCGAACGCGTCGTTCTTCTACGTGCTGACCGCGGTACACGCGCTGCATCTCGTGGGCGGCCTGATTGGCCTTGCCTACGTGATCTACCGCGCGAGACTGTCCGCATTCCCCTCACCGGGTCCGGTGTCGGCCAGCACCCTCGGTGCCGTCGCGCTCTATTGGCACTTCATGGATGTCGTGTGGCTCTACCTCCTCGTGGTGCTCACTCTATGGCTATGACGCTCGAGCCGTCACCGATTGGAGCGGTCCAGACGAAGAAATTCGTGATGTGGCTGTTCATCATCGCCGACGCCGCCACATTCGGCGCGATCCTGTTCGGGTACGGCTATCTGAGAGTCGGCAGCACGAACTGGACACGCCCCTTCGCGTTCTCGCCATCGATCATCAATGGCCTCGTGATGACCGTCGTGCTGCTCACGAGCAGCCTGACGATGCTCTTTGCCGTGTCCGCGGCGCAGAGTAACCGGAAAACCGACGCGATCCGCTGGCTCGGCGCCACGATGCTGCTCGGTTTGGCGTTCGCTGGACTGCACATTCGTGAATGGATCTCGCTGATCGGCGAAGGCTGGGCCCCCGGCGCGAACCCGCTCGGCGGATCCACGCTCGTCGGCGCGACATTTTTTAGCATCACGGGGCTACACCTGCTGCACGTGATCTCGGGTGTGATCGCCATTGCCGTGATCACGATGGGGTTCAATCGCGGCCGGTGGAATGCCAGCTACGTCGAGACCACGGGTCTCTACTGGCACTTCGTGGATCTCGTCTGGATGTTCGTTTTCCCCCTCGTCTACCTCCTCAATGCCCACAGCTAAGCTCTACGTCGGCATCTGGCTCGGCCTCATCGCGATCGTCGCGATCGAGACCGTGCTGGCGTTCTCGCACCTCTCCGTGGGCGTAATGGTGGCCGCGCTCCTGGTGCTGGCGATCGTCGAGGCGGGAATGGCGCTTCGGTACTTCATGCACCTCAAGTACGAGCCGCCGGCGCTCTTCTGGACGCTCATCCCGGCGATCGTGTTCGCGCTGCTCATGATGAACCAGGTGTGGCCGGACGCGCACCGGCTCGTGTCGCTGCACTTTCCATGACCCACGCCATGATGTGGGCGATGCTCGTCTTGGCAGCACCGGCGTTCTGCTTTGTGACGGGCATCGCCATCTTGGCGTATCGCAAGCGCCACTGAGATTCCGCCCCTCAGTAGTTCAGGTTCCAGTTGAGCAGATGCCAGTGGAACAGGAACCAGAAGAAAAAGATCACCGCGAGCGCTAAGAGCGTGTTCCAGATCTTCGCCCAGATCCAACGGCCGCCATCCCGCCACGAGCCGATACACTGGTAGATCGCGGCGATGGCGCCGAGTCCGGTCAGGATGCCGAGGATCTGCATGCAGTGGATGTTGAAGTCGCCGTTCTTCCCGAGCCCGAAGTC
>DASRDS010000183.1:0-19594 GCA_035652495.1 Gemmatimonadaceae bacterium
GCGACACATCATCTGCACACTGTACAAGTCTCGATGCGCCTTGATGAATTCGTAGGCCGAGCGGACTCTCCCGGGGATCAGGTGTTTGGACTTCGGCATCGCTCCTCCGCGAAAAGGCGGATGCTAGCGTCTGTCCACTAAGTCCTGGGAACTCCATGATGGCGTCGTGAAGGCGAGAATCGCCAGATACGTGAAGCCCGGGTTGCCGACGTGTGGAACGAGCGATAGCGACACGTCGACCTCCGCCAGCTTGTTGGCCGTCGCGCTGAAGGATGTCGGCAGCGGGCCGACGCAGGCGCCGGCGGCGGCGCCGTTGTTGTCGGCCGGGCAGACATACAGAGACAGCACACTGGCCGCGTCGGTGCTGCCCGGAATGAGCGCGACTTTTGCGCTGAGAAGGTCGGTCAGATCGCTGGGCGTGGCCCAAACGAACCCGACGACCCCGGCTGGTGTGACCGGCCAGAACGCGTTGCTCGCGACCTCCAGGCCGCCGAGATCCTGCTGGGATGTCCGCGTCAACCACACATCATTCGCCCGTGACCGCCCGGCGAGCGCCAGCACGAATAGCGGAAGCAGAGCACTGAGCAGGCAACGGCGGCGCCGGTCGCTGATCATGTCGGACTCGTCGCGAAAGGGTGTTTCGACCGCTGTTGTCGCAAAACAGCTGAGCCCGGCATTCGGACGCGTGGGTTTTCATTCAAACAACGAAAGATCGCGTAAGGGCAAACTGTTCTCGAGAGGGGACTTTTCTTCGGTCGCGTTGAGGTGTTGGTAAGTTGCCGTCGCGGCGGCGTTGGAGACGATGGCGGCGCGGCAGCTCGCCAAGCCTGAGCTCTCGCTCGACTGATGCCGGAAGTCGTGCGGTGCGTCCGGTGCAGCCGGCGGCAGCACATGCCTTGCGCCACGCTTTGTTGAAGCCGCTCTCCGTGATGCGCTGGCCCGCGTTCCCGCCCTCGGTGTAGCAGAACACGTATCGCACCATCGTGCCGCTCGCGCGCAGGGTCGCGGCCACGGCTTGCTGCGCTCGACGAGTCGTCGTGGCAATTGCGACGACAACGCCGTGGTCGAAAGCTGGTTCTCGACGGTGAAGGACGAAGACGGCGAGCGCTCCTTGGGCAGATCAGCCCCGCGGAGTCGAGCGACGTGCCACTCGCACGGCGTAACTAATCCGTCCCACCAGATCGGATCGCGCCCAGAACACCGGTGCGATTGATATGCCGATCCTTCGTCCAATCGCAGGCACGCATCGAGCGACGAAGACCGCCGCGGCCATGCGCGGACTCGCGACGCTGTTGAACGTGGTTCGCCTTTGCGCGCGGCAGTGTCAACGAACAACTGGCCCGCCGCCGAAGTTCCCCGTGAGCCACAGGATCAACACGATGAGCAGGACGAGGCCGAGCAGTCCGCCGCCGTAGTGGGGTGCGCCCCATCCGGCACCGCGGCCGTAGTAGTAGCCGCCACCGCCGCCGAACAGCAGCACCAGGAGGACGATTAATACGATCAACATGCGTCACACCACTTGATTTGTCGATGATTCCACACTGGGCCGCGCGCCGCGCGGGGACATGGACATCGCGCGGCGCGCGCTTACCGCCGCCTACTTACCCTGCTTCTTGATCGCGTCGCCGGCGTTCTTCACGCGTTCGCCGGCCTTTTTCGCGGCGTCTTTTGCGGCATCGGCCGCCTTGTCGGTGCCCGTCTTAATCGTGTCAGCCGCATCATCGATCTTGGACATATCACCCACTCCTCTCGGCGAACGAACAACGTCGCGATGCGTGCCGTGTCCGTTGCGGTTAGTCGACCTTCGGGAATCGAGTACGGTCGGTGTCGATGATGATCGTGTCGACGCCCTCGCCTCTGGCGATCACCTGTTCTCGTTCGGGCGATCGCTCGGTCTCGCGAATGCCGTCAGCGCGCGCGGTGTCGGTCAAGCTGCCCGAGCGAAGCATTGGCTTGTCCGCATTCTGGATGTCACCGCTTTTCTCCGATGCCGATGCGATGTCCTGGGCACCGGTCTGTTCGAGAATGCGCTTCGCTTTGTCCGTCCAGTCGCTGTTGTCCGAATGCACCGACAGCAGGATGCCGCCATTCTTCACGCGGCCTTCATACCGCTTGGCTTCGTATTCCGGAATCCCCATGCCAATGAGCGCACCAGTCAGTCCGCCCACCGCACCACCTACGCCGACGCCCGCGAGGGCCGCCATGATCGGCCCGGCCGCGATAAATGGCCCCAACCCAGGGATCGCGAGGGCGCCGATGCCCGTCAGCCACCCAAGCACGCCGCCAATCGCCGCCCCAGTGCCGGCGCCCGTCGACGCGCCTTCGGGCGCTTTGGTGCCCTTTTCGTGTGCGAAGTCTTTGGTGCCTTCGTTCTCGGGCAATAGTGCCGAGATGTCGGTGCTGCGGAAGCCAGCCTGTTCCAATGCCGCGACGGCGGTCTCCACCGCGGACTGACTCGTGTAAATACCAAATACGGCTGTATTTTTGCCGGCCATTATCGCTCCTTCGACGCTGACGCTGGTTTGCGCGACGCTTTGCTCGTGTCGGTGACGCGAATCTGATTACGCACGTTGCCCGCGCCTGCGATGTCGATCGCCTTTGCCTCGACGAGCTGTTTCTCGGCCGGGTTTTGAACGGGCCCCTTCAGCGTGACCCTTCCACCGCGCGTGATGATCTTCACGTTGTGGGCGTTGGTCGAGAGTGCCTTGTCGGCCACGATCGCGCGGCGAATCTGCCGCGTGATATCGACATCGTGCGTCGCGTTTGACTGTTGGTCTGCGGTCTTCGCGTCCGGCCTGCGATCGCCTGCATTCCGTGCCGTGTTATCGGGTGCCTGTGCTCCGACGGCCACGACACACGCCACGCCAATCGCGACCACCATGAGCCGCCGAAGTGCGGCTGTTTTCATGCAAAACCTCCGAGCGCCGGAACTGTGCAAGGCAAGGGCCGCGGTAGGCACCATAGAGATGAAGCGAGTCGAAGGGCTGCCGTATCCGGACGCCTTAACCCCATAGGAACAACAAGGCCGATTCGCGCAAGAAAATGCTGCCGTCGGGCGTATTCTCGACACCCGTGTTCGGCGGTCGCTGTTTCGGCGGTTCGATGACTCGGGAGTTTCCTCCTATAGTTGGCATTTCATTTCCGACATGCACCTCGCCGAACTCCACCGGGTGCGACGTTGTCCTCGACAGCTGATCCACGCGATGGTTGGGTCTGAGCTGCTGCCGGGCTTGACAATCGCACTCACATCGAGCCCTTCTGCGCACCAGCGTCTGTCTGTCCTTCGATAGCCGTGACACCAATCGGCGGCTGCACCGCTCGCCGAATTGCGGGCACGCGCACGACGAACGTCGCGCCATGGCCATCGCCTTCATTGTGTGGCCGTGGCAGCGATCGTCGACTCCGCGTGGTGGAACTTCCGCTGAAAGGATTGATGGTGGTAGATCGCCGTGGTCAAGAGGACGAGGCACGGCGCACTGGCCTCACCGGGCGCGTCCTCGATCGGCAGAGCCTCGCCTCGGATGAACACGCGTCGGTCGCGATGCGTCACGCGCATTTACCTGATCCAATCGACAGCGTGATCCAACAGATCCTGCGGATCGGCGTAGATGGCCGTCGAGCCCTGAAGGTGACGGTCGTCCCATCCCCCGCATCGCAACGCGATCGCGTGCACGCCCGCGCGCACGGCTGCTTCCACGTCGTACGGCGTGTCGCCGATCATCAGCGCCCGCTGTGGCGGCGCGCCGGATTTCTTCAATGCGGCGGCGACGATGTCCGGATCCGGCTTCGAGCGAGCCGCGTCGTCCGACGTCGTGGCCTGTGGCGCGAGCGCCTCGGCGCGGCAGATCTCGAGCAGCGCTCTCACCTCATCCTGCGTCGCGGAGGTGGCGACATGGACTCTCAGCCCGCGGTCCAGTAACCATGCGACGAATGCCGCCGCACCGCGGGTCGGCTTCAGCCCTGGCAGGTAACGACGCTTGAAGATCTCGGTGCGGGCTTCCGAGATCTTCTGGCCCTCGGCAGACTCGGCGTCGAGCGAGGCGATCTCCAGCAGCAGCTTGTCGCCACCTTTGCCAATGAGCGGGCGAATCATGGCCGATGGGTAGTCTCGACCGAACTGCGCGAACGCCTCCGACCAGGCCGCCGCATGCGCCGCATTGCTGTCGACAAGCGTTCCGTCAATATCCAGCAGAACCGCGTCGTATTGCATCGCCGGCTTCGGCGCAAGACTTAGGCCGTCTGGGGCGGGCCGACCTATCCGTTGGAACCACCGAGGCGTCCGGAATGGACAACATCGGCCGTCGAGCTCGGCGGGTTGACCTGTCAGTTCGCCTTTGGTAATTGAGACGGGGTCACATCGCGAAGGCGCGACCTGATCTGTTCTATGCGTACGTGGGTTCGGGGCAGGCCGTGAATCAGGGCTTGTTCAAGGCCGTGGCATATTGGCAGCTGCTCGCCGAAGCGCGAGGGCGAAACGATCGCAAGGCGATCGGCGAGCTCGAAGGCGAACGGTCCACCACCGTACGACACCGTCGCGAAGGCAAGTGTGCACACGAAGTGGGCAAACGCGTACGAGGCAGGCCAACCGTCGACCACCCAGCTCGCGTCAATCGTCTTGTTCGACTCCGAAGCCGGCGTCGGGGATCTACGCGACTATGTCGGGGTATCGTGACAAGCCAGGATCACTTCAGGGAAGCCGTCGATCGCGAGGACTTACGCGCCCTCGGCACCCGTTTCGACGTGCCGTTCTTCATCTCCCAGGGTGCGCAGGATAACGTCACACCCGTGGTGCCCGTGCGGGATTACTTCGAGACCATCCGCTCACCGGAGAAAGAGATGGTCGTCATCCCCGCCGGCGGTCAGAACGTCGCGACGACGATGAGCGGCGAGTTTCTGAAGCTGCCCGTCGATCGAGTCAAGCCGCTAAGCGGCTCGTGCCCGTCAATCCAGGACCGTCAATCGCGCCGGCGATGGCGTCGTACAGTTGACCGTCGCGCTGCCGGTGCGCCACGCGTGTGAAGCCGGCGGCCGCGCTCCGTCACGATTGATTGCTGCCCACTTGAGTGTCGGGCACCGATTGGAAGAGTGCCCTTCGAGACGGCGCGCGCGGCGCTCGCCGATAAAAGGAATCGCCATCCGAAGCACTGTCGCTTATAGAATAATCGCCACGCAGGCAGCGCAAAAGGAACATATGACCGAAGTCGCCGCGCCTATGCAGCCGCGCCTTCGAAGACTCGAGACTCTCTGGCGCGGACACGTTTTTTTATTCGATAAGCCACCCGGCTTACCGACCTACGGCTCCGCTGCCGGAGTGCGACTGCTGCTACTGGTTGCCGGACTCGAGTTGGTCCACCTCGCCTTCAGCCACGACACGTTGCTTGCGGGCGTGAATGCTTACGCTCTCCTTGGGATTCCACTCCCGCCATTTTGGTTTCAGGCTCCCATTTTGCTCGCTCTGGCGCTACTGTCGGTCCGTTTTGTCGCTGGACTTCAATGGCCTGAAATCGGTCTTCATCGGTTTGGCGAGTGGAACGCGACGGAGACGTCGTATTTCATCCAAGTCGTCTTCGTCGCCGGCGTCGTGTTTCCGATGATGTTCGCTCATCGGCTGCGGATGGTGTTTGCCCAATCTTCGGCGGCGAGCATTCTGTGGACGACGTTTGTCCCTTACATGTTCTGGGGATTTCATCAAGAAGTGCTCTACCGCGGGATGTTGCAGACGGAACTGGTTCGTCGTTGGGGGGCGGTCGTCGGCATCATCGTCGCCAACGCGCTGTACACGTTCGGTCCCCAACACTTCTACTACTTCTTCTCCGCGAGGTCACTCGCCGCCTCGCAGTTCGCGTCGATTTACGCGATCGGACTGGTGTTCGCCATGGTGTTTCGACGGTCTGGCAATCTTTGGCTTGTCGGCGTGATGCACGCAATCGGCAACTCCATCATTGCGGGCACATTCGGCGCGATCCGGTAACCTTGCCGCCACTCGTGTTGAGCCTTGACACGCCATTCCGTGGCGGCGACTGACCTCAGCACGATGCACGCGCGGCTCGGCGATGGCGGGCCGTCAACCTAAGGCCGTCAATCGCGGGGGCGTTGTCATCACTGTTGATCGCGAGATACCGCACAAGAACTCGCAATTGGCGACTCCCGTGTGTGGATCTTCCGCTGAACGGCTTGACGGTGGGAGACCGCCATCGCTAGATGTGAACGCTATAGACGTTGTTCCGATTGCTCATCCGCCGTGTCCGGCGTTTGGCCGCTGACCATAACCAGTTTCGGTCCGCTCGGAGTCCTTCACTTCGGCCCGATCGTCGCACTCATTGGTTACTGGGTCTACGCCATACGCTCCGGGCCCCCACGCGAATGAGTCAACTTCAATATCGCAGCTCGACCACATCAACCCGGCAAACGTCATGCATCGCCCAAACCGTGCCTCGGCGACTGTCCGGACCGGAGCGCTGCCGCAGGAAATTCCTCCGGTTCTTCCCTGCGGGGTTTCGCGACGAGACGTACATCGACTGGGAGCGGGGCTACAAGTGGCGCGCGCACGAACAGTGGACGGCGGCGCTCGGGCGCGCCGACTTCGGATCGTTGATCGACGCGGGCCGTTTTGCCGACATCGCGGCGACGGCTGTGCGCATCGAGTCGCGGACGAACCTCCTGTTCTCATTCGAGAAGATGGCGCTGCGCGACGCGCTGCGGACGCCAGACGCTGCGGAGACGTTCGCGCGCGGCCTCTACGAATACGTGCACGGCACGGCGCCTATCGAGGCGAGATTCGAGGCGTGGACGCGTTGCGTCGCGTCGCTGCCGCGGCGGCGGACGCGCGTCCTCACGTGGCCGCTCGTGACGGTCTTCGGCTTCATCGCCGATCCGAAGACGCACATCTTCTTGAAGCCGAACGTCACGCGCATCGCCGCCCGCGAGTACCACGTCGAATTCCGCTACCGTTCCGCACCGAACTGGGACACATACCGCAGCCTCCTCGACTTCGCGGCGACCGTCTGCCGCGATCTGCGCGCGATGAAGCCGCGCGACATGATCGACCTGCAGTCGTTCATGTGGGTGCAGGGCTCCGAGGAGTACGACGAGTAACCAGCGCTCGCCTGGCACCATCTCCGCGAATAGCTCATCGTTTCGTGATCGACGGCCGCGAAGCCGCCCAGAGAGGACGCGTGCAAGAGCACCGCTTCGAGGGTACGCTGGAGAAACAGGAGACGGCCATGGGACTATTTGATGGTGTGCTCGGCGGCATCGTGGGCGGAACGATGGCGTCAGTGGTCAACGATATTCTCGAACGGCACGGAGGCGTTCAGGGCGTGGTCAGCCAGTTCGAGCAGAACGGCCTCGGCCCCACGGTGCGGTCATGGGTGGGCACCGACCCGAATGCGCCGATCTCGCCGACCGACCTCCACCGCGCACTCGGGCCGGACCTGTTGCAGCAGCTCGCAGCGAAAGCCGGTATGTCCGTGCCGGAGCTCACACAGAAGCTCGCCCAGGTCCTTCCGCAGGCCATCGATCACCTCACACCAGCTGGTTCGATTCCGAAGGCCTAGTGTGGACAGCCTAGTGCACATCGCGTGGGCTTTCGAGGTCCGGCGCCGACACGTTACGATGCGCTGTTCTCGTCAGAAATGAATTGACTGATCACGTGCCACTTCCCCTCGTCTCTGCGGAGCACCCAAACCGCGTGCGTCTTCCGAACGCCAATCGGCTGGCCTTCTAACGTCCGTTGGCCGCTTGTGGTGTAGTCGCGCGAACAGATCGCCACGTCGGGGCGTACGAACCGGATGACCGGTTCCGACCAGACCGTATGACGGTCTTGCACGTTCGGTCTCCGCACCACGCGGTTGGCGAACGACAGGATCTCAGCGCGTCCCTTGAGTCGAGTGCCAAACGCATTCAGGAAATCCGCATCCTCTGCGTAATCGTCGCGGAGCGACGACGCGTCAAACCGATCCCACATCTGACGCCAGTGGTCGACGACCGTCCGAATCGCGGCGGTGTCGACGTCCGTTCCCGGCGGCGATGCTGCTTGTGCCGCGAGCACGATCACAACCGGGGCGCCGAGCCAATTCATCATCACGCTATTTTTGTCGTCGCCGAGATCCAGCCATTCGGCTCACCACGCTGCCGAGGATCCGGAGCTCCCGCGGATACCATTTGTGCTACCGGCGGTCATTCACAGCTCGCACCGACAGTCACCGCGCGCGGATACAGCGGGCCCGAACGATGCAAATCAGGTCACCAATCAGCGCGGGCTGAGTGAACGACCATGCCGGAGATGTGTTACGTGACGCTGATTGCGATCGTCACCCGTCGCCATCAAATACGCGTTGAGTTCATGCAGCAGCGTGACGTGGTAGTCTTTGACCTCGGCAACCGCTTTGCGGTTCGATACAATTTCCGCCCGAAAACGCTGCAGCGCCTGTTCCGCCAGCTCGCGATGATGTCGCGACTCGCGCCACTGCTCGCCCATCAGTCCGAGAAAGGCCCCGACGCTGATGAGGGCGACTTCCAGCAGCAGCTTCAGGATGTGCGACCCGTTGGGCTCGTCGACCTTGGGAACGTGGACATCCGGCACGGCGTCATTCTAGCCGAGCGGACGGACCTGCCGATTCGAGTTTGACCACCATCGGCCGGTAAACACTTTCCATCAATCGTGAGGGGCTCACGTCTGATCGGCCCGTTAGCGAAATGCTTCCGAATCTGCAGGCTGCGGCACGTCTGCACACCATCAGGTCCGCAGGTACGATTGGCGGTCGGCTGGCGTGGAAGACCAGCCGCAAAGCCCTCCTAATTCGGCTTACGACGATCAGGTGGTCCGATCGTCAGCGCCGCCACCATCGCCAGGAACAACGCGGCGGCGGCATACCAGAACCAGCTAACGAAGGCGTAACCAGAGACGAACACGATGACGATAAAGATGACGGCGGCGGCAGCCACGCCGATGGCGGCATCTAGCAACGCGGACGCCAGGGCGATGCACGCGAGCACCGCCGGGAGAGCGGTCATCACATAACCTGGCGGCGCGAAGCCGCCCACGCGCCAGACCTGTGCCGTCGCAAGCACGGCGAACGCGAAGCCGACACCGGCGAGGAAGCACACGATCGCGCGCGCGGCCGACATGCGCTATTTACGCACACCGCGCGAGCGCGTCGATCCATCGAAGTACGTCGGTTCCCCGCCACGGACGTGACCGTGGTGAACCCCACTGGCGAGAAGACCACCAAGTGCAGCGCCGCCGCCTCGACGATCGCGCCCATGCACACGATGCCGACGTCCGTACCAGCCGCGCGTCGAGGCGAGACCCGCGCAAAGCATCAGTGACGCCTGAGCCTCGAACCACGATCCAGCCGAGAACGCGAACACCCACAGACAGGGCACCATCGTCCCTGCCGCGATCCAGATTAGCCACTGGCGCCAGTGTTCACCAGGACGCCGCGCCGCGCGGTCGTGAACGGGAAGACGCGCCGGTCCCCGTTTTTCGTCGTGCCGCTCTCCAACCGCACTTCGCCATGCGCCAAGTCGACCTGGCGCCCCTCGAGCGGGAGAACTTCGCTCGGCGTCCGCCGGCCGGTCATGTGTGCGCACGCCGCACCGGTGCGCATGTCGGCCACCAGATGGCGCACGACGTCTTGCAGTTGGTGCTCCTCGAATAACCCCGTGCGTACATTCTGCTCCTCGAGCAACGGAATGTACAGCCGCGCCACGAGCTTCCCCGCTTGCGCCGCGAGCGTGCGGATCCGCTCAGCACAATCAGTTCACGACGACCGTAACAGGTCGAGGGCGATTGCTGATCGCGGGCGTCTACAACAAGCTCGTGAAGCAGCTCGGTTCAGACGGCGCGACTCGAGTGCCGCTCGACGGCGGAAAAGGCAAGGAGCGACGGAGCACGCGGTGCAATACGGCCGCTCCGTCGCTCCCGGTGGTCTGCGTGGACGGCGACGGTCGCATGCAACCCCGCATTCACTGACGCCCACCCCGATGCGGCACGCCGGTCTCGAAGCCGCATCGTGTCGTCTGCAGGCTAACGGCGCACGATGATCTTGCCCTTCATGCCCAGGTCATCGTGCAGGGCGCAGATGTACGGGTAGGTTCCCGCCTGCGTAAAGGTGACGCGAAAACGGGTGACGCCAAGGGGCGCCTGCGGCAGGAAGAGCCGCTCCTGCGGCGCCGAGACGACGAACCCCGAGTGCGCGCTGTCCCCGGTGCCGGCGAGCGTGACGTGCCGGGCGCCATCGGCGTCGATGGTGACGTTACCCGATGGCGGCATCGGATCGGCTGGTTCCGTGCCGAACGTGATCGTGTGCGGCGTCACTGGATCGTCGTTGGTCCATTCGACCGTGTCGCCGACGCGGATCGTGAGGCTCTCATGGTCGAACCGCACGACCGACCGCGTCATCGAGCCGCCGCCGTTCGCCGTGACTTCGCCCGACCCCGCGACAACCGTCGGCGTCAGCGTTCGGCTGCCGTGCCCGCGATGTCCGTCGTGATCGCCGTCACGATCGGCGAGCAGATCCCCACGCTGCTCGGCCGCCTGCGCGTCGTAGTCCGGCTGCTCGAAAGGCAGCGGGCTGGACGGATCCAGCACGTGGACGACGCCGGTCATGTTTTCGTGCACGAGGCAGACGAGCTTGTAGTTGCCCTGCGTCGGAAAGGTGACGCTGAATTCCTGACCCTTCACGAGCGGCGGCGTTGTCACGCACGTCGTCCCGTCGAAGGTCGCGGGACTCGAGGAGAAGCCGGGGCAGCCGGCCGGAAACGGCGGCCGCACCTGCGCCGTCGGAACGGTCCGCAGGAAGGTGACGGTGTGGATCTCGTCGACGTCGGAACGCCACGTGACGGTGTCACCCGCGTGAATCCAGAGTTCGTCGGGCAGAAAGGCCAGCGCCTGAGCGCCGCGGTCTCTGCTCTGCGCACCGAGTGCCGCGTGCCAGGACCATTGCGCGTGCACGAGCTGCGGCACTGCGAGAAGGGTCAGGAGCGCGAACCCCGTCCACCGCGCCGATTTCGACATCTTCATCATCGTTCTTCCTCCACCGATCCGGTCCGTCCGCCGCGTTCCACAAGACCGCGCCGCACGAGGGACCGGCGTGGACTCTAAGCCCCACAACGAACGGAGCGGTGTTCCATTCAGCACATGGATCCATGAACGGTTCGCCTGCGGTCATCCGCTCGAGCAGTTGCGGTCGGGACCTGACCTTCAGTGACACGGATCAGTTCAGCGACGACGTGCTGTGGTTGACGCCCACGCGCTCGTACGATCCGAATCTCGAGTCCCTGACGTATCGCTGGCCCGATGCGAGCGGCGCCGACCTGGTCACTCCCGGGCTGCCGCCCAGCATCCTCCCGATTTGTAGCGGTCCATCCGGGCACGTATCGCCTTACGCGTCGTGCGTGACGAGCGCGGCGTTGAGAGCCGGAGCACGGCGACGGTCACGAAACACGCTGTGGGTCCGGCTCGCGGCCGAAGGCAACAACTGGGCGAGTTGATCGCCGAACTCGACGGCGAGCCGCTTGGCGTGATGGACTTCGACAAAACCGCCGCGCGTCGGCGGCTTGCATGGGACGGATCGCGATGGGCATGTCGGTGCGATCCTAAGGCGAGCACCCCACATGCGGCGATCAGAACTGCGCGTCCTGTCGTGACTCACGAACTGCGGGGCCAAGGAGACATCCTGAAGCAGGCCGTTGATGCACTCCAGTCCAACGCCGGTGAACACCGGCACGTAACGGCTTCGGAGAGAGCCAGAGGCATCGGCTGGTAAGATCGCCGGCCATGTCCGACCTCGTCGCGCAGTTCGGCCACATCGACATCTATTTGTTCGACCAGCTGCTCCGCGGCCACATCACGGCCGGCATGCGCATCGTCGATGCGGGATGCGGCGGTGGCCGCAATCTCGTGTATTTCCTGCGGAGCGGCTACGACGTGCACGCCGCGGACGCCGATGCCGGCGCGATCGCCACGGTGCGGGATCTGGCGGCGCGCCTGTCGCCGAACCTGCCGCCCAAGAACTTCCGTGTCGAGCCGCTCGAGCGCCTGACCTTTCCCGATGCGTTCGCCGACGTCGTCATCTGCAGCGCGGTGTTGCATTTCGCGCGCGACGAGCGTCAGTTCCGCGCGATGGTGACAGGATGCTGGCGTCTGCTGAAACCCGGCGGGTTGTTCTTCGTACGGCTCGCCTCGGCGATCGGCATGGAAGCCACGATCGAATTTACCGGTCCCGGACGGTATCGTCTGCCGGACGGGTCGGATCGGTTCCTCGTGGACGAAGCGATGTTGATGGCACTGACCCGCGAACTGGGCGGCGTGCTTCTCGATCCGCTGAAAACCACCGTCGTGCAGGGGCAGCGCTGCATGACGACGTGGGTGGTTCGTCTTGGATCATGAGATACGGTTCTCGCCGACCAAGACAACGCATTGCGCGGAACGTTTTCCGCCGATGTCCAATTTCGAAATGGATTCGGTCCGCAGCATCAAGACAGGGTGTTCAACGTGGAAGGGGTTTCGCGGCAGTAGGCCGCCAACCTGCTCCTTAAGTAATAGCGCTGACCACGTTCAGAAGACCGGTCCGATTCCAGCAGAGCGCAGCCTCCAATGGTCTTAACTCACTCGCGGCGGTCGCACACCTTACCGGTTCGCGAACGCCGAGCGAAATCTCCCGAATGGCGCCAAATGGACGTCTGTTTGGGTGTGGTCGCGCGTCGTGAGCTTCCGGATCAGTAGACTGCCGTGCGCTTGCCGCCCTCGACCGAGCCGCTCGACTGACCCGCCACTCGGACTTCGAGATTGTGCCGCCTGGGGGACTGATTCGAATCGGGCACGAATCCGATCACATACTGCGCCAGCGCATCCGCCTTGAAACTGTCGAGGATCTCGATCAGTAACGGCGCATCGATCGACGCATACTCCACCGAGCGGCCCCCCGTCAATTTGCCCAAGCGCTCGAATTGCCGCATGCGCCACAGATTCCGTGGAACGTCGCTGCGGATGTGATGCTGGTAGTTGGTCGCAACCGGATACATCGGGATGCCGAGTTCGAGGGCATGGACTCCGACGTCTTCGGGCAGGGTCGTCGTGGCCCCAATCCCTTCCGAGAAGGTCACCATCACGCGCGACACCTTGTCCTGAGCGGCCGCGACATCGGTCAGGACGCCGATCGCCGCTTCCAGAGGCCATCCGCGTTGCTGGTTGCTGACAAAATAGCTCGTCCGATAGTTCCCGGTGAATGGACCGCGATCCACCGTCTCGCGCTTCGGAGGGAGAGACAGCGGAATATCGGTGCCTGAGACTTCACCAGCGCTTGCATTGAGCAGGCCGCGGAAATCGCGAGTCAACTCGCCAACATCCGTTGTCGCGCGCGTGACCCGATAGAGCCTCTGCGCAGTCGTCACATAGACACTGACCCGCACGTCGGCGTCGCGCCTTTCGAGAAGCCGCCTCGTCATACCTTCTTCCCACGACGGGACAAAGCGAAAGACATCGGCGGGATCCCAGAAATATCGGATCGCCGGGTTCAGATCGAACAGCAACACGAGCTCGAGCGGCATGCGCTCGTGCGTCGTCGGGCTATCGAAGATCGTGAACGGGCGTGGCGTGCCGTCCTGCAGCAGCGTCACATCTCCGGCTTTGAGGTCACGCACGAAGTCGTTACCCTGCCTGACATGGAATGAGAGCAGCACAAGCGTCATCTGCGTGCGGAACAGGACGTCTTGTGCAGCAGCAACGCTGGCGAATAGGAGAACTACGAGGAGTAGAGACCGCCTCATGATCCTTCGCGTTCATTACAACTCAGAAGCCAAAATGGCTCGATTCGCCACCGAGGCGTTGTTCTCCGCTAAATCCGGAGTCCGAATGTGTCGAGGGCTGATACCGCGGTGAAACTTGACGCGCCCGTCAAGGGCCGGCAGTCGCGGACAATCGAGTGTTCCAAGGACGTCCGATTCGCGGTGTGCCATGAGCGCGGACGCCAAGTGGCGGGCATTCGCGCGAAACACCTCGTTCGCGGTGGATGCGGTGCATTCACCAACATCCGGCATCTGGCGGTCAACCGGCCCTTCGTCCGACATCTGCACGCGGCACCCTGACGTGTTCGGGACGGACGCCTACGCCCACGAGGCGCGCCGGAATCCGCCGCAACATCGGGAACCACTGCAGCAGGCGCATCGCGAGCGGCACGGTCACTTCGCCGCGACGGTCGAGCGCCGTTCTCAGAAAGCGGTCGTGAATCGCGAGCTGGACTCGTTGAATCACGCGCGTCGGCAGCTCGCGCCGGCGCTGGACGCGCGCGAGATCGTCCTCCGACACGCGGCCGGCGGCGAGCGGGCCGGCCAGGATGTTGGCGGTCGCGACCGCGTCCTGGATCGCCAGGTTGATTCCGACGCCGCCGACCGGCGACATCGCGTGCGCCGCATCGCCGATGCACAAGAGTCCGGGCTTGTGCCACGTGCGCAGCCGATCGACGACGACGGTCAGCAGCTTGATTTCGGTCCAGTCGCGCAGCTCGTCGACGCGATCGCCGAGAAACGGCACGAGCGCTCGAATCCGATCGCGGAACGCCGCCAGTCCGCGCGCGTGGACGTCGTCGATGCCGCCTTTCGGGATCACGAACGCGCACTGCCAGTAGTCGCCGCGGTCGATCATGACCAAGACGATGCCCGCGCCGAGGTTGCCGACCAATCCTTCCGGATCCGCCGGGTTCCTCGAGATCCTCAGCCACAGCACGTCGATCGGGGCGGCGAGGTCCTCGACGATCAGCCCCGCCCTGGCGCGCACCGCCGAATGCCGGCCGTCGGCGCCGACAACGAGGTCGGCATCGATCTCCATCGTTCCGCCGGCCGTCGTTGCCACGACGCCCGCTACGCGCCCGTCCGATTCGCGGAGCCCGGTGACCTCGGTCTGCATCAACAGATGGAACGTCGCGTGCGCGCGTGCCTCGGAGGCCACAAAGTTCAGGAAGTCCCACTGCGGCATGAGCGCGACGAACTTGCACCGCGTCGGCAGGTGCGAGAAGTCGCCAAGCGTCAGCGTCTCGCGTCCGATGCGACCGGTGATGTGTCGGATCTCTCGATGCGGATGTGCGAGGAACGCGTCGAGGACGCCGAGCTCATCCAGAACTTCGAGCGTGGAGGGATGGATCGTGTCGCCGCGGAAATCGCGAAGGAAATCCGCGTGCTTTTCGAGCACGACGACACTGACGCCGGCACGCGCGAGGAGCCAACCGAGCATCATGCCGGCGGGACCGCCGCCCGCGATGGCGCACTGGACGCGCACGACCCAGTCTACAAGACCTGTGACCGCCCGAGTCGAGGCCCGGCCGATCCCGTACAGTTCTCGGGCGGCGAATGTTAGGCTGTGTCGTCGTGGACGAGACCGATCGCGAAACGAGGCCGTCGGGCGGCGTCTCGCCCGACAACCCGGAGGCGCTGGATCGCTGGGGGCCGTTCGAACAGCTGCAGCGCGTCGGCCGCGGTTCGTTCGGCGAAGTGTATCGCGCGTTCGACCCGACGCTTCAGCGCCACGTCGCACTGAAGCTGCTCCTGCCGCGCCGTGGCACGCCGGACGAGGAGGTCGGCGCGCTGTTTCGGGAAGCGCGGGCGATCGCGCGGGTGCGCCATCCGAACGTCGTGTCGATCTACGGGGTCGACCGTTACGACGGCCGCCTCGGGTTCTGGAGCGATTTCGTCAAAGGGCAGACGCTGGCGGATCTCGTCGCCACGCAGGGTCCGATGGGCCCACGCGAGGCGGCGCTCGTCGGCATCGACATCTGCCGCGCCGCCGGCGCGGTCCATGCCGCCGGCTTTCTGCACCGCGACATCAAACCCGCCAACGTGATGCGCGAGGAAGGCGGCCAGATCCTGCTGATGGATTTCGGGCTCACGCACGCGTACGGCACCGACGGCGATGCGAGCGGCACGCCGGTCTACATGGCGCCCGAGCTGCTGCAGGGGCAGCCGGCGACGATCGCGACCGACATCTATGCGATCGGCGTCACGCTGTTCTATCTGCTGACGAAACGGTACCCGGTCGACGGCGCCGACGTCGCGGCGCTCCGCGCGGCGCACGCGTCCGGCTCGAGGCGCACGCTGCTCGACGTCCGACCCGATCTGCCGGAACCGCTCGCCCGCGTCGTCGAAACGGCGATCAGCGCGTCGCCGGCGGAGCGCTTCGCCAGCACGGGCCGGATGATCGCCGCGCTGTCGGACGCGATCGGCCTCGGATCGCACGCCGCGATCGCACCGTCCGCGGCGCGGCCGCGCCGGCTGCGGCCCTGGATGCTCGCGCCGGTCGTCATCGCGGGTGCGCTGCTTGCGGTCGCCTTGGGGCGGTGGGCCGTCCCTCCGCGTGGCGACGCGCGCACGCCCGCGGGCGACGAGCAGGCGCGCTATCGCCGCGCGCACGAATTGCTGGCCCACTACTACCGGCCGCAGGCACTCGAAACGGCGATTCCGCTGCTTCAGACGATCGCCGGCGAGGACCCGCAGTTCGCGCCCGCGTTCGCGGACCTCGGGCGCGCCAACTTCCTGCAGTTCGCCCAGCAGCGCGACACGAAATATCTCGAACCGGCGCGGGATGCCTCGCTGCGCGCGCTCTCAATCGCGCCGGATCTGGCGTCGGCGCACGTCACGCTGGGATTTCTCTACGCCTACACCGATCAGAACGATCTCGCGAGCCACGAGCTCGAAACGGCACTTCGGCTCGACAAGTTCAATGCGGCCGCATATGGGGCGCTCGCCGAGTTGCAAACTCGCGAAGGCCGCACCGAGCTGGTCGAGGCGACGCTGCAGAAGGCCGTCAGCCTCGCGCCTGACGACTGGCTCCTGAACATGCAGCTCGGGGCGCATTACCTGGACGGCGGCAGGTGGTCCCAGGCGGGCGATCAGTTCCGCCACACCGTCGAGCTCGTGCCCGACAATCCGCGTGCCCATAACAACCTCGGTCTCGCGTACCGGGGCCAGGGCAGGCTGGACGACGCCGCGGCCGAATTTCAGAAGGCCATCGATCTCGAGCCGACGTTCATCCACTACCGGAACCTGGGGATGGTGCTCGCGGACGCCGGACGATATCCGGAGGCGAAACGGGCGCTCGCGCGATCGATTGAAATCCGTCCGAATCAGTACCGCGCCTGGGGTCTCCTCGCGGCCGTCTATGCGAACGAGGGCGCCGACGCCGCCACGATCAAAGACACGTACCTCAAAGCGATCGCGCTCGCGACCGGCCTGCTGAAGGAGACGCCGCGGGACGACTATCTTCTGGCCGACGTCGGCAGCTATTACGCGGCCGTCGGACAGGAGAAGCAAAGCCTCCCGCTGCTGGCGCAGGCGGCGGCGCTCGCGCCGGACAATCCCGAAGTCCTGTATCAAGTGGCGGTCGGCTACGAAATGCTGCACCATCGCGACGAAGCCCTGCGCTGGCTTGCGAAAGGCCGATCGAGTGGCTATCCTTCCGAAACCATCGCGAGAAATCCGCTGCTCGCGGCCCTGCGCGCGGATCCGCGGTACGCGTCGACCGTGGACAGCCGCCGCTGATTGACACTCAGGAGAGACTCGATGCCGAACCCCAACGTGGATCGCGCGCCCGGACCGAAGAAGAAGAAGAAGAAGACGACCAAGAAGAAGGCGTCGAAGAAGTCGTGAGCCGCGCGGCTCGCGCGCGCATCTACAACTGCACCGAATCGCCCGACCAGCACGAAGACTGGTCGCTGCAGAAAGCGAAGGACCTCGGCCTCAGCGCCAGGCGCAAGAAGATCCCATCGTCGAAGGACCTTCGAGAGCCCTGGTGGAACATCGGGAACCAGGGGGCCACCGGCTCCTGTGTCGGCTGGGCGTTCGCCGATTCCGTGCTGCGCTACCACTTCGTGAAGGCGGGAAAGCTGCGGCAGCACGAGCACATCTCGGTCCGCTACATCTGGATGGCGGCCAAGGAGATGGATCATCAGTGCTCGTATCCGACGACGTTCCTCGACGACGCGGGCACCAGCGCAAAGTCGGCGCTGAGGGTCGTCCGGAAGATCGGCGCGCTGAAGACCTCGGTCCTGCCCTTCGAGGGGGGACTGGTCAAGCTGAAGGAAGCGCACTTCCTGAAGATTGCGGGACGGCTGAAGCTGAAGGCCTATTTCAACCTGTGCGGCACGCAGGCCGGAAAGCTCGATCGATTCAAGGAGTGGCTGGCGTGGCACGGGCCGATTCTGACTCGTCTGCGGGTCGATTCGAACTGGAACAACATCAAGCCGGATGGTCAGCTTCGCAAATACGACAAGAAGAGCGCCAATGGCGGCCACGCCGTGGCCATCGTGGGATACACGCCCGCGCACTTCATCATTCGCAACAGCTGGGGCGTCGACTGGGGCCACCAGGGATTCGCGTACGCCAGCTACGACTACGCGACGGATGCCTTCCACGAGGCGTACGGCATCGTGGTCTAGCCCGCGGCCCGGCGTTCGTCTCGCAGCCTGATCCACGCACCGCAGTCACCAACCGTCGGTAGTTCTCCACGCCCACGCGTCGATCAGCTTGCCGTCGCGATCGAATCCCCAGAACACGGTGACGTTGGACCTGAACGGCACGCCCTGAACGTCGCCGGCGTCGGCCTCGATGTGCATCACGCCGACTACCGGAAAGTTGAAGTCCGGACGCTTCGTCGTTTCACGTTGATCCAAGAATCCACGTTCTCGGTCGACGCGAATCACCTTCCAGCCTTCGCTCCGGATGACTTGTTCGACTTGCGACATCGAGCTGCCAACGGGAGTTTCGGCGAGAATTCTCTCCTGTAGATCCGAGTCCTTCCCGCGTCGCCAATCGCTCGCGATGTAGTGAATCGCGAGCGCTTCCTGCCACGAAAGCCATGCGAGGGCGGCGACGGCCGCGTATCCGAAGGTGCGGCGGCGGCTGGTATTCCGCGTCGCAATGCCAACGCCGACCGCGATAAGGATCCAGCTCAATGCGGGCCAGACGGTGGCAACCACCGATGGTCGCAACGCCGGACGGAACGGTTCTGGGCCGAAGAACACGATCACCGCGGGCAATTGAACCGTGCGAGATGAAATCGGGATGAAAAACACCGACACGGCAGAAACAACGACGATCCCGACCACGACAATGAGCACCGCGACGATGCCGGGTAGTAGGCGTCTGGCCATGCGGTAATCGTTCGTCGGGCGAAGATTGTAGCTGCGCGAGCGTCTGTCGGATCCGCGCTTCGGAACGGTCAAGGCAATCCGGGCGCGCCGCGCCGGCCCGAATCGCCCCGGGACTTGGCCGGCCGGCCGCGAACAGATTTTGGATCGTCCATCTAAGTCGTGGATAATTCCGCCGACAAGCACACGCTCGTAATCGCCTTCGTCTCGAGCCGTTTTCCATTTGTAGGCGACGACCATACCCTCTTTGTCCTGGACGATCGTGGCGTCAAGGAAAGCGGCGAATTCACACGCACGAACCGTCCATAACTTACACGGCGCCACGCGTCGAAAAAGTAAGGCCAATCGCGGCTCGTCGGCGTGCCCGACTGATTGCGAATCGGCCGGATCGGTTTCAAGACCACTGCTATCGACCACTCGCACGCTTTGAGCCGAGCATCGATGAAGACGAAACA
>DASRDS010000184.1:0-1040 GCA_035652495.1 Gemmatimonadaceae bacterium
CTCGGTATCGAAAGCGACGAGCTTGCGGAACTCGCCCACGCGCTTGTCCACCTCGGCTCGGGTCAACTCCATGAGCCGCTCGTTCGAGAACTTTTCGACGGCAAACGAACCGAGCGCGGAGCCGTACACGACGGCGCGACGCATGTTGGCATCGCTCAGATCGCCAGTCTTGGCGAGGTATCCGACGAACCCACCGGCGAACGAGTCCCCGGCTCCCGTGGGATCGAAGATCTGCTCCAACGGATACGCGGGCGCGAAGAACACGGATTCGCGGGTGAACATGAATGCGCCGTGCTCGCCTTTTTTTATGATCACGTATCGCGGACCTTGATTCATAATCCAACGCGCCGCGTGGACGAGGTTCGCCTTTTCGGTCAGCTGTCTGGCTTCCGCGTCGTTCAGCGTGATCATGTGAACCTTGGCCAGCAGCGCGACCAGGTCGGCACGCCGGCTCTCGATCCAGAAATTCATCGTGTCACAGGCGACGAGCTTCGGCGAATCGACTTGGCGCAAGACATCCATCTGAAGCCGCGGGTCGATGTTGCCGAGAAAGACGAACGGCGCCTTTTTGAACTGATCGGGAATTTTCGGACGGAAGTGCGAAAACACGCCGAGTCGTGTTTCGAGCGTCTCGGCGACATTGAGATCGTGACGATAGCGCGCGCGCCAGCGGAAGGACTCGCCATCGACCTTTTCGAGGCCGGCGAGGTCTACGCCACGTGTCGCGAGTGGCTGAAGCTTGTCGACGGGGTAATCGGAGCCGATGACTCCGACGAGTTGGACCGGCGTGAGCAGCGACGCCGCCGAGGCGAACAGGACCGCCGAGCCGCCGAGGACGTTTTCGGCGGCGCCGAATGGCGTTTCGACGGAGTCGAGGGCCACCGAGCCGACGACGAGGACGGTCACATCCGCTCCGGTGCGTGGATACCCAATAGCGTCATGGCGTTTCGGAGTACGAGTTGAGTGGCGCGCGCGAGCGCGAGGCGCGCGCCGCGCACGGGCTCGGGTTCGCCGAGCACGTGGTACTTGTGATACCAGTG
>DASRDS010000185.1:0-21194 GCA_035652495.1 Gemmatimonadaceae bacterium
TCACCAATGACCCGGAGATGCAGATCGAGGGGAAGATCGACAAGCTCACCGGCAAGGCGCAGAGCGCGTTGGGCAAGGCTGAGCGCGACCTGCAAAAGAAGGACTCTGAAGAAGAGGCCGAGTTGGATCGCGAGGCGCGAGCGCGCGGTCGCGACTTAGATAATCCTTAGCAATTCGTGCACGGCGCGGTACGCTTGATCGATGGCCGCGTTGGTGTACGCTGATGCGCCCGCATCGGAGTTCGCGATCGTAATTCGGCCGAACGGCGCGCGCGCGGTGACGCAGGGCCGCGTCGCGCCGGGCCAAGCGGCCTTATCCCACAACGTGTTGTACTCGTACGCATACCCGTGGGGCCACCGGTTGACGGTGAGCCCCACGATATCGCGCGCGGGATCGAAGTCCGCGGCGCCGAGCATGCGCGCGAGCTGATCGCGCACGTTGCGCTCGAAGGTCTCGAACGGCGTCGCGAGCAGCTCAGCGCGTCCCGCGCGGTGTTGATCGCGCGCGGGCAGGCCGGGGTGATTCGGCGTGCGCAGCAGGTGCGCGACGATCGGTTGGTCCGTGCCGTGCGCGAATTGATAGGCGCCGAGGCTGACCGGGTAGTCGAGATCGACGAGCGTGTGGTAGCAGGCGGGCGCGTAGGCGGCGTCGATGCCGAGTTTCGCGAAGGCCTTCCAGTCGCGGAAGGCGACGTTCGTATAGACGAGCGGCACCTTTGCGCCGTAGGCGAGCGCGGCGCGCTGGGGTTCTGGCATCTCCGGGCACAGGTACGGGATCACCATATTCCAGCACGCGAGCACGACCCCGGACGCACGAACCGAGTACGCCTTGCCGCCGCGCACATAAATCACATCAACATGGGTTCCCTGCTGCTTCACCCGGACAACCGTGCTATTGAGTCTCAAACGCACGCGGTGCGATGGATCATCGAGCTTGGCGTAGTTCACGCGAGCGGTGATGATGTCATCCATCGTCGATCCGGGAACGGCGCTCGGTACCAGGCGTCTCACCAGCAATCGCGCGATGGTCGCGTTGCCATCGGGAAAATGGAAGATATACGGCGCTTGACCCTCTGGCGGCGTGGCGATCTTTGCCGGGAAGCCTATCTCGAATACATCGAGGGCCGGGACCGCATCGATGCCGACGCCATAGAGATCATGGGTCAACGTTTGGAAGTATGGCATCGCTTCCGGCGCGACCTTCATGACGTTGGCCAAATAATCGCGATAGCTCATCCTCGCGAGCTGCTCGCGAGACAGCGTATCGTGCCGGCCGGTTTCATACACTCGCGCGATGTCGGCGCGAGCGTGTTCAGAAAGCGGTGCGCGTGCCAGCACGTCGGACCACGATTTTATGCCTGCTCCGACGGCGAGATAATCCGAGCCGAACGTTTCTTTATTGAAAAAGATTCCCTGCGAGAGACCGAGCGATTGGTAAAACTCGCGATTATACGCGCGGTAGAACCGATGCAGATCGACGCCGAGATCGTGAAGTAAGGCGAGTGCGGTCTGGCTGTAGCGATTCGGACCATCGATCGATTGCGTCCCGCCGTACATTAGGAGCCGTCGCTCGCCCACCTGGAACTCGTTTCGCTTGGCGTGCCCGCCGAAATCGTCGTGATTGTCGAGGACGAGCACGCGCGCGGACGGTCCGGAGAAGTGGGCCGCCGAGAGCCCACTGATCCCGCCACCAACGACGACCACATCGTATGCCTCGCCGATCGAGGTGGCCGACTCGATGAGCGCGCCGATCGCGTGATCGCGCGCGCCGTGCGCCACTTCGAATGATCCGGGATGACTGCCGCGCAGCCCCATGAGCGCGGGCGGGTAATAGCTCGGATCGCGCTCCGGCGCGTAGTCGGCCTGCTGCAGTATCGTATCGAGTGCACCCATCGGCATGAGCGCGCCGCCGATGGACATTGCGACTCCATTCACGAAGTCGCGCCGTGTGATCGGCCGGTGCATGCCGAGATCACGGTCTCGATACGAGGTCACCTTGGAAGCTAGCGAAAGCTCCAGGGATTGGTCTAGCTTCCCTCACACCCTGACGCCCCGAGGTGACCGATGTGGAAAGATTTCAAGGCTTTCATCATGCGCGGCAACGTCGTCGACCTCGCGGTCGGCGTCATCATTGGCGCGGCATTCGGCGCCATCGTGAAGTCGTTGGTCGACGACATCATCATGCCGCCCATCGGGCTCGCGACAGGCGGTCTCGATTTCTCGAACAAGTTCATCCTGTTGAAGGAAGGGGCCAAGGCGGCGGGTCCCTATGCGTCGCTCGCCGACGCGAAGGGTGCGGGGGCGGTGACACTGAATTACGGCGTGTTCGTCAACAACATCATCACGTTCCTGATCATCGCCGCGGCGGTGTTCCTGTTGGTGCGAATGATCAGCAAGCTGCATATGGAGCAGGTGGCGATGGCGCCGCCCGCATCGGCTCCGACCACCAAGGCATGTCCCTACTGCGCGACGCAGATTCCGATTCCCGCCAAGCGCTGCCCGAACTGCACCTCGCAGCTCACCTAAGGACCCTCTGATTTTCGTTTCCCACGGCTCGCCTCGCCTGCTTTCTGTTATTGACAAATTTATTTGTCTATAATAGACTCATTGTCGTGAGTGCCGCTTTAGAGATTATAGAGCAGCCTGAGCAGGCGAGATCAGTGCTGGATCCAATGCGACGCGAGCTGCTCGACGCATTGGCCGAGCCTGACTCGGCGGCCGGACTGGCGCGACGGCTCGGCATGCCGCGTCAGGTCATCACGTATCACGTCCGCCAGCTGGAGGCCGAGGGCCTCGTGTCGTTCGTGGCCGAACGCCGCAAACGCAACTGCGTCGAGCGCATCGTACAGGCAACCGCGCGATCCTACGTGATCTCGCCCGCCGCACTCGGCCCACTCGGCGCGGACCCCGCGCACATCGATCGCGCCGAGGATCAGTTCTCGTCGACGTACCTGCTCGCGGTGGCGTCGAAGCTGATCCGCGATGTCGGGACACTGCGACGCCGCGCCGATGCGTCGCGCAAACGGCTCGCGACGATGACCGCGCAAGCCGACGTGCGATTCGCCAGCCCCGCCGACCAGCACGCGTTCGCGGCCGAGTTGACCGAGTGCCTCGGACGACTCGCGGCGAAATACCACCAACCGGAGGCGAGCCATGGACGCTCGTTCTCATTCGTCATCGCCGGCCACCCCACACTCGGCTGAATACGTCATCCGGATCGCGGCGTCGCCGGACGTCGTGTGGAAGGCGCTGACGGATCCAAAAGAGCTGGAGCGGTGGTTTCCGTTGACGGCGAGCGTCAGCCCGGGAGTTGGTGGGGCGCTGACGCTGCGGTGGGGTGACATCGGGATGGACCATCTGCCCATCTCCATTTGGAAACCAAGCGCGCATCTCCAACTCGGGATGCCCCAGCCGAGCGGCGCGGCGCACGTGATCCATGATTTCACGATCGAGGATCATGGGACGTCGACGGTGCTACGCCTCGTCGCGCATGGGTTCGACCCCGATGCGCGGTGGGATGAGTTCTACGATGGCGTGAGACGCGGATGGCGGTACGAGCTCGAGAGCCTCCGCTACTATCTCGAGCATCATCGCGGACAGGATCGGGCCGTGGCTTGGGCCCGCGTGACACACCGGGGCACCGCCGAGCGCGCGTGGGAAGTGGGGCTCGCGTCGCATGGATTGAAGACGGAAACCGTGCTCATCTCTGACCCTCCACGGGATTTCGCGGGGATCGTCGAGGGAGACGCCTTGCTGCGCATTCAGGTGGACGACGTGCTCGGTCTCTGGCTCGCGGCATGGGACATGTCGCCCGCGAAACTCACAACCATTCAAGACACATGGCAAACGACATTATCCAGGATTTTTTGATTCACGCACCCGCGTCGAAAGTATTTCATGGCATCTCGACGCCTGAGGGTCTGGATACTTGGTGGACTCAGACCTCCAGTCGGCATGGGAATGAGTTCGACCTGGGGTTCGGGCCCGGCTATGAATGGCGAGCGCGAATCGTGAAATCCGTGCCAGACCGAGAGTTCGAGTTGGAGCTCACGCGCGCCGATGACGATTGGACTGGGACCAAGGTGGGGTTCGTCCTCGAAGGTGATACGCAGGTGCGGTTTCATCACACCGGTTGGCCGCGGTCGAACGACCACTATCGCATCTCGTGCTACTGCTGGGCAATGTACTTGCGTTTGCTCAAGCGCTATGTCGAACGGGGAGAGGTTGTCCCGTACGACCGGCGACTGGAAGCCTGATGCTATAGATTGGCGGCGTGCGAATCCTCGCCGTTGTCGTTGGCATCCTCGTCGCCGTAGTCGCGGCGATCTACCTGCGGAGCGTGGCCGTTCTTGGCCACCGGTTCACCTCGCCGCCAGTGACGATTCAGGCGGCGACGGATCCGGCGCGCATCGCGCATGGACAGCATCTGGCGTCGGTGGCGTGTGCGGGCTGCCATGGGCCCGACTACGGCGGCCAGCTGTTCATCGATGGCATGCCGTTCATGAAGCTGTACACGCCGAATTTGACGCGCGGCCAGGGGGGCGCGGCGGCGACGTTCACGGATCGGGACTTCGAGGCGGCGATTCGGCACGGGTATCTGCCCGGCGGCCGATCACTGCTGGTCATGCCCTCCGAAGTGTTCGGCAACCTGGCCGACGATGACCTCGAGGACGTGATCGCCGCGCTCCGCGCTGCTCCGCCCGTCGACCGGCGGACGCCTTTGCCGGCGATCGGTCCCGTGGGCCGCGCGCTCACGGGGCTCGGTATCGCGAAGATCCGAGCGGCGGAGTTAGCGGCGGTGCTGCCGACACCGCCGGCGAAAGCGCCGCCGGTCGCGAGGAGCGTCGAGTACGGGCACTATCTCACGCTGATCGGTGGATGTGTGAACTGCCACGGCCCGGGACTTTCCGGTGGGCTTATTCCGAATATGGGGCCGAATAAGAAGATCGCCGCGAATATCACGCCGACCGGGCTCGCGAGTTACAACGACTCTTTATTCACGCGCGCGTTACGCCAGGGCATTCGTCCGGATAGAACGCCCATCGATACGTTTATGCCCTGGCGTCATTTTCGGCTGATGAGCGATACGGAGATCGGTGCGCTTTACACATATCTGCGCACCGTCCCCGCTCGTCCCTTCGGGAATCGATAGTCTACTGCTGGTGGGTCACCCGCCAGACTCGCCCGCCTTTGTCATCGGTGATGAACAAGGCCCCGTCCGGCGCGACCGCGAGGCCGGTCGGCCGATGCGCTGCTTTGTCGGGCTGAACGATCGCCCCCGCGAATCCATCGGCGAACGTCTCGTAGTCGCCGGAGGGTGCGCCGTTTGAGAACGGCTGAAAGATGACCTTGTAGCCCTGCTGCGCCCCGACCGGGCGATCCCATGATCCGTGGAATGCGATGAACGCACCGCCCTGGTACCGCGACGGAAACGCCGAGGCGGTATAGAAAACGAGGCCGTCCGGAGCCCAGTGTCCGGGGAACGCGACGTCCGGCGCTTTCTTCTTGTCGCAAATGCCCGTCGTCTTGCCACCGTCGCCACCGTATTCGGGCGCAAGCACGAGTTTCTTTTGATTTTGGTCGTAGTAACACTCGGGCCAGCCAAAATCGGCGTTCGATGCGAGGTGCATCAACTCTTCGGCTGGTAGATCCGAGCTCTGCTCGAGCGTATACAGCTTCGGAAAGTTCTCGCCGAGCTGATCGCGCCCGTGCTGTGTGGACCAGACGGAGCCGCTCGGGTCGAGCGCGATGCCGACCGCGTTTCGAATACCGGTCGCATAGCGCTGCGCCGGCGAGAATTTCTGGCCGGTCTTGTTCGCATCGTACTTCCACACGCCGCCGCGAGTCTCGAGCTCCGTGCACGGCTTATGGCCGGGCGAGTTCAGCGTCCGATTCTTGAGCTGACACGAATTGGACGCCGATCCCAGATCGACAAAGAGCGCACCGCTCGTGTCGATCACGAACGGATGCATCGGGTGGTCACCGCTCAACGGTAAGTCCGAGATGATGATCTCGGACTTCGTCGTATCGGGCACGAGCTGTCCATCCGGCAGCTTGTACCGCACGATGTTCGGCCCCGCCTCGGCGTAGAGGTAGCCCTTATAGAGCGCGATACCAGTGCCACCCGTGCCCTTCGTCGCCGGCGACGGGCCAAAGCGCACGAGGGAGTCACCCTTCCCCGTGTGCTTCGTATCGCGCATCGCGATGAGGAAGCCACCCGGCGGAGCGGCGGTGAGAAAGTACTGGCCGCTCCACGTGTTGACGTACACGTCGCCATTCGAGGCGACGACGATGTCGCGCGGATGGCCGAGGCTGTCCGCGAACACGGTCGCGCAGAAGCCCGCGGGCAGCGTGATGCCGCCGTTGTCACCCGGGCACTGCCCTTCCGGCGGCCCATTCGTCGCCGTCTTCTCCGGTTTCTGCTCGGTCTTGCAGGCGACCGCCAGCGCGAGGATCAGGATGCGATAGTTTCTCATGGGAGAGTCCAGAGCTCGAACCGATTAGCGGTGAGGGAGACGATGCCCACTTGCTTCCGGCGCGCGTCCATGCTGACATCCGCGACGGGCCACGCGAGCTTGCCGATGCGCCGCGTCAGTGCATGACCACGTAGCGACATGACGCTCGAATCGTTCCAGCTCGTGATGAGGATCGTGCCGTCCTTCTCGACCTCGATGCCATCGTAGCGGCCTGCGCCGGGCGCGATGTCCGTCGGCGCTTTGGCGCCTGGCTCGAGTGCTTGGACCGAGTCGCCGCCGATCGGCGCGAGCACGAGACGTTTGCTCTGCGGGTCCCAGTCGATGCCATCGGGTTGATCGAGCGCCGGCGACTCGAGCACGACGTGCACGTCGCGGTTCTTTGCGACGTGATAGATACGGTCGGGGCCGGTGTGATTATCGCCATTGTAACCCGTGTCGGTCACGTAGAAATCATCGTTCGGCCCGACCGCCATGTCGTTGAGAAACACCGGATGGACCGACGACAGATCGATCGTCGCGAGCAGCGCCCCCGTCCGCACATCAAATCCCTTGAGCGCCGTGAGATCAACGAGCCACAGCGTATCGCCCTTGATGCGCGACCCCATGGGAGCCTTGAGCCCCGTGATGAAATGCAGGCTATCGACCACCCCATCTTTCCCGCGCACCCGGGTGACGAATCCATGTCCATCCCGGCCGGCCATGTTACTGATGAAGTACGCGTCGACCGCCGCGTCGTAGCTCAGCGCCTCCGGGCTCTTCAGATTCTCGACGGTCGCCAGGCGTTTGGGCTGAGCCTGGGACCACATCGTGGCCGGCAATACCGCGAGCGCCAGCGACCACGCTTGAACGCGCATCCACATCTCCCTGGGAAGTAGTGTCAGCATTTTAGCGCGCGGTCAGCGGATCGGAAGCGATTATTGACAAAAGCAAGTAATTGGTTGACTTTAGTCTCATGACGGATCGCGTCGCCACGGTCAGGCGGTTCAACCGCATGTACACGCGCCAGATCGGCCTGCTCAACGAAGCCTTTCTCGGCAGCGCCTATTCCCTCGGCGAGATGCGCGTGCTCTATGAGCTGGCGCATCGCACCCGGCCCACCGCGACCGAAGTCGGCAAGTCGCTGGGACTGGATCTCGGCTATCTGAGCCGCGTGCTGCGGCGGTTCGAGCAGGCGGGGTTGCTGACCAAAATCCCGTCGGCGTCGGACGCCCGACAGAGCTTGCTCGAGCTCACGCGCAAAGGGAAAAAGGAAGTCGCCGCTCTGGAGACGCGGCAGGAGCGGGAGACCGGCGCCATGCTCGAGACGCTGCCGGCCGAGCAGCAGCGGCGGCTGGTCGAATCGATGCGCACGATCGCCGAGATCCTCGGCGCGCCGCTCGAGACCACGCCGCCGACGATCATCCTGCGTCCGCCGAGGCCCGGCGACATGGGCTGGGTCGTGTACCGGCATGGCGTGGTGTACTCACAGGAGTACGGGTGGAACGATCTGTCCGAGGCCCTGGCGGCGGAGATCGTCGCCAAGTTCTTGAAAGAGCACGAGCCGAAACGGGAGCGATGTTGGATCGCCGAGCGACCCGATGGCGAGATCGTGGGATACGTCTTTCTGGTCGCGCACTCGGAGACGATCGCGCAGCTCCGCCTCCTGCTCGTCGAGGCATCGGCGCGCGGCACGGGCCTCGGACGACGGCTCGTGCGCGAATGCATTCGGTTCGCCCGACAGGTCGGATATAAAAGGATCCGCCTCTGGACGAACGACCCGCTCACCGCCGCGCGGCACATCTACGAAAGCGAAGGATTCCAGCTCGTCGAGGAGCAGCCGAACGAGAAATTCGGACCGAAGCTCGTGGCGCAGACGTGGGAGCTCGTGCTGTAACCCGAGCCGAACGGCTCACATGCCGTTGATGCGAATCCCCTTGACTCGATTCGGATCGCCGAGATACACGAACTGCGTGTTCCGCATGTACTTGTTCGCGGCCTGCTGCATCTTGTACGGGGTCACGTCGCGAAACGGGGACTCGAGGTTCGCGCGGTGATAGTCCCCCTCGTAGATCTGCGCCTCGGCGAGCGCGGCCGCTTGGGCTCCGCTCGACCCTTTCGCGATCAGCTGGCGCGTCACGAACTGCCGCACGAAATAGTCGTAGCCGCGCGCGGAGATCGACGTGGTGCGGATCGTGTCGAGCTCCGCGGACACGATCGGAAACACCTCGGCCGGATCGGGCGAGCTCACGTAGATCCCGCCGGTCGCGAGCGCGCGACCCAGGAACGGCGCGCTCGCCGCATAGGACAGACTCCGCTGCTGGCGAATCGCGTTCGACAAGCGCGCGCCGAGCAGGTAGGTCGCCAGCTCGAATGACGGGTAATCGCGGCTCGTCACCGGCGGTCCCTGGAAATACCCCAGGATGTAGTTGGTCGCGGTCGCCCGTTCGACCACGGTCAGGGATGGCGCCACGCGCGGTGTGACAGGAGACGGCGGGTGCCAGGTGTAGCGGCCCGCCGGCAGCGTGCCCAACGTCCGGGTCACCGCGGCCTCGATCGTGGCGCGGGGGATGTTGCCGACGACGACGAGCAACATGCGCGACGTGACGTACTGCTCGCGCACGTAGCGCTGCAGCACATTCGGAGACAGGGCGGCGAGCGAGGCCTCCGTTCCCGAGGGATGCAGGCCGTACGGATGCCCGCTAAACGCCACGCTGTCGGCCAGCCCATAGAGCGCGCCGTCCGGCGAGATGTCGCGCGCCCGCGCCGCGATGATCATCCGCTGTCGCGCGACGGCGACCGTGGCCGAGTCGAGGGTCGGATGCATCACGCAGTCCGCCAGCAACGCCCACGTGGAGTCGAATTGCTCGACGACCCCCCGAAACGACACGAGCGTCCAGTCGCTGGTCGGCCCCACCGCGAACACGCTCCCGGTCCTCCCTCTCGCGCGCTGCCACGCCCGGCCGGGATAATGATCCGTGCCGTAGAAGGCGGCGCGCAGCGCCAACGGCTCGATACCCGCGGTGGTCGCCGTAGCCAGTTGAGTGCCACCCAAAAAGTAGAGGTCCACCGCGATGACGTCATTCGCCGACGTCCGCCGTTGGATCACGTGAACGCCGCCGACGATATAGTCGGTGGTGGCGCTGTCGACCGGCCCCGGTGTAGCCAGCGTGAGCGACAGCGCGGCGGCCCACAGCGCGATCATGTCGTGGGGACCTTGAGCCGGTCGAGGAACTGCGCGAGCACCGGCTTGAGTTGTGCGCTGCGTCCTTTCGGAACCAGGATGCCGGCCACGACGGGCCGGTTGTTCATGTATCGATTGACGTACCGCTGGAGAGCGGGCCGCTCCACGGATTCCAGACGGTCCGTGTAGTCGCGAAAGTAATCCAATCCCGCGACACTCCACCAGAACGCGGCCGTGTGCGCGATGGCGGTGGCATCATCCATCTCGAACGCGGCCCCGACCCGTCTTTCCTGCCGAGCGTCCGTGATCTCCTCGTCGGTGAAGCCGCCGCCCGACGCGAGATCCATCAATTGACCCACGAGCGCGTTGAGCGCGGGCGTGAGGCTGTCGACGCTGCTGTGCGCGATGAGCTCGATGGGTCCCACGTGCCCCAGCGTCAAATACCCGATCGAACAGGAGGAAAAGAGACCGTTGTCCACGAGACGCTCTTGGAACGTCGATCCCGGGGCATCCAAGATGGTCGACAGGACATCCGCCGCGTATGTATCCTGACGTTGATCCGGATCGGTCACACTGGGTCCCTGCCATTTCAAGACGAGCACGACGTCGCGGACGTCGCCCTCCATGATGACACCGGCACTTCTCGGCAGCGCCGCGATGGCGGGCACAGGGGTGACGAAGGGGTCCGCGGCTCGGCGCCAGTGGCCGAAGTGCGTCCGGGCGCTCTTGAAGACCTGAGCCGGCGTGACATCGCCGCTGACCGCGACCACCGCGTTGTTGGGCACGTAATAGCGGTGAAAGATGTCGTTGAGGCGCTTCGTGTTCGCGGCGGATATCGACTGAGCCTCGCCGAGCGGATTCTTGCGGCCCCACGACGTGGTCCAGAGTCGCTCGTCGACCGCGCGCTCGATCAGATACATGGGATTCGACGCGTCACGATTGAACTCGTCGAACACGACCAATCGCTCGGCACTCAAATTGTCCTGCGTGAAGATCGGATCGCGCACGAGCTGGGCGACATCGCCCATGGCATCGTCGAAATTCGACGACGGCAAAAGCACCCAGTAGTTGACCCGCTCATCGCTCGTCGTGCCATTGTATTCGGCATCGAGCCGGCCTGCCTCCATCGGCCACGTCGCGCGACTGTCATCGATGTAGCTCTTGAACAACATGTGCTCGAAGAGGTGAGGCACTCCCTCGTCGCCGGGCTCCTGCGTGAAAGCCCCCGTCTTGAACGTGATGTCGATCGTCACGAGCGGCACGGCATGATTCTCGACGGCGACGACCGTCAAGCCGTTCTCGAGCGTCGTGTCATGCAACGCACGACGCAGCGCGTCGGCCGGAGAGGTCTGCGCGCGCGCGCCGACAGCGGCGAGTGCTAAGGCGAAGCCCAAGCTGAACCGCATGGGGCGCCAAGGTATGGTATGGCACCTTCGGGGTCAATTGACCGGAACGAAGCTCCCGGCGTGCATGCGGGTCATGACAAACTGGCGGCCGGCGGGATCCCCGAGCGTATCGAATGTGATCGGCCCGGTGATGCCATTGAACGCCGTGGACCGTTTGAGACCAGCGAGATAGTCTCGAATGCCGCGGCGATCCGCCCCACGCGCGGCGATCGCGGCGGCGAGGAGACGCGTCGCATCGTAGGCCAATGCCGCGTCCTCATCGGGTCGCATGTGATAGCGCGTCTGGAACGCCTGCACGAAGCGCACGACCTCGGGTCGGGTATCGGTCGCCACGAACGGCGTGCCGACGTACGCGCCTTCGCCGACCGCCGCATCGTCCGCCAGTCCCGTCCACCCATCGCCACCCAGAAACGGCACCGCCAGGTGCTGGCGCTTCGCTTCGCGCAGCACCGCGAGCCCCGATGTCTCGAGACCCGCGACGAAGACCACGTCGGGCCGGAGCGAGCGCATGTATGAGACGTACGGCTCATACGACGCGGCGGCCGCGGCGATTGGCTCGCTAGCCACGATGGTCCCCTGGAACGCGTGCTCGAACGCGCCGGCGAGTCCCCGGCCATAGATGTCGTTCTCGTACAGCACGGCCGCGCGCGAGGCGCCGAGGGTGTTGGCGAAGTGCGCGAGTCCTGCGCCGTTGGCGGCGTCACTCGACACGACGCGATAGATCCAGCGTGACAACCCGGAGAGATCCGGCGACGTCGCCTGCGAGGAGAGCGCGACCAGACGGCCGTCGTAGACGTGCGCGGCGGCGACCTGCGCGCCGGAGTTGATGTGTCCGATCACCGCGACGACCGAGCGATCCGCGATCAGGGACTCGGCAACGACCGCGGCATGGGTGCCGGTTCCGGAGTCGTCCGACCAGCGAATCGTGACCTGACGACCGCCGGCCCCGCCGGCGACGTTGATCTCGTCGACCGCGAGCTCGATGCCCTGCCGCGTACCGAGGGCTACCGGGTCATGCCAGGGGGCGGCGGCGGCCAGAACGACCTGGCGGCCGCCTGGCCCGCACGCCATGCAGGCCACGATCGCCACCGCGACGAGTGCTCGCATCACTAGCGGACGACCGACGGCCGGTGCGAGTCATGGGGTGATTATGGGGTACCGGTAAATAATGCGTGCCGAATCCTGGCTGCCTTGTCAGATGCCCCCGGGACTGGGGCAATATGCACTCCGACGTTGGTTCTAAACTCTACCGGGAACGTTCCGTTCAAGGTCTGGCCGGCGCGGAGGGCGCTGTACGGCGCTTGAGTATTCGCGGAGAATTCCGAGCGCAACGCTGCCTGGGCAGCATCAAGTGATGGGTACTTGGAGAACACCACGTTACCCAACGAAACAAGCACATCGCCCTGCTTGACGCCCGCACGATCCGCGGCGCCGTTCGGCATCACATACGTAACGCGAATCCCCTGCGAGTCGGGCGCGAGCTGGATGCCGAACCGAACATCGCGCGTCGAGTCCGTCGTCAGCTTGAGCCCGGCGAGCGCCAACACCGAATCCCACGGATACGGATCGCGCCCCTCGATGAATCGACGGTTGACAGCGTCGAACGACCGTCCGCCGGCCGCCTGGCTGACCGCGGTCCACCAGTTCGTCGGCGTGAAGCCTTTGCCCTGCTTATACGTCGTCTCATACAACGTGCGCATGACACCGTCGAGCGAGTGATGGTTGTCGCTCGCGTCGCGAATCATGAGATCGAGCATGAACCCGGCGAGCGCGCCCTTCGGGTAATAGATGCCCGCCGAGCCGTCGGTGGGATCGATCCACGGCTGTAGCGAGGCATCGGCGAGCGCCGTCGGCGGTTGCTGCGCGATGCCCGCGATGTTCTGGGCGATGCGATCCAAGAATGCGGCCGAGTCGGAGATGCCGCTCCGCATGTTCGCGAGGTACGAGTAGTAGTCGGTGATACCCTCGGAGACCCACAACCATTGGGTCGGCTGGGCATCGTCATACCGGTATGGCACGAGATCCGCGGGGCGCAGCCGCTTCACGTTCCACGAATGGAACATCTCGTGGGAATAGAGACCGGCGAGGAACGGCAGATCGAGCCAGTCGGGCGCGATCTCATCCGTCTGCGAGTCATGGTGCTCGAGGCCACCACCATTCGGATGCGCGTCCGCGATCTGGAGCACGGTGTAGGTGCGCCACGGAATGTCGTGGAAGACTGCGCCCTCGACCGGCGCGAGCTTGTTGAGCCAACCCAGAATCCGCGTCATGTGCGTCGGATCGACCACGCCGGCGGGATAGCTCACGAATCGAACGTAGTGGCCGGGGGCCGCCAAGGTACTATCGATATCGAAGTGCCCCACGAAGACGGGGCTGTCGGTCAGATCGTGATAGTTCTTCGCGCCGAAGTTCGGCGGCGCGGGCTCGGCGTCCATCCCGGTCGCGATGCGCCAGCCGGGGCTCGTGTGTATGGTAACTGTCGCCGGCCAGTCAAAATCCTGTCCTTTCGGATACAAGAACAGGTTTGTGCCGTTGAAGAACGCGAAGTCGAGTTTCGTCCAGGCCACGGCGCGGTCGATCGTATCCGCGCGATATGAGAACTGGACCGTGACGCGCTGGCCGGTGTGTGCGCCCGTCAGTCGCCACGTCTGGTAGTCGACCATCCGCCAGTCGAGCGGCTTCCCATTCACACTCGGCGCGAAATGCGACACGCGCCGCGCGAACCACAGCAGGACGTAGTGTCCGGGGCTCCACGCGGGCAACGACAGCACGATCGGCGCGTCGCTGCCGACCTTGAACCGCATCGAGACGTCGATGTCCCGCCGGGCGGCGGTCGACGAGTCGACGGTCACATCGTAGTGGACATCACTGATCGGCGCCGACTGGGCGGGAAGTGCCACCGGCAGCAGCGCGGCAAGAGCAAAGCGTCGCATTGCCGCGCAATATGGACCGCCCGCACGACTCAGTGAAGGGGGAGGCCGCCCGTGTGTGGGTCAAACGCGATGCCGACGCCGGTCACGGATGTCGGGCTGACGATGAAGGTGGCCGGTGTCGGGCTGCCACCGGCACTGAGCTGCGCCACGGTGTATTCGCCGATGCGTTCATTCCAAGCATCCGCGAACCAGAGATTGCCACTGTCGTCGAACGCGAGGCCAGTCGCCAGCGGTCCAGACGGGCCCGCCACCGGCAAGTTCAAGGTGGCGGTGGCTGTCGGACTTCCACTCGATGTCAGGCTGGACGCCGCGAATTCCACGATGCGGCCGTGGGCGTGGTCACTGTTGTCGTAGGCGGAATTGGTAATCCACAGATTGCCGGCGCGGTCGAACGCGATCTCGTTGGGATACAGGACGCCGCCACCGCTCAGCGTAATTGCGGGCGTCGGACTCCCGCTCGTGCTCAGCTGAGCGCGCGTGTACTCCACGATCGTGCTGCTCGCGTTGTTCGCGACCCAGAGGTTGCCATGCGCATCGAACGCGAGGCCAATGGGCTCCTGAAGGTCTCCAGGGGTCGGTGGCACCTCGGCGATCGTGATGGCCGGCGTCGGACTTCCGCTCGTCGTTAACTGCGCCGCGGTGAACTCGACGATGGTGTTCGCGATGTTGTTTCCAACCCACAAATTGCCACTCGAATCGAACGCGATCGCATAGCAATCGCTCATCGCGGGCAGTTGGAGCGTCACCGCTGGCGTGGGATTGCCGCTCGCGCCGAGGGCCGATGCGGGGTACTCGACGACCGTGTTCGAATTGTCATTCACGACCCAGAGGTTCCCCTGGCTGTCGAAGGCGACGCCGCTGGCATCGATGTTGTAGCCAGCCGTAATAGGGAAGTTCAATTTCACGGCAGGCGCATTGGAGCTCGACATACTCAGTTGCGCCGCCGTGTATCCCATCGCCGTGTTGAGGACGCCTGTCCCCGAATCGCTGCCTCCGACGACCCACATCGCACCGGAGCCGACACGAGCCGCGAACGTCACCGCCGCGGTCGCCTGGGATCCACTCGATACGGTGGCCGGTGATCCCGTCACTGTCGCTTCATAAAGTGTCGCCACGATGGGATCAGATCCGGTCACCGTCGGCGCGGTGATCGTGTACGATCCCGACGCCAGTCCCGTCAGGGTCGTGCTTGCCGTGATGGTTTTCTTGAATCCGGCCGGTCCGGTAATCGTCACGCTGTCCGCGACGCCGTTCGGCGCGGTGACCGTGACGCTGAGGCTCCCGGGATGCGGTGCGGTGGTGTTGGAACTGGAGCAACCCATCACCAACGCCAAGAGGACGTATTTGCGCATAGCGATCAATGGAGCGGGAGAGCCGGGGTGTGAGGGCTAAAGGCGATCGCGGTGCCGTAGAACAGCGGGGTCGCTCCGTAGGCCAGCGCCACGGTCGGCGTCACCTTGGCGGTGGCGGCGAGTTGCGACGGCACGAGCTCCGCGATCGTGGCGTGGAAGATATCCGAGTACCAGAGATCGCCGCCGTTGTCGAATGCGATCGAGGCGATGATGTACGAATCGGCGTTGGGCAAGGTCAGCGTGACCGCCGGCGTCGGCGTGCCCGATGTCGCCAGGCTTGACGACGACAGCTCGACGAGACTGGCCAACGCGGTCAACCACAGATTGCCGGACGCGTCAAAGGCCATGCTGTAGAGGGCCGGAATAGTATCGAAGCTCAGCGTGACGGATGGCACCGGCTGGCCACTCGCGGCCAACTGACCCGGCGTATACCCGTACAGCAGACCATCCGTCGAGTTCAGCGCCCACAGGTTGCCGTGCGAGTCGAATCGAATGGCCTCTGGCAATTCCGAGGTAATGGTGACCGCTGGTGTCGGACTGCCACTCGAGGTGAGTTGACTGGGAGTAAACTCGACGATCGCATTGCCGAGCCCATTCGCGACCCAGAGATCGCCGTTGGCATCGAACGCCAACGACGTGGTCAAGCTCGACGCTGGCTGTTGCAGCGTCACAACCGGTGTGGGTGATCCGCTCGCGCTGAGTGCCGACACCCCATATTCGACGGCCGTGTTCGAATTTTCGTTGGCGACCCACAAATTGCCCTGTCCGTCGATCGCGACGTCGTTGGCGTCGATGTTTCCACCTGGTGTCACGGGAAAGGCCAAGTGCACGGTGGGCCTCGCGGAGCTCGACGCGCGGAGCTGGGCCACGGTATACGCGATCGCCCCATTCGCCGTGTTTGGCGCGGACGCGCTGGCACCGACCACCCACATCGCGCCGCTCCCCGGCCGCACCGCGAACCCGACCGACACCGTCGCGGTCGCCCCAACGGCGATCGTCGCCGGACTGCCGGTCACCACGGCGTCGTACACGATTCCGACGATCGAATCCTTCGAGGCGATGTCCGTCGCCGCGACCGTATAGGAACCTGGCGCGACCGCGAGCGTCGTGCTCGACGTGATCTTCTTCGTGAATCCGCCCGGACCGGCGATCGTCACGGTGTCGAGGCCGGCCGGCGCATCCACCGTCACCTTGAGACTACCGGTATGCGGAGCCGTGGTCGAGCTGGAGCAGCCCACCACCAGCGCCAGCAGAACGATTTTCTTGGTCACAACGGCAGAGACCCGGCCTCAGGCATTCACGGTCACAGCCTGGCGTTACCGGCGGTCGATATCCTCGAGCGCCGTGCCGTGACGCAACCCGTGGTTCGTGTCGACATCGTACTGCTTTTGCCGCTCCCGCGTCGACGCGAGAATGGCCTGGCCCTGCGCGTTCGCGGCCGCCAACATGTCGGAGCATGAGGCGCGAGATGGAGTGCCGGCGAGCGCGTTCGCTATTGCGCCGGCGGCATCGAGCGCGATCGCGCGATGGCCTGCCTCATGCCGACCCAGCATCGTCACGAACCGGCCCCACTCAGCCACTAAGTCCGAATTGGCGTGAAGTGGCGGCGTCCAGAGTGGAAGTGTCACGGTATCATGCACCGTGACTTCGATGGTCTGCATATAACAGGGATTTGCATTGCCGCCACCGAGGTGGATGTGCCAGTTCGTCCACGTTCGCGTCATGCCCGCGTGCGCGCCCTCATCATCGTGCGGCCCATGGAGGGCCATCTCCCGCTGAAGCTCGCCGCGGGTCGAGCCGGAAATCGGATACCAGACGATCTCCGGCTCTTCGGATACGTTGCGCGGCAGCTCGACCGGCGGCAGCGAGTAAGTCGCCACCTGGAGCAGCAGCAGCGCCGCGGCGATCACTTGGCTGGCAACAACTGACCCAGCATCCAGGTGTCGAGGCGATAGATCGTGCCGCCAGAGTCGGCGCGCACGCGCACGCCGCTAGCGGTGGAGTCGAATACGAGATTCACGAGCGTCGCGCCGGACTTGCCGGCGAGGCGCACGCGCATCGCGGGATGCGCGCTGATCGAATCAGCGAATCCCGACGCTCTCAAGTCTCGATACGACCCGAGCAGCGTGTTGAGCTTCGTCGTATCCCCCTGACCACGACGCATCGTGATCGTGTGCGGGCCACGCTGGAGCGTCGCCACACTCACGCTTTCGGGGACAACCGATACGATGTGCTTGTCGCGCCAGTCATCGAGGCTCTTGTTCACGCTCGGCGCGAGGCCACCATGTAAAGCATACACGGCATTTTCGTTTGGCCGGCGGACATAGACGCCCTGAGCATCTTGGGTGCTTTTGCCGGCAATGAGATCAAGCGTCGGCTTGCCGTGACTCACCGCGTGCACACGCTTGCCGCTGTCAGCGCCCACGCCGAGTCGATCATGCGAGGTCTTTGATTCAGCGACGAGCTCCGTTGTCGCGCTCGTATCGGCAAGACCCTTTTTCAGTTCCGCGATGGCATCTGGCGCCGGCGCATATCCGTTGACGCGCCACACGCCATTTGAGCGCGTGAGGGTGATGGAGCCAATTGCGATCGTGTCCAGCGAGGCGGTGTCGACCTTCGGCAGCGTGAGACGCTCCGGGCGGTCACTCGGCGGTCGGCGGACAACGGCCAATACGCCCCAGAGCAACAAGGCGCCGCCAAAGATGCTCAGAATGCGAATGAGCTGGGTTCGATTCATGCTGCGACCACCTTATAACTCTCGCGGGTACGACGGCGACGACGCGTCAAATGCGTGATACCGAAGACGATGATCAGCACGGGAATGCCGATGACGTTGACGTACTTCACGCCCTCACGCGTGACGGCACTGCTGAACGTGAGCGGCGGCGGCGAGCGGTCCTTCGACCGGATCGAGATCAGCGCCTCATCTTGGGCCAGCCAGTCCACCGCGTTCAGCGCAAACGCTATGTTGTCCGGCGCGTGCTGCGCGAACTGGTCACTGGCGAACATGGCGTCGCCGACGACGATCGCGCGCCCGCGCCTCGCGCTGTCGCCAGGCGACCGTGGCGCGATCTGGACGGCCAGCAGCCGAGACCCGAGGTTCGTCTGCGGGAAGGAGGCGCTGGCCGGATCGATCATGGTCTGACCGGTCGAGAGCCCGGCACCCTCGCTCGAGACGAGCAGCGGCGTCACGGCCCACCCCGCGGCACCGGTGGTATCGATGCTGCTCGCCCACGCGAGCAGCACATCGGTCACGCCTTGGTTCACGACCGACTTTTCGGTGCTCTTCGCGCGAATGAACAGTGGATAGCGCTCGAGCACCTGCATGCCGCCCGAGGCGCGCACCGGTACGACCTCGTTCGCCATGAGGTCGTAGACCATGTTGGCGCTCACCGAGACGCCGAACGGACGCAAGACATCGTTCCAGCCGACCGGCCGTGGCATCGCGATCGGCATCTGCGGCGAGAGCGCCATCGCGCTCGACATCACCAGGACGCTGCCGCCGCGATGCACGAACGCCTGCAACCGCTGCGTCGCATCCGTCGACAACGACTCGGCCGGCCCGACGAGCACGAGTGTCGTTACATCGCGCGCGGGCTGGCTCGCGTCCGTCAGTGACACGGGCCGCACGTCGTACGATTTCGCCAGCTCGGAGCGCAGGCCGTCGACGCGCATCGTCGGATCCTTGGCGTCGGCCACGATACCGATCACTGGCTTCTTCGTGCGCGTCAGCGTGCGAATATCCGACGCGAGGCGGTACTCCAGATCGTCGGTGCGACCGACGAAGGGGATCGTCTGGGAACCGCTGCCGTATTGGACCGCGAGGCCGAGGTAGCCTTGTTTCACCTGGAGCTCGGACTGGCCAATGACGTTGAACTGGACGGGTTCGACGCCGAGGCTCTCGGCGTCCTTCTTCGCGGCATCGTCCTTACTGGGGTTGCGACGAATGATGCGAATTTTGCCGTGGCCGGCTGAGTGAAGATCTCTGAGCAGGTCGTCGAGGTCGCGCTTGAGCAGCGATACGCTGGCCGGAAGCTCATCCGACGCGAAGACTTTTATCGTGACGATATCGTCTAGCGATCCTACGATTTGCTTGGTCGCTGGCGACAGCGTGTATGCGTGACCTGGCGTCAAGTCGAGACGGCCACCGATATAACTTCCGAGCAGGTTGACCACCACCAGCGTGACACTAATAAGCGTGACGCCCAGGCGGAGTTGCCGATTCGCCGCGCCGCCGCGCGACAGCTTGCGGCCGACGATCGAGCCAAAGCCAAGCGCGAGGAAGATCCCGGCGAGCGACAGGAAGTAAATCGCATCGCGGAGATCGATGACGCCGCGCCCGATGCTCTCGAAGTGCGAGAGCACGCCGAGTCGCGCGGCGACGGCGCCGAGGGCGGGGGGAAGTGCGCCGGTCACCGGCTCGAGTCCGATGAGGAGCGCCAGGAACATCACGGCGACCGCCAAGATGTACGCGGTGATCTGACTCTCGGTGAGACTCGAAGCCCACACGCCAATGGCGGCGAGGCCCGCGATCAGAAGCGCCGCGCCGACATATTGCGCGGTCAGCGTACCCCACTGAAGCGAGGAGCCGAGCGAGAGGCCGATCGGAATCACGAGCGTCAGCGCGAGCGCGAGCCAGAGGAACAGCACGGCGCCCAGGTACTTGCCGACGACCAGCTCCAGCTCCGTGATCGGCTGCGTGAGCACGACTTCGAGCACACCGCTCTTTCGGTCCTCGGCCAGCGTGCGCATCGTCACGGCCGGGACGATGAAGAGCAGCACCCACGGCAACAGGTCGAGCATCGGGCGCAGCGTGGCCGCGCCGATCAAGTACGCTTGCCGGAAGAACAGGAAGGCGTTGATGGCGACGAAGACCACGAGCAGGACATAGCCCGTCGGGTGGTCCAGCATCGCTCGAATTTCTCGTCGGGCGACGGTCCAGACGCGGCCGCTCATGACGCGGCTCCTGTCAGCTCGCGGAACAGGTCCTCCAGATTTCCTGCTTCTTGATGGAGCTCGTAGAGCGTCCAGCCGCGGTCTTTGGCAAGCGTGAAAATATTTGGGCGGATATCTGATGCGGCACTGACCGTGTATTTCTGGCGACTTTCTTCACTCTCCCGGCCTGCTTGAACGTCATGACCTTCCACGGACTGGACGTCGGGGAGGCGACCGAGTTCGGCCTCGATATCAGCACCCGTGGCTTCGACCGTGATGTGATGACCACTGGAAGCGCGACCGAGCAGCCGGTCGACGGAGTCGTCGGCCACGATCTTCCCGCGATTGATGATGAGCAATCGCGAGCACGTGTACTGCACTTCGCCGAGCACGTGCGTGGACAGGATGACCGTCCGCTCGCGCCCGAGGTGACTGATGAGCTGCCGAATCTCGACCCGCTGATTTGGATCGAGCCCTTCCGTTGGCTCGTCCAGCACGAGCAAATCAGGCCGATGCAGAATCGCGGCAGCGAGCCCGACCCGCTGCCGAAATCCTTTCGACAGCTCATTGATCGGCCGATTGTAAACGGCTTCGATGGCAGTGGCCGTGACCGCCTCGTCGATAGAGCGGCGACGGTCCGCACCGTCGAGGTCGCGGAGTCTCGCGACAAAATCGAGGTACTCGGCGACGAGCATGTCGCCGTAGAGCGGGTTGTTCTCCGGCAGGAACCCGATGCGGCGTTTGGCGGCCGTGCCGGCCTCGGCCAACGGGGTCCCGTCAAATCGAATGCTGCCCCCGTCGGGCTCGAAGTACTGAGTGATCATCCGCATGGTGGTCGATTTCCCGGCCCCGTTGGGCCCCAGAAAGCCGACCACCTGGCCGCGGTCGATGGTAAACGACACATCATCGACCGCGACAATTCCGTCGAAACGT
>DASRDS010000186.1:0-31093 GCA_035652495.1 Gemmatimonadaceae bacterium
CTGCTCATCGCTGACGATCAGCAAGACATCATCGAGGCCCTCGCGCTCCTGCTCAAAGCCGAAGGCTTCGAGTTGGAGAGCGCCCGGTCGCCGGCGGGTATCCTGGCGGCGCTCGAGCGCAACGAGTATGACGGGGCGCTCATTGATCTCAACTACGCCCGCGACACGACTTCCGGTCAGGAAGGGTTGGAGCTGCTCGCGCGCATCAAGGCGATCGATGCGACGCTGCCCGTGACCGTCATGACCGCCTGGTCTTCGGTGGATCTGGCCGTCGAGGCGATGCGGCGCGGGGCGTACGACTATATCGAGAAGCCCTGGGACAACGGACGACTCGTCGCGACGGCGCGGCGCCAGGTCGAGATGGCTCGGGCGCTCCGTGCGGGACGGCGGCTCGAGCGCGAGCTCGAGGCGCTGCGGCCGACACCGGGACGTCCGCTCATGATCGCGGAGGCGCCGCGCATGAGACCCGTGCTGGAGCTCATGGCTCGGATCGCGCCCTCAGACGCGAACGTTCTGATTACCGGAGAACACGGGACCGGGAAAGAGCTCGTCGCCCAGTGGCTGCACAGCGCGTCTGGGCGCGCCGCACGGCCATTCGTGGCCGTGAACCTTGGCGGACTCGCCGACGGTGTTTTCGAGAGCGAGTTGTTTGGGCACGTGAAGGGCGCGTTCACCGACGCGCGCACGGATCGCATGGGACGCTTCGAGCTGGCCGACGGCGGATCGCTCTTTCTCGACGAAGTCGCGAACGTCTCATTGGCGCAGCAGGCCAAGTTGTTGAGGGTTCTGCAGACGAGAGAAGTCGAACGCGTCGGTTCGGCGAGAGCGCGAAGAGTCGATGTGCGTATCATGGCCGCCACGAATGCCGTGCTCCCCGACGAAGTAGCCGGTGGACGCTTCAGAGAGGATCTCCTCTTCAGACTGAACACCATCGAGATCGTCCTGCCGCCCCTGAGAGAGCGGCGCGACGATATCCTGCCGCTCGCCAGGTACTTCTTGGAGCGCCACGCGGTCCACTATGGCCGCAGGGGGCTCAAGCTCGATAACGGCGCCGTGCACGCCCTGCTCGAATACACATGGCCCGGCAACGTGCGGCAGCTGGAAAATGCCGTCGAGCGCGGCGTCCTCATGGCGTCGGGCGACACGCTCCAGGCGGCGGACTTAGGCCTGAGGCCGCCCAGCGGCGGGCCGACCGCGCGGCTCGAGGATATGACGCTGGAGGAGGCTGAGCGGGTCCTGATCGAACGGGCCCTAGCCCGGTTCGACGGGAACGTCAGCGCCGCCGCCAAGGCACTCGGCTTGAGCCGGAGCGCGTTGTATCGTCGATTAGAGAGTAATGGCCGGTGACCCACGCCCCCGATCCGCTCGGCGGCTGAAACACGAGCGCCGCGTGCTCCTGCTGGCGCTCGTGCCGGCGGCGCCAGCCCTGCTGCTCGCCATGATCTGGCTCTGGAACACACCGCTCTCTGGCGCCACCCGCGTGTCGATCGCGCTCGTCCTCTTCGGATGCTGGCTCGGCGGCGCGTACGCCGTCCGCAGTGAGGTCGTGCGGCCGCTGCAAAGCCTGTCGAACATGGTCGCGGCGCTCCGCGAGGGCGACTATAGCATGCGCGCCTCGAGCGCGTCACCCGAGGATGCGCTGGGGCTCGCGCTTCTCGAGACCAGCCTGCTTAGTGCCCAGCTGAGAAGCTGGCGGCTCGGAGAGCTCGAAGCGGCGGCTCTGCTGCGAACGGTGATGGCCGAGATCGACCTGGGCGTGTTCGCGTTCGACGAGGAGAGCCGGCTACGACTCGTGAATCGCGCCGGCGAGAAGTTGCTCGGCCTACCGGCGCCACGCCTAATCGGGCAGAGCGCGGAGTCGCTCGGGCTCGATCGGCCGTTAGAAGGCGAGGCGCCGCGAGTTGAAGACCTGGCGTTCCCCGGAGCGCAGGCCGGGCGATGGGGTATTCGGCGGTCGACGTTCCGCCAAGACGGTCGGCCGCACACCCTGCTCGTCCTGACCGACTTGAGTCGGACGCTCCGCGAAGAGCAACTGGCGGCTTGGCGGCGGCTCGTTCGCGTGTTGAGCCACGAGATCAACAACTCGCTCGCGCCGATCCAGTCGATCGCCCACACGCTGCGATCGCTGATGGGGCGCGATCCGGCGCCGGCCGACCTATCGACTGACGTGATCCGCGGACTGACGGTGATCGCCGGACGGTCCGAAGGGCTCTCCCGCTTCATGTCGTCATACGCGCGACTGGCGCAGTTGCCGCCGCCCAAAGTGGCCCAGATGGATGTCGGCGCGTGGGTGCGCCGGGCGGTCGCGATGGAAACGCGGGTCCCGGTGACGGTGACCGATGGGACGCCGGTGACGATCATGGGAGACGCCGACCAATTGGATCAGTTGCTGATCAACCTCGTGCGCAACGCGACCGACGCGTCGCTGGAGACGGGGGGTGGCGTCACGATAGGGTGGACCACCAGCGACGGGCAGGTGGAAGTCGCGGTCGAGGACGCCGGCCCGGGCGTCGGGGCGACCGCGAACCTGTTCGTCCCATTCTATACGACCAAGCCCAACGGCTCGGGTATCGGGCTGGCCCTGAGCCGCCAAATCGCTGAGGCACATGGCGGTACGGTGACGCTCGCCAACCGCGAGCACACCACCGGCTGCGTCGCCACGGTCAGGTTGCCGATGGGGGTTGCTAGTTTTTCAGCATGATGCTAGATACCTAGCATGCCTGAGTCGCTAGAGCCCCGTCTCAGCCGCCGCGAGCGGCAGATCATGAACGTGCTGTTCCGGCGCGGCGAGGGAACCGTCGCCGACGTCATGGACGAGATGCCCGACCCGCCGAGCTACTCGGCCGTCCGGGCGATGCTCCGAACGCTCGAAGACAAAGGCCATGTGAAACATCACGAGGACGGACCTCGGTATGTCTATAAGCCGACGGTCGCGAAAGAGTCGGCGCGACAGACCGCGGTCGAGCATCTCGTGCAGACATTCTTCGACGGCTCGACCGCGCAGGCGGTGGCGGCGCTCCTCGATGGCTCGGCGCGCGCGCTGACCAAAGAGGAGCGGGCGCGGCTCACGGCACTCATTCGGCGCGCCAGCGAGGAGGGGCGCTGACCTATGCTCGACCTGGCGATTCGAGGCACTCTCATTCTGGTGATCGCGTTCGCCGCCGCGGGGCTCATGCGGCGGGCTTCGGCCGCGGCACGACATCTTCTGTGGGCGTCGACCCTTGCCGGGTTGCTCCTGCTGCCTGGCATGGTCCGACTCGGACCTTCGCTGCAGGTGCAGGTGCCCATGCTGGCTCCGACGGCGGCACCAGCCCCAACTCCGGATCCGACGCCGGCTCCAGCCCCCACGGTAGCACCCGTCGTCGCCCCCGACGTCGAGGTATACGTCGCGACGCCGCAGGTTCATGTTCGGGCGCATTCACGCGCGCACATGCGGACCCGCATCGATGCTGCGCCGTCGGCGCCCGTCGAGACAGGACCAATAACCGTCGCTCCCGCGCTGGCCCCTGTGGCACACCAAGCGACGATAGGCGTGTGGCAACGTGCCTGGAACGCTCGCTGGGCGATCTGGGCGGCCGGAGCGCTGTTGGTACTAGGCCGACTCCTCCTCGGGATGGCGCGAGTGCGCGCGATCGTGCGCGAAGCGACGCCCGTACATGACGCCGAATGGATCGTCCTGCTCGGCACCGTGGCGCGCCGACTCGGCGTCTACCGCCGCGTAATGCTGCGCCAAGGCGGCGCGGGTGCGGTACCGGTGACGTGTGGGATCATCTCACCCGTGATCATCCTCCCAGAGGAAGCCGAGTACTGGGATGATGAGCGGCGTGAGCTGGTTCTGACGCACGAGCTCGCGCACGTGCGCCGGCTCGATGTCCTGACTCATATCATCGGCCAACTCGCCGTCGCGGCCTTTTGGTTCCACCCGCTGGCATGGATCGCCGCGGCCCGGATGCGCCTCGAGCGCGAACGCGCGTGCGACGATCTCGTGATCGTGGCCGGCGTGCGGCCGTCGCGATATGCCGGCGATCTTCTGGACCTCGTGCAGACGCTGACCGGCACGACGGCACCGGCCGCGGCCGCGTTGGCGATGGCCCGTCGAACGGAAATCGAAGGGCGACTGCTTTCCATTCTCGACGCCGCCGTGCGTCGCGGGCCGCTCAGCCCGCGCCGGATCGCGAGCGCGCTCGCGATGGTTGGAATGGGAGTCGTGACGATCGCCGCTGTTCGCCCCGTCGCACCCTCACCGGTGCGGCACGAGCCCGTGGCCCAGGCAGAGATCGCGGTCCTGCCTTCCGTAGCGGTCAGTGGGGTCTTGCCGGTCGTGGCAGTGCGCGCCGGAGGTGGCTACGCGAACTACGCTGCTCTCGCCGATATCGCGGCGGCAGCGGCGACCATAGCGTCCGATGCGTCGAAGCGTCAGGTGCTGTTCGAGATCGGCCAGCGTTACGGCGCGAGCGACACGCTGCGGCACGCGTTCTTCGCCACGACGAATACCATAGCCTCGAGCACCGAGCGCAAGCGCGTGCTGCTCGCGCTCGTCGGCACCGGTCAACGGGACAAGCAGACGATGATCGAGGTCGTGCACTCCGCCGCGCAGATCGCGTCGGACCACGACAAAGCCGCGGTCCTGCGCACCGTCGCCGGCCTCGACCCGCTGACCGATGCGGCGCTCCGCCACGAGTTCTTCGCGGCCGTCGGCACCCTCGCCTCGAGCTCCGAACGGACGCACGTGCTGCTCGCGGTCCTCGGCGAGGCCCGCGCCCGCGGTACCGCGCACTCGGCGGACAACGCGATCATTGCCCGCCTCGCGCTCTCGGCCGCGACCTCGCTGCCATCGACGAGCGATAAGGTGCGCGTGCTCCGCGCGGTCGTGCACGGCGGCTGGCTCAGCGACGCCACGGTCGCCAAAGACTTCAACATCTGCCTGTCGACGCTCGGGGCCCAGGTCGACTATCACTACGTGGTCAGTGGCGGCGGAGACTAAGACCTATGCTGCTCGCTCTCGCGTTCTTGGGTGTATGCTCGCTTCACGGTCATGGATCGCGCTCCAGCGATGTCGACAATCAGATCTGGCGCGCGAGCTGGGAGACGAGCGACTGCAACGTCATGTGGACCTCGAACGGCGACGTCACATTCACTGACGACGGGATGGACGTGGCGAAGGTCGGTCCCGACGTCAAGCTGACCGTCGTCGAGATGAATGACGGTCACACCCGACGCGTGGTGTTCACCGAGCGGTCGGGGATGCTGAATCGGGACTACGATGTCGACGGCAAGATGCACGATTGGGATGCCTCGGCCGGCAAATGGTTCGCGGCCATGCTGGTGGAGCTCGACCACCAGACGGGCAAGCTCGCCCCGATCCGGTTCAAGCAGCTCATGACCGCCGGTGGGCCCTCGGCGGTGTTCGAGGACATGCGGAGCGCGAGCGGGAACGCGCAGGCCACGTACGCCAGAATGCTCCTGCAGTCCGGCAAGCTGGGCGCGGCCGACGCCTGTCACATCGCCGGCTTCGCGGGGGATATCAGCGCGGATCACGAGAAGGCTGACATCCTGACGGATGTCGCGAGCCAGGTCGACTTCTCGGTGGCCGAGTGCCGCGACGCCTACTTTGGCGCGGTCCGGAAGATCAGCGGCGATTACGAACGTGCTCGCGCCGAAATCGCGGCGATTGAGCATGCGCCCGCGTCGGGGCCGGCATTGAACGCCTTCGCCGTGGCTGCGCTCAGCGTCGCGCGCGAGATCGCGTCCGACCACGAGAAGGAGCACGTGCTCGTGACGTTCGCGCCGCGATGCACTGGGGACAGTGCTCGGACCGCGTATCTGGCGACCGCGCGGACTATCGCGTCAGACGCCGAGCGCGCGCGGGCGTTGACTGCGCTCGTGCGGCAGCAGTGAGGCCAGGAACGCGCTGACGCGTTGTTCGGCGTAGTAGACCGGGCGCCAGGGGATGGTGCCGCTGACGAAACCGACGTGCCCACCGCGCTCCACGAACTCGACGTGGAGCGCGGTGTTCTTCCGGGCTACCCGGCGCACATCATCTAGTACTTCGCTCGGCAAGAACGGATCGTCTATCGCGCTCAGTAATAGCGTCGGCACCCGGACATCGTTCAAAACTCTCAATGCGCTCGACCTGGCGTAATAGTCGTTCGCGTCAGCGAAGCCGTGTAAGGGAGCCGTGAGCAGGTCATCGAACTCTCTGATCGATCGCACCGCATCCAATTTTTGACGATCGACCAAATCAGGAAATCGCTCGAGCTTCGCGTACACTTTTTTCTTGAGCGACGCTATAAAATTGGCTTGGTAGAGTTTGGCGAAGCCTTTGTCTATGTGTCTGGCGCCTCGCGCAAGGTCGAACGGAACCGAAACAGCCGCGGCGGCGTGGACAGCGTGATCCCGGTGCTCAGCCAGCCACTTGAGCAACACATTGCCGCCGAGCGAAAACCCCGCGAGCAACAAAGGTGAATCGGGATAAGAACGCCGGATACGGGAGACGACCAAGTCCAAGTCGCCGGTGTCGCCGGAATGATAAAACCGCCGCGTGCGATTGAGCGCGCCGCCGCAGGAGCGAAAGAGGAGAAAGTCGGCCCCCCACCCGCGCTCGCGAGCCTCGGCGAGCATGCCGCGGGCGTAATGCGACCGGGCGGTACCTTCGAGCCCGTGCAGCAAGATGAGCCTGGGCGCGTCGGGTCGGGGCGCATCGAGCCGGTCGATGTCGAGCACGTCGCCGTCCGGCGTATCCCACTGCTCTCGCCGCGTATGCACGACCGGGGGCCGGCGGATGAACCGGCCCCAGAGCGTGCGCACGTGCGGCCCCGGGATCCACCACGCCGGGCGGTAGGCGAGCATTCCCAAAGGTAGATTTTCCCCATATGGAAGTTCAGGTCTTTGGAACCAAAAAGTGCGCCGACACGCGCAAAGCGTTACGATTTTTCGCCGAGCGCCGGGTCAAAACACATTTTGTGGATCTCGTGGAGCGCGCCGCATCACTCGGCGAGCTCACGCGATTCGCGCAAAAGTTCGGCGTCGGTGCGCTGATCGATATGAGCTCGAAGCGCTATGAGGCGCTCGGGTTGGGCAGCGCGCGCTACTCGGACGAGCGATGGCTCGACCGTCTGGTCGAGGAGCCGCTCTTGCTCAAGACACCGCTCGTGCGGTGGCAAAATAAGCTGACGATTGGGGCGGCCGAGGACACGTGGCGCGCCTGGGTGGCGGCCGCGTGACCCAGATTTCGCTGTCGCAAGTCGACGTCGAGTTCGGCGCGACCACGCTGCTCACGGACGTCACGTTCACCGTGGCGGCCGGTGAACGGTGGGGTGTCGTAGGCCGCAACGGCACTGGCAAGACGACTCTATTTCGGCTGATTACGGGTGCGATGCAACCGACACGCGGCCAGGTCACTCGCGTGGGCGGGTTGCGCATCGCGATGCTCGAGCAGCATCGGGATTTTGGCGAGGCCGAGACGGTGTGGGAGGCGGCCGCCGGGCCGTTCGCGGAGCTGCTCGCGCTCGAACGGTCGCTGGCCGAGCAGGCTCACGCGCTGGACGACGAGGAGGCGCTCGCCAAGTACGGCCGTGATCTCGAGCGGTTCGAGCACGAAGGCGGGTACATGATCACGCCTCGCGTCGACGCGGTGCTGCATGGCCTCGGGTTCGACCCCACGGAAGCCCGCGAGCGGCCACTGTCGGCCTTGAGTGGGGGCGAGCGTGGGCGGCTCGGGTTGGCGCGCCAGCTGGTCGCGCCGGCTGACGTGTTACTGCTCGACGAGCCGACGAACCACCTCGATCTCGAGACCACACGCTGGCTCGAGCAGTATCTGAACGAGACGGACGAGACCGTCATCGTGATCAGCCACGATCGCGCGTTCTTGGCCGCGGTCGCGGATCACGTGCTGCACTTCGAGGGCGGCACCGCTATCCCGTACGCGGGCGACTACGAGGCCTTTATCGCCCAGAGAGCGGAGAGACGATTGACGCTGGAGCGCGCGGTCTCGAAGCAGAAAAAGGCTATCGCGCATGAAGAGGACTACATCCGCCGGAATATCGCGGGACAAAATACGAAGCAGGCCAAGGGGCGCCGAAAGAGACTGGAGCGGCTTCCTCGCTTGAGCCCGCCGGTGGGAGCCGAGGATGCCATGTCGCTGCGCCTGGAGGTCCGTGAGCGCGGCGGCGATCAGGTACTCTCGGCCGAAAAGGCGCGACTGACGCTCGACGATCGGGTGCTGCTGGATCATTTCACCGCGCGAGTGATGCGCGGCGATCGCGTGGGAATACTGGGGCCGAACGGAGCGGGCAAATCGACGCTGCTCAGGGCGATCGTCGGGGAGCGGCCGGTTGACGGTGGGGTGTTGAGGCTCGGCGCCTCGACAACGGTCGCGTATTATCGGCAGGATCTGGCGCAAGTGCCGCTTGATCGGACCCTGTACGAGATCATCAACGATCTCCGGCCTCTCTGGACCCGCGGCCAGATCCAGGGGCATCTGGGCCGGTTCGGCTTCTCGGGCGACGAGGTACTGCGGCGGGCCGAGACCCTCTCCGGCGGTGAGCGCGCCAGGGTGGCGCTCGCGATGATGATGTTGTCGGGCGCGAACCTGCTCATACTCGACGAGCCGACGAACCATCTTGACGTTGAGTCGATCGAAGCCATCGAGGACGCGGTCGAGCGGTATCCTGGGACGGTGATGCTCGTGAGCCACGACCGGGCGCTTTTGCGCGCGATAGCGTCGCGGGTATGGGTGCTGCACCAGAGTCGTATGACCGTGTTTGACGGCAGCTTCGCCGAGTGGGAGGTCGTGAGCGAGGAACGCGCGCACGCCGCTCGTGTGGCGGCCGAGGAGGAAGAAGCGCTTCGGCGCGTGCGGGAGCACAAAAAAGTCGAGCGCCCCGCCTCGGCTAAGGGACCGGATCTCCTGCGTTCGGCTCAGCGCTCGGCCGAGGCAGCGGAAACTCGGGTCGCGGCCGCCGAGGCCGAGGTGAATCGGCTGACCGCGGCTTTGGGGGATCCGGAGCTCTACGCTACGCCTTCCGGCGTCGCGCGTAGCTCGCGGCTCGGATCGGAGTTGGATGCGGCCAGGCGTGCGCTCGATGCAGCTTTGGAGGAGTGGACGTTGGCTACCGAAACTGTCGAGAGGCTATCTTCTTGATGAAAGCCATAATTCTGTCGCTATTATGCGCCGTTAGTGTCCTAAAAGCTCAGGATAGTGTCGGTCGCACATTCCAAGTGAGAAGACCAGATAGCGCGGAGCGAGTAGCCAAACTGAGCCCGGCCGATAGCGCGGCCAGAGTGGCAAAAGCGAAGGCGCTAGCCGAGCAGGGAAAAGCGTGGTTGGCGAAGGGCCAAAGGGATAGCGCCAGACTAGCGCTGGAAGGCGCAGTCACCCTCGACCACCACAACGTGGATGCGATCGTGACGCTCGCCCACCTCCTCGTAGAGGATGGCTACGCGGGCAACGCGCAGGTCCTCCTGGGACTAGCCATCAAGAGCAACCCCGGCGACCCGCGTTTGCTGCACTTCAAGGCGATCAGAGATACAGCGGGCGTCCGCTATGACTCGTTATTGAATCAGCCGGAGGTCGCCGAGGACACGTATCGTAAGGCGGCATCCCTGGCGTTATCTCAGGGCCTCTACCCGCGCGCCAGCGACATCGTCGTACGCGGGCTGGCCCAGTACCCTCACTCGGCTTCACTGCACGCGCTGGCCGACAGCGCGCGCAAACTCGGAGATCGTCAGCAATGAGTAGTCGCGCTTGGTTCGTGGTCGTCCTCGCGCTCGCCCCGACCCTCGTGCAAGCCCAGCACGGCATCGACCGAGCGAACCTGGACACCACGTGCGCCCCGTGCCAGGACTTCTATCAGTTCGCGACCGGCGGCTGGCGGGCGAAGAATCCGATCCCGGCCGAGTATCCGTCGTGGGGATCGTTCACGGCGCTGCAGGAGCACAATCGCGACGTGCTGCACGAGGTGCTCGACGCCGCCGTGACCGACACGGCGACCGCGGCGAACGCGAACCTCAAGAAGCTCGGCGTCTACTACGCCAGCTGCATGGACTCGGCCGCGGCCGATGCGGCGGGACTCAAGCCCATCGACGCCGAGTTGCACCGAATCGATGCGGTCACGACGCCGGTGAACATCCGCGCGGAGATTTCGCATCTCCAGGGACAAGGCGTCGACGTCGCCTTCTCATGGCAGGTCAATCAGGATCGCAAGCAAAGCACGCGCGAGATTCTATATCTCCAGCAAGGCGGCATCGGCCTACCGGACCGCGACTATTACACGAAGACCGATACGACTTCAGCGCGCATCCGCGGCGAATACGCCGCTCACGTCGGCCGCGTACTCGCGCTCGCTGGCGCGGCGCCCGAGCTGGCTCGTGCGGAGGCTGACTCTGTCGTCCAGTTAGAGACCGCGCTGGCGTATGCGTCGATGACGCGCGTCGAACGGCGCGATCCGTACAACACGTACCACAAGATGACGCTCGCGGCCGCCGACTCGATGGCCCCACACCTCGAGTGGCGGGCATGGCTCACGGATCTCCAAACGCCGCCACAGTCAGACGTGATCGTCATGCAGCCACGGTTCCTGTCGGCCCTCGACAGTCTGCTCCAGCACGAGCCAATCTCCGTCTGGCGCGCCTATCTCCGCTGGCATTTCCTCGAGACCACCTCGCCGTGGCTCGATTCGGCGTTCGTGATCGAAGACTTCCGCATGCGTCAGACGCTCACCGGCGTACCAGCTCAGCAGCCCCGCTGGCGCCGCTGCGTGCTGGCGACCGATCGCGGACTCGGCGAAGCACTCGGCCAGGCGTACGTCGCGCGCGCCTTCCCGCCCGAAGCCAAGCAGCGGGCGCTCGATCTCGTGCACAACATGGAGGAGACGCTCAAGGGCGACCTGCAGACGCTCGCTTGGATGAGCCCGGCCACCCGACAGGCCGCTATCACGAAGCTCGCGGCGTTCGCGAACAAGATCGGGTATCCCGATAAGTGGCGGGACTATTCGTCCCTGAACGTCGAGCACCGGCCGTTCGTGCAGAATTTCCTGGAAGCGAGTGCGTTCGACGTGCAGCGGCGACTGAAAAAGCTCGGGCATCCGGTCGATCGCACCGAGTTCACGATGACGCCGCCCACGGTGAACGCGTACTACAACGGCTCGATGAACGAGATCGTGTTCCCCGCCGGTATCCTCCAGCCGCCGTTCTTCGACCCGCAGGCCGACGACGCGACGAACTATGGTGGCATCGGCTACGTCATCGGCCACGAGATGACGCATGGGTTCGATGACCAGGGCCGGAAGTTCGACGCCGAGGGCAACCTGCGCGACTGGTGGACGCCCGAGGATGCGAAGGCGTACAACGAGCGGTCAGCGCTCGTGGCCGACCAGTACTCGAGCTATGTCGCCGTCGATAGTGTGCACGTCAACGGCCGACTGACGCTCGGCGAGAATACGGCTGACATTGGTGGACTCAAGATTGCGTACTTGGCGATGGAGCACGCGTACGCGAACAAGCCGCGGGATACGATCGCGGGCTTCACCCCTGAACAGCGGTTTTTCATCTCGGTTGCACAGATCTGGCGTGAGAACACTCGTCCGGCGTATGCCCGTCAGTTGGCCATCACCGATCCCCATTCACCGGGTCGGTGGCGTATCGATGGCCCTCTCTCGGACATGCCCGAGTTTGCCCAGGCCTTTGGGTGTCACGCGGGCGACCCAATGGTTCGTCCCGAAAATGTCCGACCACAGATCTGGTAGGCCGCCACACTATATATTTGTAACGGCATGCGGGCACCCTTCGCACTCGGTTTGATCGCACTGGTCGTCGCTTGTGGCGACGAACGGCATGACGCGCCCCGCTCCCAGCCGGTCGTGCTGGCGCCGGCGCAACCATCGGCGGCCGTCACCGCGGTCAAGCGCGTGCGCCACAAAGTGGCGGCGGTGGCCGAGGAAGCCGCGGGTGTCATCGAGGACAAGATGGATGTCACTCGCCGCAACGTGAAAAAGACTTTCGCGGATGGGTTGGGCGAGTTGCTGAGCAGTGCCGACAACCGGTCCGATTACTGGAGCGTCATCATGGACTCGACGCCAAACGGGTCAGATCGGACGGCGTTCTACGACGCGCATCTGCGGCTGACGGCGAGCGGTGACTGCCGGTTCTCGCCGGGTGATTCGGTCGCGACGTACGTGTGCGACGTTCATGATCCCGCGCCGTTCTCGGATCTCTCCGGCAAGCTCGCGGCGTACGCGGATGCCTCGCGCAACGTGATTCCCGCGTCGTGGATTCAGGCCGGCGAAGACGGTTCGTTCCACGCCGTCAATCCGTTCTGCCGCGCCGAGCAGATCCGGTTCGCGTTCGCGCCGGGTGATACGCTGCGGTTGTCGGTGACGCTGCCCTACGATCAGCCCTGCGCGCTGCCCTACAACGCCAGCACGAGCAAGTCGTAGAGGGCGTGGGTCCACGCGGTGATCCCGAATCCCCGCGTCAGATACAATGCGCTGAAGACCATGCCGCCGATCAAGCGGTAGACGAACGATTGTAACTGCAGCGGGTCGCCGTACGGCCCGATGTAGTGCGCCGCTGAGAAGACGGTGGCCGAGATGATGACCGCGAAGATTCCGGACACCCAGCGTCCCCAGCCGAGGACGCGCTGCGCGATCGCGTCTAGCGTGCCGGCGATAATGACGCGGAACAACAGCTCCTCGTAGATCCCCGCGCCGAGGGAAAGCATCACGCGCGTGGCCAGACTCGAATGCTGCATCGCGCCGCCGCCGCCGCCCGGAATCGCAAGATAGCCCGTGAGATGCAGCAGGTTCGCCGTGATGAATCCGACGACGGTGCCGAAGGCCGCCGCGAGCACGATCGCCTCGGCCAGCATGCCCAAGAAGATTCCACGGCGGATCGGGCCGCGATGGGCGCGGGAATCGCGTACGACCAGCCAGGCGCCGATCCCGAGGACGAGGATCCCGAACACAATAGGTTCGTAACGTCCCGCGATCGCGTAGACCGCCTGCTGTAACAGGACATCGGCTCCATTCCGAACGCCGCCGCCGGTACCGTGCGACAGCGCCAGGACCAGGAGCTCATAGACGAAGAGCAACGGGACCGCGAACAGCAGGCTGTATCGCGGTGACCGGCTCAGTTCCCAGTATTTATCTGTTCGGGTAGCCATGCCAGTATTGATTGTAGTGCCATGCTCTTGATCCTCGCACTGCTCTTACAAACTCCAGACTCGTCGCTCAAAGCGTTGGTCGATTCGGCCGCGGTGCACAATCGCGTCGTGCCCGAGAGGTTGGCATCGTACCGGGCGCATATCGAGAGCGAAATCACGGTCGTGCTCAAGCGCGCGAGCGGCACGGAGAGCGCCACACAGATCGAGCAAGTCGCGAGCGACGCGCACTGGCTGCGGGACGGCACGTACGACCAGCATGTCGTCGGCTATCGCGCGCAGATGTCGACGCTCACCTTCTCGATGCTGGGATTCATGCGCCGGGCGTGGACGGTGCCGGTGCTGTACGGCAACCGCATCAATGTCATGTTTGGCGAGGACACGGGTGCGGCCGCTCGCCGTGACGGTCGGCCCAACCGTCGATCCAACGGGGCCTTCATAGTCGCCCATCCGTTCGCTCCCGATCGCGACAGCGCGTACACGTTCTCGGGCGGCGACACGGTCGTCACCCTGCGTTTGCCGGGCGGGCGGCAGGTGCCGGTGATCCGTATCCATGTCGAGCCGCGATTGGAGGGCGGTCGCCAGGGGCAGCCGATGGGCCTCTTTCGCGGCGACATCTTTCTCGACGGCACGCGCTACCAGATCGTCCGCATGCGCGGCTCGTTCAATTTGCTGAACCGGAGCCCGCTTGCCGCTCCGATGATCCAGACGTTCTTCGCGGTCGATCTCCAGAACGGCGAGGTCGACGGGCAATATTGGTTGCCGATCAACCAGCGGATCGAGGGCCAGGTTAAATCGCCGTTCACCGGCGATGCGAGGACGGCGCTGCGTGTCGTGTCGCAATGGTCGAACTACGCGGTCAACGACACCGTGATCCGGTCCGACACGTTGCGGCGCGTGCCGCACACGGTGACGTTCGCGCCGACCGACAGTTTGTCGCGCTACAACGACTGGGACGCGCCGCTGGGTACGATGACCGCGGGCATGAGTACCACCGACTTCACCGATCTCGCGCCGGCCTCGTGGCGGCTGACCGGGAAGCCGACCGTCGGCCTCTCGTACAACAAGTTCAGCGACTTCTTTCACTTCGATCGGGTCGAGGGCGCGTACACGGGCTTGGGCGGCGAGCTGCGATTTCGCGATGCCGCGCCCGGCCTCGTGGCTCGGGCCAATCTTGGCTACGCGTGGACCGAGGCGACATTCCGCGGCGCGGCCGGGCTGACCTGGACGCACGGTCCTTGGACGCTCGGGCTGCGCGCGGCGCGGAGTCTCGACAACACGAACGTCTTCAAGACGGCATTTACGTCCGATCCGACGATCGAGGCGCTGTTTACTCAGGACGAGTACGACTACGTCGACCGGCGATCGCTCACGGCATCGGCCACGCGAACCTTTGGGCCGGAGCGCGAGGTCGTCGCGCGCGTGGACGTGGGGCCCGGCGACGATCGCTACGACATCGCGCGGCTCCGGCGTCCGCCGATTTTTCCGAACACGTTCATGCCCGACTCGCTGTTCAGGCCGAACCGAGGGGTCGAGAACGGGTCGTACGAGCGGGTCGCGGTGACGGTCGATTTTCATCCGGACGTCGACCTCGTGTTCGTGCGGCCCGGGATTGGGGCGCAGCTGCATTACGAGTGGGCCGGCGGCGACATCGGGTGGCAGCGGGTCGAGGCGCGGCTCGTTGGCCGACAGTTCGCCGGGCCGTTCGTGCTGACGGCGCGGGCTGACGGGGGCATCGTATCGGGACATACGATACCGCCGCAGCAGCTGTTTCAAATTGGGACGTTGGAAGGGCTTACTGCGTACGACTACAAGCAGTTTGGTGGCGACCAGGCTGCGGTCCTGCAGACTGAAGTCGGCTACCAGCTGCCTTGGCTACGCGCTCCGCTGCGGCTCAAGCGCTTCTTCCTACCCGCTATCGCGCCCGAGCTGGCGGTCGGAGTGCGGTCCGGTTGGGCTGACGCCAGTACCGCGGCCGCTCGCGCGGCATTGTTCGGCTTGGGTCCCCGGGTCAACCCGCAGAACGACACAGCCTATGTCGGTACGAGCGCTTCGCAACCCAGCGGCGGGTTTCGCACGTCAGTGGATTTCCTGGTACGCGCCTTCGGCGGCGCCCTCGGCGTCGGCGCGGCTCGGGCCCTCAATGGTGGTGGGCCTCATCCGGGCTGGAGCGCGCTCATCATCTTCGGGAGCTCGATCTAGAATTCCCCAATAAAGCCGATTTCAGGCTGGAGACGATATCCTGACTGTTTCTCGACGGCATCTTGGGCGGTAGCGATCAAAGCCCGGACGTCACGCGCCGTTGCATGGCCCAAGTTGACCATGATGTTCGCATGAATATGGGAAATTTGAGCGTCCCCTATGCGAAACCCCTTGAGCCCAGCCTGCTCGATCAAACGTCCAGCGCCGACGCCCTCGATTTTCTGGAAAACCGATCCGGCGCTCGGGTGATACTCGAGCCACGGATGCTTGCCGCCGCGCCAGCTCAGATTCTCCTGCAGAATCTTGTGCATAGCCGCCACGTCGCCGCGCGTGAGCTGGAAGGTGGCCGAGAGTACCGTGTGCTTATGGTGATGCAGGAGGCTGGTGTCATAGCCGAACTGCATCATGGACCGATCGGCGATACAACGAGAACCGTCCACAGTGAGTAACTCTGCTGAGACGAAAACTTCCTCGATGAACATGGTGCGCTCGCGCTCGGGCGCGGGCGACAAAAAGTGCAGATTCTGCCAGATCGCGCCGCCAACAGTCGTCGGAATGCCGACGTAATGCTCGATCCCCGACCAGCCAAGCGCGACGGCCTCGGGAATGAGCCGCCCGAGGATGGCGCCGCTTTCGGTCCAGAGCAGCCCCTCCTCGCTGAACCGATGCCGCTCCGCCACGTTGCGGATGACGAGCCCCCGAACACCCCGATCGCCGATGAGGATGTTGGCGCCGAGCCCGAGAACGAAGTAGGGTACGCCCGTGGCGCGGGCCGCGAGCACCGCATTTGCGAGATCGTCGGCCGTCGTGGCATCGTAGAAGAGGTCGGCGGGACCTCCGATACGGAACGTGGTGTAGGGGGCTAACGCAATGTCCCGCCGCAGCCGCTCGGCGTCCAGTCGGGACGCTAATTCCTCTAGTGCGTCTTGATTCACCATGCGAAGAGCAAAATGCCCGTGGCGGGCGTGGGCCGCCATAGCGTTGATAGCCGCGCCCCTCGGCGCGCAGCGCGCGGAGCTCGAGAAAACGATCAAGCGCGAGGTGCTGGAGAACGGCCTCGAAGTGATCGTCGTCGAGAACCATGGCGTGCCGCTGGCGACGATCGAAATCGATGTGCGCAACGGCTCGTTCACGCAGACGCCGCCCTACGCCGGGCTCGCGCACATGTACGAGCACATGTTCTTCAAGGCAAACGAGACGTACCGGGATCCGGGCGCGTTCGTCGATCGCGCGGCCGAACTGGGCGCGGTGTTCAATGGGACGACGACGGAAGAGCGGGTCAACTACTACGTCACGCTCCCGTCCGACAGCGTCACCGCCGGCATGAAGCTCATGGCCTCCGCGGTCGAGGGACCGCTGTTCCTGCCGGAGGAGCTCGCGCGCGAGAAAGAAGTCGTGCTCGGCGAGTATGACCGGCAGGAAGCGAGTCCGTTCTTCGGCCTCGATCAGGCCATGGCCAAGAAGCTGTATCCCGACAACTTCAGCCGAAAGAACGTGATCGGGGACCGCGACGTCATCAAGAAGGTGACGCCGGATCAGATGCGCGAGATCCAGCGGCGCTACTACGTGCCGAACAACTCGGCGCTCTTGATCACGGGTGATGTGAACCCGGCGCGCGCACTGGCGCTCGCGGACACCGTGTTCCGCGGGTGGAAGCGCGGGGCCGATCCGTTCAGCACGGATCCGGTGCCGCCGATTCCGCCGCTCGAGGGGAACCAAGCGGTGATCTCGGAAGCGCCCGTCAGTGCCGTTACGGTGTTGCTCCAGTGGCAGGGACCGAGCGTCGGCGCCGATCCGAATGCGACGTATGCGGCCGACGTGTTCTCCGACGTCATGAATCAGCCTGGATCGCGCCTGCAGAAGCGGCTGATCGAGAGCGGCCTCTGGGAGGCGATCTCGGTCGACCGCGGGATTCTGGTCAATTACTACACGCTGAACCACGTCGGGCCGATTACGATCAGCGGGCAGACGACCGCCGAGAAGTTGAAGCCGGCGCTGGCGGCGCTCGAGGACGAGATCTCGCATTTCGCGGATCCCGGGTACGTCACCAGTGAGGAATTGACCGAAGTGAAGGCTCAGCGAACCGTGTCGTCGGCATTTGGGCGCGAGCGCACCTCCGGCTACACGCACGTCATCGGGTTTTGGTGGTCGGTGGCCAGTCTCGATTATTACATGGGATACGTCGACAATATGGCCGAGCGTACCACCACGGACTTGGCGGATTACACTCGGAAATACATCGTCGCGAAACCCCACGTCATCGGGGTGTTGATTTCTCCGCAAGACCGCCAATCGATCCATCTCACCGACGCCGACTTGCGGCCCGCTCAATGATCCATCTCCTCCTGGCACTCACGCTGACCGCGGCCGATTCGACCACGACAAAATTCGTGGCCTCGGGCATTCCGGTAATTCTCCGACGTTCGACGTCGGCGGGCATAGCGACCGCCGACGTGTATCTGCTCGGCGGAACGCGAGAAGAGACGGATGAAGACGCGGGCATCGAGCCGTTCTTACTCGATCTGTCCGAGCGCGGCACCAAACACTTCCCGCGCGCCATCATGCGGCACGTCATGGCGCGACTCGGCACCTCGATCGTCGTAGACCCGACGTTCGATTGGACGTCGATCGGCGTGCGAGCGACGCCGGAGACGTTCGACTCGACGTTCGTCGTGCTGGCCGATCGACTCATGTACCCGACCATCGATGCGGCGGACGTGGACATGGTGCGGCAAGAGTATCTGTCGACCGTGAAGCAACGGCGCGATAGCCCAGATGACCTCGTCGAGTATCTGGCCGACAGCGCGGCGTATGCCGGCCATCCGTATTCGCGAGCGATCGGAGGGAACGAAAAATCGATAGCCTCGATCACGAAGCGGCAGCTCGTGCAGTTTCAGACGACGCAGATGGTGCGGTCGCGCATGCTCATCGTCGTCGTCGGCGATGTCCAGCGTTCGCGCGTCGAAAAGCTCATCGCGCGCACGTTAGCGAACCTGCCACTTGGCACCTACAAGTGGACGTTGCCGAACCCGCCGATGCCGCACCCGGCATCGCTCGTGACCGTCAGGCGCGACCTGCCGACGAACTACATCCTGGGCTATTACGAGGGCCCGCCGGCGACCAGTCCGGACTATCAGGCGCTCCGCGTCGCGACGGCCGTGCTGTCAGGCCGGCTGTTCTCCGAAGTGCGCGATCAGCGCAACCTGTCCTATGCGGTCAATGCGCCGTTCGTCGAACGTGCGCTGGCTGGTGGCGGACTCTATGTGACCACCGGCTCGCCGGACACGGTGCTCGCCATCATGCGCAGCGAGGTGTCGCACCTGGGCCGGGCCCAGGTGGACCCGTACGCGCTTCAGCGCCTCGTGCAGCAGTTCATCACCGAGTACTTCCTCGACAACGAGACCAACGCGGACCAGGCCAATTTCTTGGCCCGGGCCGAGCTGTATCGCGGTGATTATCGGGCGGGGGAGCGGTTTGTGGCGGAGTTGCGGGCGGTGACCCCGCAGGACGTGCAGCGCGTGACCAGGAAGTACATGCACGACATCGCGTTCGCCTACGTCGGCGACACGACTCGGCTTTCGCGCACGGCGGTCACGGGATTCTGAAGCAGGACCGTTCCGGTCCGCCACTTCGACTTCTCCTGCGGCTTCCGCATCTCGAGCGCCATGAGCGGGCGGAAAAGCCACGCCAACGGCATCTCGCGATGCAGCCGTCGCGCGTCTTTCATTGTCAGGCGGAACTCCGAAAGCCACCAGCCGAGTGACGTGAAGAACTGAACACCTTCGCGGGGGGCGAACTGCATCATGGTCCCGCCGCCCATCGACTTCTGCCAGCTCTTCTGGGCATACTCGAGCACGCCGACCGACGCCAGGTCGAACAGCCACCACTCGAACGTCCGCTCGGAGCGGAGATCGATCGCGAGCGTTCGCACGTCGCCCGGCGCCAGGTAGACAAGGAGGCCCTCGGACACGACCATCACATGTCGGCCTTCGTTGTTGATCTGCTCGAAGAATGCCCGACGCTTCGGGATATCGACCAAGTCGAGCGGCACGGTCTCGAGCTTACAGTTGGGGCGCTCGCTGGCCATGATCTCCTGCTTGTACGCCAGGATCTCCGGCAGATCGACATCGATCCACCGCAGCGTCGGCGGGAGCGCCAGGCGATAGGGCCTGGCGTCCAGGCCGGCGGCCAGGTTTAGGATCGTGTCCACGCCGTCGCGGGAGATCGCCCGTAGGATCAGCTCGTCGAACACGGCCGTCCGGACCACCATGGGCCAGGCCGTGGCCTTGCCCCGCGGCATTTTCTCGAGAATTTCGGCGCCGCGGTCTCCGGCGAGCCGGCGCGCGAACGGATCGCGGAATATTGCGTCCGGCCGCTCGGTCTCCAGTGCGCGATACATGGCTACCCAACGCGCCGTGTCGGAAACATTACGCACGAGCATGCGTATGAGTCTGGCGGACTAAAGCCCTCTCGCGCAACGTTGAACCTATGGCGACCCTTATTTCCCAGGCCGCTCCGGCGGTCAAAACCAGATCGGCCGTCTCCGATCTGACCATAACATTGGCCGCCGTGATGCTGTCCTCGGCGTTCATTGTCACGGGACTGATCTGGGACATCTCCTGGCACCGAACGGTCGGCCGCGACACGTTCTGGACCCTGCCCCACCTGGAAGAACAGCTCGGCGCCTCGCTCACCGGACTGACCTGTGGGTGGCTGGTGCTCAAGACGACGTTCTTCGGTACCCCGGCCGACAAGGCGTCGACCGTGAAGTTCTGGGGCTTCAGCGGCCCCCTCGGCGCCTGGGTATGCATCTGGGGCACCCTGCTCATGATCACCTCGGCCCCATTCGACGACTGGTGGCATAACGCGTACGGGCTCGATGTGCAGATCGTGAGTCCGCCCCACATGGTGCTCTTGTGGGGCATGGTGGCGATTCAGACGGGCGCGATCCTCATGGCGGTCGCCGCGCAGAATCGGGCCACCGGGGCCGAGGCACGGCCGTATGCGCTGGTGTACGCGGCGTCGGGTGGGCTCATCGTCACGATGGCGGCGACGGCGATCATGGAGTACGCGTCGGCGCCGAACACCATGCATTCCGAAGTTTTCTACAAAGTGACCGGCGCCGTGCTGCCGGTGTTCCTCGTCGCGTTCGGGCGAGCCGGCCGACTGCGTTGGCCCGCGACCACGACCGCGGCCATCTACATGGTGCTGTCGTTGGTCATGATGTGGACTTTGGAGAGCTTTCCGGCGACGCCGAAGTTGGCGCCGATCTACAATCCCGTGACGCACATGGTGCCGCCGTTTTTCCCGCTGATCTTGATCGTGCCGGCGTTCGCGATCGATCTCATCCTGAAGCGGTACACGAACGATTGGATGCTCTCGGTCGTGATCGGCGTGGCGTTCGTCATGCTCATGCTGGCCGTGCATTGGTTCTGGTCCGAGTTCCTGCTGTCGCCGGCCGCGCGCAACTTCGTATTCGCGTCGGATCAGTGGGACTATACCACGCGGCTCGGGCCCTGGCGGTACGAGTACTGGACCCCGCATCACCGTGGGAAGGCGGCCGAGTTCCCGGTGAGCGGACTCCTGATCTCCATCGTCCTCGCCACCGTCTCGGCGCGGGTGGGTCTCTGGTGGGGCGAGGGGATGGCACGGTTGCGCCGATGATCGCGAGGCTCGCCCGCGCCATCGGGCTCGCCTTAGTAGTAGCCCTGTGTTCAGCGCATGTCGGAAGTCCCGATGTGTACTACGAGGGCAATGCGGGGCCATACCAGGTCCTCGTCATTGTGCGCGTGCCGACGGTTGTGCCGGGCGTCGCCGACGTGACCGTGCACGTCAACGGTGTCGCGCCTGACCGCGTCACGCTCTTCGTCAACCGCTACGATGCAACCGCGGCCGCCCCGCCGCCTGAGGACGCCGCTCGTGCCGCGGGAGACTCCTCGACGTTCGTCGGCAAGCTGTGGGTCATGGTTGGCGGCTCCAACAGCGTTACCGTCGGCGTGCATGGCAGCAAAGGCTCCGGGACTGCCGTCATTCCGGTGGTCGCCGTAGCCACGCGACGGTTGCCGCTCTATCGCGGACTCGGGTTCATCCTCGGCGCGATCGGCATCTTCCTCTTCATCGGCGCCATGTCGATCGGTGGCGCAGCCGTGAGGGAGTCCACGCTCGAGCCGGGACAGGCTCCTGACCCGGCGCATGTTCGCCGAGCACGGTTCGCGATGGCGGGTACCGGCATCTTCGTCGCGCTCATGCTATTTGGTGGGTGGACGTGGTGGAACAGCACCGACGCCGAGTTTCAGGCGCGGTTGTATCGGCCGTTCACGACCATCGTATCAGTGAACGAAGTGAACGAAGCGGATCAGCTGCGACTGACGATCACGGATAGCGCGTGGCTCGAGCGTCATGATGCCAACTACCTGCAGCAGCGACAGAGTACGCAGTGGTCGCCGCTCATTCCCGATCATGGGAAGATCATGCATCTCTTTCTCGTCGCGGATACAGGCTTTGCGTTTGCGCATCTGCATCCGACGACGGGAGATACGGACGCATTTGTCACGAACGTCCCGCCTCTGCCCGCGGGCCGATATCGCGTGTTCGCGGATATCGTGCATCAGAGTGGCTTTGACCACACGCTCGTCGGCAGCATCGATCTCGGCAATGCGGCGCATGCGTATGTGCCGAGTGACTCGGACGACGCGTTTTCGCTCGCCGCGCCGGGAGCGGACGGGTCGACCATTCGGAAGCTCGGTTCGGACACCGTAAAGGTCGGCGGGCCCGCGGGGCTGCGGTTCGTGGTGCCGGGGATTCAGCTGTACATGGGGATGGCGGGCCACGCCGTAGTCGCGCGCGACGACGGCAGCGTGTTCATCCACCTGCATCCCATGGGCACGATCTCATCGGCGGCGCAGATGGTCTTGGAGCACGGCGCGCAGCAGCCCATGCAGATGGGTGCGCCAAGCGATACCGTATCGTTCCCCTATGCGTTCCCGAAACCGGGCCGCTACCTCGTCTGGGTGCAGGTCAAGCGCGGTGGCCGCGTGGTGACGGCGCCATTCGTCATTTACGCCGTTCAATAGCGCGACGGACGTCGTCCAGCCCGACACCGAGCGCGCGCAGCGCAACGAGGGAGTGGTAGAGTAAGTCGGCCGCCTCCTCGACGGCGCGCTCGGCGTTGTTATCCGCGCACGCGACCGCCAGCTCGGCGGCTTCTTCGCCGAGTTTCTTCAAACGCAGATTGCGGTCATCGAGCAGACGCCGCGTATAACTCCCTTCGGGCGCTTGGGCGGCGCGGGAGGCAATAGTAGCGTCGAGCGCCGAGAGCGCATCGGGCGGCGGAGCGTCGAAGCAAGAGATCGCGCCGGTGTGGCAGGCGGGCCCCAAAGGGTCGACCCGCGCGAGGATGGCATCGCCGTCGCAATCCGGTGTCAGTGAGACGACGCGTTGGCGGTTGCCGCTGGTCGCGCCTTTGTGCCATAGGCCCCGTTTGCGGGACGTATAGTGCATCTCGCCAGTGGCCTTCGTGCGCTCCATCGCTTCTTCGTCGGCGCCAGCCACCATGAGCACGCGGCCCGTAGTCGCGTCCTGAGTGACGACAGTTATCATAGGTCGAACAACGCGGCGCGAGCGGCGGGAGCAATCGACATGTTCGTGGCGATCGCTTCGCCACCGAACGCGGTCGCCTTGCCGGTCCATGTCGTGAACAACCCACCGGCCTCGGTGACGATGGCATACGGCGCCGCGGCATCCCACGCGGCGAACATCTCATCGCACATGATCTCGGCGCGCCCGGTCGCGACCATGACATAGCCGAACCCATCGCCCCACGTCCGCGCGACGTTCGCGGTGTCGGCCATCGCGTCCCAGCGCGCGCGACGATCGGAGCGCCTGGGAAAGCGATCGTCCGAGGTGACGACCGTCGCGTCCTCGATCGTGGCGATCTTCGAGACGGAGCAGCGCGCCCCGTTCCACCAGGCGCCTTCGCCGATCGCGGCGCCGACCATCTCGCCGGCCGCGGCGCAGTTGACGGCGCCGGCCAGGACCGTGTCGCCTTCGACGATGGCGACGAGTGTCGCCCAGAGTGGAACGCCGCGAATAAAGGACTTCGTGCCGTCGATCGGGTCGATCAGCCAGCGGCGCACGGCCTGCGGGCGCTCGACCCCGAATTCTTCGCCGACAATGCCATCCTGTGGGAAGCGCTGCGCGAGCCACTCGCGCGCGCGTTGCTCGGCGGTGCGGTCGGCGATCGTCACCGGGGAGCCGTCACTCTTCGTTTCGACGACGAGCTTCGGGTAGCCGAAGTATTCCATCGCCGTGTCGCCGACGACTTGCGCGAGCTCGATCACGGCGTGGAGCAGGTTTACGGACGGCATGGGATTCCCGCGCGGGTGACCGCGGCTTTAATGTCGGCGATCGTGGTGACGTGGTCGTGTACAATGCCGGCGACGAGCGCGGCGTCGGCATCCTCGAGCACCGCCGCGACATCCTCCGGCGTGCCCGCTCCGCCCGAGGCCACGACCGGCACGGTGACGGCTTGCGCCACGGCGTTCGTCAATTCGCGATCGTAGCCTGTCCGCGCGCCATCACGGTCTATGGACGTCAGCAAAATTTCTCCGGCTCCATGTTCGACACATGTCCGCGCCCACTCGATGGCGTTGAGCGACGTCTTGGCGCGACCGCCATGAGTGTAGACATAGCCATCTTTTGCGTCGATGCTGGCGACCACGCACTGGGAGCCAAATTGCTCGGCCGCCTCGGTCAACAATCCAGGGTTCAACACCGCCGCCGTATTAATACTGACTTTGTCGGCGCCCGACCTCAGTGTTCGCGCGATATCCTCGACCGAGCGGATCCCGCCGCCAATCGTCAGGGGCACAAATAGCTGCTCGGCCGTGCGACGGGCGGTGTCGAGCAACGTAGCCCGACCCTCGGCGCTGGCCGAGATGTCGAGAAACACAATTTCATCGGCGCCTTCGGATTCATAGCGCGCGGCCAGCTCAGCCGGATCGCCAATATCGCGCAGGGATTGAAACTGCACACCTTTGACGACACGGCCGCCGTCGACATCCAGACACACGACGATACGACGCATCATGTTGCGCTTATCACTTCGTGCTCATGACACCGCCGGTGTCGACGAGCGCTTGAGCCAGAGATAGTCCAAGGGCCTTGAATGCCGCTTCGACGATGTGATGCCGGTCGTGGCCTCGCAGCACGCGGACGTGGAGCGTCGTACGTGCGTTGGTCGCGAACGATCGCATCCAGTGATTGTACAGGCTGCTCGGCAACTTGCCGCGATAAAACGGCCGACCGCCGACGTCGAGCGCGACGTGCACGAGCGCGTCGTCCATGGGAATGGTCCGCTCGCCATACCGTGCCGCGCCCGATGGGGTCAGCAAAGCAATGGCCTGACCAATCGTGATCCCGACGTCTTCGATCAAATGATGCCGCAAATCACCGGCGGCCGTGACGTTCAGATCGAGTCCGGCATAACGCGCGAACGTCGTGAGCATGTGATCCAGGAACGGCTCACCCGTGACGATACTCGATTCCGGCGCTCGCGGATCGCGCGCGAGCTCGACCCGGATCTGGATGCGCGTCTCTTTGGTCTCGCGCGTAACCGTCGTCATTCCCCGAACTCCGCGGCCGCGGCGCGCGGGTCGATCGCGCCGGTGTACAGGGCCATACCCACAATCGCGGCCGTCACCCCGCGATCCGCGAGCGCCCGGACATCGCCCAAGTGCGCGATCCCGCCCGCCGCGTATACGGGGAACGCGGCCGCCTCGGCCACATCCTCCATGAGCGGCAAATCCGCGCCGCGAAGCTGACCCTCTCGATGCACGGCCGTCACGAGCAGGCCGGCCAGCGGCAGCGAGTTCAGCTCCTCGATCGCGTCGAGCACGTCGACCGGCAGCGAGCGGCTCCATCCGCGCGTCACGATGCGGCGGTCAAACACATCGGCCGCGACGACCAGCTCGTCCGGGAAGCGCGACGTCATCTCATCCAGCCACGCCGCATCCTCGAGCGCGCGCGTGCCGACGATCACACGGGTCGCGCCGTCTGCCAGAAGCTCCTCGATCCGGTCGCCTTCGCGAACGCCACCGCCCACTTGAACCTGGGCATCCGAGGTCGTCAGGATCTCGCGAACCAGGCCAACGTTCGAGCCTCGGCCGGTGGCGGCATCGAGGTCCACCACATGTAAGTGATGAAACCCCGCTTCCTCCCAGCCTCTGGCTACGGCACCCGGATCGCCTAGGCGTACACGCTCATCGTCGTAGGAACCGCCGACGAGTTGGACGCAAGCGCCACCGCGGAGATCAACTGCGGGAATCACGATCATACAGCTCCTAGGAAATCTTGGAGGAAGCAGACGCCGGGCGCCGAGCTTTTTTCCGGGTGGAACTGGACACCTACGACGTTACGCCATCGTACGGCCGAGGGGAACCGGTCTTCGCCTTCTACTGTCCAGGCGGTCACCACGGCTTCATCGTGCGGCCTGCACGCATAGCTGTGTGCGAAGTAGGCGACGCTCGGTGCACCTCGCTGGCCCCAATCCACGGTATTCCAGCCAATATGCGGCACGCGCGAAGCGCGTAGCCGCCTCACCTGTCCGGAAATGATGCCGAGTCCGGGTGCGCCTGGGCTTTCCTCACTGCTTTCAAAAAGCAGCTGCAGACCGAGACAAATCCCGAGGCAAGGCAAGCCGGCCGAGAGAGCGGCAGCAATCTCGGCGCGAGCCGGCGCGAGCCGTGCGGCGGCTGCGCCGAAGGCGCCGACGCCAGGCAAAATCATGGCATCAGCGGAGAGCAGCCGGAGCGGATCGGTCTCGACCGAGACGATGACGCCCGGCGCCTGCAGCGCCTTGTTCAGCGAGTGCAAGTTGCCGGCGCCGTAATCAAAGATCGCCAATCGCATCGATGCACGCTTGCATGAGATCCCACGGCCCGATGGTAATGCGGATCCCGCTGTCGAACGGTCGCACCGCTATACCGTTCGCGCGCAGCCGCCGCGCGACGTCTGACCCGTTGGCCATGGGCACAAACACAAAGTTCGCATCGCTGTCGAGCGTCGCGATCTCACACCGCAATCGCTCCCTGTTCTCGCGCACGAGCGCGATATGCTCGCTCACCCACTCCCGATCCTCAGTAAGCGCCGCAATCGCCGCTCGCTCGGCCACACGATTCACTTTATACGGCCCCCGAGACTTCTCGATTTCGGCGATGACATCAGGCGCGCCGACCGCGTAGCCCACGCGAAGCCCGGCCAACCCGAATGCCTTCGACATCGTGCGCGTGATGATGAGCCGTTCGGATCGCGCCAGCAGGTCGACGTCCGATCGATCCGCGAACTCGGCGTAAGCCTCGTCGAGGATGACGTAGCCGCTCGATCGCTCGACGATCGACTCGATGGACGCGCGTGAAAGCGACTGCCCGTTGGGATTATTCGGCGAGCACAGATACGTCACACCTGCGCCGGCGGCCAGGAACGCGCCCGGATCGACATCCCACTCGGCCGTCAGCGGGATAGCGACTGGCAGAAGCGCATTCATACGCGCAAACGTCGCCGCCATCGGAAACGTCGGCGTCGCATGCGCGACGCGCTCGCCTGGCTCGCCCAACGCGCGGAGCGCCGAGTCGAGCACGTCGTCCGAGCCGCACCCCGTGACGACCATGTCGGGCGTCACGCCGATGTACGACGCGATCGCCGCCTTGAGCTCGCGAGCGTAGACACCCGGATATCGAGTGGCGGCGCCGGCGGCCACGGCGGCCGCGGCGGATGCGGCCGGCGGCATGCCCCACAGATTCGTGTTGTCACTGAGATCGATCGCGCAAGGCGGTCGCTCGTTGACGTACAGCTCGACGTCGCGATACGCGCGCCTCATACGCCCTTCCACGCCAACGCGGCCACCGCATGCGCGCGTAGCCCTTCGGCCTCAGCGAACACCGCCGTGTCCTCGGCCAGTCGCGCGGCCGCCGCGCGATCGACTCTCGTATAACTCGTCCACCGAACGAAGTCCTGCGTCGACAGCCCGGAATACGATCGCGCCCAACCGCCGGTGGGCAGCACATGATTCCCGCCGGTCAGATAGTCGCCGAACGTCACGGAGCTCGACTCGCCGAGGAAGACCGCGCCGGCGTTGCGGATGCGGGCGAAAACCGACTCAGGCTCGGCGACCGCGAGCAGCAAGTGCTCCGGAGCCCACTCGTTCGCGTACGCGATCGCGTCGTCGATCGTCGCCACATCCCGGCCGACGATGACGACGGCCACCCGCGCGCGTGGATCATGCTCGGCCTGCGCCGCCATCTCGCGCGCGATGATCGCGGGATCGGCCGTCTCGTCGGCGATCACTAGCAACTCGCTGGGGCCCGCCGGCGCTTCGCTCGCGACGACGCCAGCGAGTTGGAGCTTGGCCTCGGCGACGTACGCGTTGCCCGGGCCCACGATCTTGTCGACACGCGGGATCGTTTCCGTACCGTAGGCCATCGCCGCAATGGCGCCCGCTCCGCCAACCGCGAAGACTCGGTCGACACCCGCCATCTCGGCCGCGGCCAGGAGTGCAGGCGACGGTTTTGGTGAACACACAATCACCTCCCGCACCCCGGCAACTTTCGCGGGAATCGCGCCCATGAGCAGGCTACTCGGATACGTGGCGCGTCCTCCAGGCGCATACACGCCGACACGGGATAGCGGATCCGGCCTTCGACCCACGATGATTCCCGGTTCTGTTTCAACTTCGACCGCTTTCGGCGCGAATGCTTCGTGTGCCGTCCGCAAGTTTTTGATCGCTCGCGACATGGCATTGTGTAACGCTTCCGGGACGGCCGCCCCAACGGGGACTTCGAGCGTGTCGAGCGTCACGTCATCGAATTCGCGCGCCAGCGCGAAGAGAGCACAATCACCTTCTCGTTGTACGCGAGCAATAATGTCCGCGACGTTCATGGGAGAAGCCTCTCGATGCGCGTAACAAGAATGCCTTCGGCGCCGAGCCCCTTGAGCGCGGCGATCGTGCGATAGATGCCGTCGGCGGGAACGACCGCATGCACGGCCACCATATCGTGGCCGTTCAGAATGTTCGTGACCGTCGGTCCGTTGAGGCCGGGCAATACCGCGGTCACACGTTCCAGCACGGTGCGTGGGACGTTGGCCATGAGATAGCGCTTGCCACGCCCGCGCACGACGGAATCCAATGCCGTCACGAGGTCATCAAGGCCAGCGCTCCGAGCCGGCGCGATCAACCGCGCGGTGGATTCGAGAACCGTTCCTAGTTCGCGAAGCCCGTTGGTCTTGAGCGTGGAGCCCGTGGAGACCAAGTCGACGATGACATCGGCGATGCCGAGATGCGGCGCGACCTCGGCGGCGCCGGAAACGGGAACGACCGAGACCGACTTGCCGAGTGAGTCGAAGTAGGTTCGCGTGAGCCGCGGAAAGACGGTGGCGACGCGATGACGGTCGATCTGATCGAGCGCTGTAATGCCGCTGTCCTCGTGCGATGCCACCACCAGACGGCATCGCCCGAACTCGAGATCCAGTAGCGTCACGAGCTCGCGATCAGACTCGGCGACCAGATCCCATCCAGTAACGCCAGCGTCAGCCGCGCCATCCGCCACGAACTCGGCGACATCCTGCGCGCGCACGAACAGCGCCTGGAACTCGCCACCAAGCGAGGCCGTCAGCGCGCGATCACCGAGGGCGCGGACGCCAAGGCCCGCTTCGGCGAAGAGCGCGCGCGCTTCGTCGGCCAATCGACCCTTGTTGGGCAAAGCGATTCGGAGCATAAAAAAAAGCCCGTCCTTGTGGACGGGCCGCGGCTGCTCAGGTTGAGAGTGTGGGGCTGCGCTAGCCCATCATCCACTCACGCACCAGAACGCCTCGACCCGTCGGGCCGTGGCTATGCTGAGCGTGATGATGGTGCCGGTGCAGGGTTTGCATGCTCAACTGGCAAAACTAGTCGTTTGTGAATAACTTCACAAGCGCTATATGTGGGCAAATAAGTGAACGATTTCGGAGGCTTTTTAACATGCTGAGAAACAAGCTGGTGCTCGCGGCGAGCGTTGCGGCGCTCGCGGCGTGCGGCGGCGGTGACAAGCAAGCGGCGAACGGCGCGGCCAAGCCCGATACGACGGCGGCGGCCGCTCCGGCGGCGACGCCTGCGCCAGCTGCTGGCGGCGCGGCGACCGCGGGTGCCGCGGCGGCTGCCCCGATCACGGGCAAGACCGTCGAAGTGAAGATGATCGGCGATGCCCAGGGCTATCGCTTCGATCCCGCCAACATCACGGTGAAGGTTGGCGATGGCATCAAGTTCACGAACGTGACAGGCGGACCGCACAACGTGACGTTCTCGGCTGACAGCATTCCGGCCGGCACGGCGGCACAGTTGGGCGCGAACATGCCGAACACGACGTCGCCGCTCACGGGTCCGCTGCTCATCAACGCGAATGATTCGTACACGGTCTCGTTTGCGGGTCTCAAGGCTGGGGCCTACCACTTCTACTGCACGCCGCACCTGGCGCTCGGTATGAAGGGAGTCGTCACGGTCCAATAGTGCGTCCGGCGTGGCTGGCGGCGCGGGCGCGGAACGCGCTCCGCCGCCCGCTGCGTATCGGAGGCGTGAGCGTCGCGGTCTTCCTGACCGCTCTCGTGACGCTCGTGTTCATCCCGCGCCAAGCGAGTCGCTCGGCGCGCGTGCTCACGCCGCGTCCGGAAGACTATCCGGACACGTTGCTGCTCATCCGTCGCGCCGACCTGGCCAAAGCTGGCGTCAACGCGGCCGACTCCGCGCTCGGCCACTCCCGCACACGCGCGTTACGCATCGCCGCCGCCGACACACTACCGCCCGCGCTCGCCGCGCGGCGTGATTCGCTCGCGGCCGGCATCGCCGAGCTGACACGCGTGACGCAGCACGCCGAGCTGTCGCCGTTACCCGCATCGTATCGCGCCGTGGCGGCCGCTCGCGCCTTGCGCGGCGAGCCCCGAGTCAAAGTGCTGGGGGATTCGCTCGACGACATCATTCGCGCGCGCGAGGCGTTCGGGTCATCGAGCAGCGGCGGCGTCGATCCGATCTTCGTCGCGCTCACGGCGCGCATGAATGCGATCGGGCGATCGCTGCTCAACGTGGCCGAGGCGAAACGCGCGACGCTCCGCGATCAGCTCGCCGCGCTCGGCGGCTCGATTCCCTCGGCGCCGACGGTCGCGGCCGAGACCCTGCGAGCGCATCACAAACTGGATTCGCTGCAGGCGGTCGACTCGGCCGCCGAGATCGCCTTGGCCAGCGCGCGCAAGCAATCCGGCATACTCGACCAGCGCGCCGAACGTGCGCGCGAGCTGGCGAACATCAGCGCCCCGCCCATCGCACTGTTGGCCGCGGCCCTCGTGCTCGGCGCGTCCGTGGGCTTCGCCGTAACCTTCGGCATCGAGGTCCGACAACCGCGCGTCGCCGATCGCGGCGAGGCCGAGCGTATGACGGGGGCGAGAGTCCTCGCCGTGATCTCCCCGGCTCGGCCGAACCCCGAGCGGATGCGGCGCTCGACCGACCGCGCGCTCTCCTCGCTCATCGACGCGACCTCGGCCGAGTATCGGCTCTTGTACCTCGGACTCGTGACCGAGAGCGCGCCGGGGCAGCTGCCGATCGTGACGATCGCGGGCGACGAGTCCGAGGTGGTCGCGACCGTCGCGTCGAATATCGCCGTCGCCTCCGTTTATGACTCGCGCAATACGCTGCTCGTGGACGCCGAGCATGCGGCG
>DASRDS010000187.1:0-14099 GCA_035652495.1 Gemmatimonadaceae bacterium
TCGTGCGGAGCTGTTGCGCGAGGTCTGGGGATACGACGAGCAAGTATTGTCGCGCACGGTCGACTCGCACATCGCGGAGCTGCGACGGAAGTTGGAGGATGACCCGGCATCGCCTCGTCACATCATCACGGTGTGGACGATAGGCTACCGGTTCGCCCACTAATCGTTTGCTCACTGAACACAAATTCCGCACAGAAATCCTGGCGGATCGTGATTAGTGTGAACCATGCTGCTACTCCCAAAATTAGTCACGACCGCGTGGCTCGCCGCGCACCTGGCCGATCCTCATCTGGTCATTCTCCATGTCGGTCGACCGGATACGTACGGCCAGCATATTCCGGGCGCCGTCCACACCGACCTCACGCAGCTATCCGTCAATCCGTGGCCATCAACGGACACCGCGTCGCTCATGGTGGAGATGTTGCCCCCAGAGGTGCTGCGAGCGCGACTCGAGTCGTACGGCATCGACGATCACTCGACCATCATCGTCTACGCCGCGGACGATCGTGCAGTGACGTCAGCCACCCGAACGGTATTCACGCTGCGCGTCGCGGGCCTGGGCGCGCATGCCGCGCTGCTCGATGGTGGCCTTGGCGCGTGGAGCGCCGAGAAACGACCACTGACTGATGCGGTACCACACCCGGCGTCCGGGCATATCACGGCGACTCCGCAAGCATCGCTCGTCGTCGACGCGGCGTGGGTGGCATCGCATCTGAACAAACCCGGCATCGTCGTCGTCGATGCGCGAAATCGCGAGTTCTATGACGGTCGCCAACAGAGCGAGGCGCGCCGCGGCCATATACCGTCGGCCCAAAGCCTGCCGTTCGAGGTCATGTTCGACACGACGGGGAAGCTCAAGTCACCCGCCGAGATCAAGGCGCTGTTCCGTGCCGTCGGCGCGACGCCGGGTGATACGATCCTGGCGTACTGCCACATCGGGATGCGTGCCACCGCGGTGATATTCGCGGCCGACCAAGTCGGCTATCCGGTCCGGCTGTACGATGGCTCCTTCCAAGACTGGTCGAAGCGCACGGAGTATCCGGTCGTCGATCCGAGCTCGCGATGAAGATCCCGCGCACGCTCCGGAGGAATAAAGCCTACAGCGCGCTCGTGATCTTCACGCTATCGCTCGGCATCGGCGCCAACACGGCGATCTTCAGCGTGATCAATGGCGTGCTGCTCCGCGCGATGCCGTATCGCAACGGCGACCGGATGGTGCTCGTGCAACAAACCGCGTTGCGCCTCGGCCAACCGGACTACGGCTTCTCGATGCTCGAGGCCCAGGACTATCGCACCCAGACGCACGCGTTCGCCGGCGTCGACGTATACCATACGATGACGTTCACGATGTACGGCCATGGGGATCCGCTCCGTGTCACGAGCGGCGTCACGTCGTCCGGATTCTTCGACGACCTCGGCGTCCGCCCGATGGTCGGTCGATCGTTTCGCTCGGGCGAAGATGCGATCGGTGAGCCGGCGATCGTGCTCCTGAGCTACGAGTTCTGGCGCGATCACTTCGCCGCCGACCCCAAGGTCGTCGGCCAGACCTTCACGATGAACGATAAGGTGCACACCATCATCGGTGTGCTGCCGCCGCTGCCGAAATTTCCGAACGCCAACGACATCTACATCCCGAACGGCAGCTGCCCGTTCTTGTCCGCGCCGGCGATGATGAACAATCGCGGCATGCGCATGGTCGCCATGGTCGCTCGACTCAAACCCGGCGTCACGCCAGCGAGCGCCGCGGCGGACCTCCAGGCAATGTCCGAACGTGAGCACAGCGAGTATCACGCGTTCTACCCGCCGGAACTGGGACTGTCGGTCCGACTCATGGGCCTGCGCGAAGCACTGACTCGCGATGGCCGTCCGACGTTCCTCGCGCTGCTCGCGATGACCGTCTTTCTGCTGGCGGTCTCTGGGGCGAACGTCGCGAACCTGACGCTCGCTCGACAACTCCGCCGCACACGGGAGTTCGCCATGCGCGTCGCGCTGGGCGCCGACCGCACACGACTCCTGCGCGAGCTCATGACCGAGAGCACGATGCTGGCGGTGATCGGCGGCGTGGTGGGCCTGATCCTCGCCTGGGCCGGGCTCGGGCTCCTGCGCGACTTCGCGAGCCGCTACACGCCGAACACGAATGGCATCCGGATCGACGGCGTCGTGCTGCTGTTCACGCTGGGTATTTCCGTCGTCACGGGCCTGCTGTTCGGCGCCGTGCCGGTCTTGCCCGCGCGCCGCAGTCTCTCCGACATATTGCGCGACGGTGGCGCGACCTCGCCGGGCACGGGCCGCGGCCGACTCCGCGCGACGCTCGTCATGTGTCAGGTCGCTATCGCGTTTGTCCTGCTGGTCGGGGCGGGGCTGCTCGCCCGCACGCTCGTCAACTTGCGACGCGTGGACCCGGGGTATGACGCGTCCCACGTCACGACCGCGCTCGCGTCATTCAACTGGACCAAGTACGCGGACACGTTGTCGCAACAGCGCGCGGGCGAGAATTTGGTGCGTAGTCTCCGGTCAGCGCCTGGGGTGATAGCGGTCGGCATCGCGGGCGCGCTACCGCTCGATGGACAACCAGCCGGACGGTTTCCGTTAACGACTGCTGAGCGCCAGGTGCAGGCCGAGTTCATCACCGTCGGCGGCGATTACTTCAAGGCCATCGGCACACCGGTCCTCGGCGGTCGAGCGTTCAACGACGCCGATCGGGATCAGCAGGTCGTCGTCGTGAACCAAAGCGCCGCCCGCTCGTTCTGGCGCGGCGATCCGCTGGGTCAACGCATATCGGCCGACTCCGGGAAAAACTGGTTTACCGTCGTCGGCGTCGTCCGGGATGTCCGGCAGCACGATCTCACCAGTGACATCGGTCCCGTCGTGTACGTGCCGTTCGAACGCTCGCCGCAGACGTCCATCCGCGTGCTGATGCGCAGCGCTGGATCATTTGGGACCACCGCCGACCAGATTCGAGACGCGGCCCACGGTGTCGATCCGCTGACGCCGGTCTCGGAGGTCCAGACGCTCGAAGCGCTCCGCACGACCACACTCGCGTCACCCCAGCTCACGACGGTCTTGAGTTTCGGCCTCGCGCTCGTCGCGCTGCTCCTGACGGCCGCTGGCCTTGGCGGCGTGATGGCATTCACGATTGCCGAGCGTACCCAGGAGCTTGGCATTCGCCTTGCTCTTGGTGCGGGGCGGAGGTCGGTGCTAGCGATGGTCCTGCGCCAAGGCATGATGTTGGTCGGCGCTGGTCTCGCGGCCGGCCTCGCTATTTCGGTCGGAGTGACACGCGGGCTGAGTGGCTTGCTGTTCGGCGTCGGGCCGACTGACGTCGCAACCTACGGCGGCGTGCTGGCGGGCATTGTGTTGGTGACGTTGGTCGCCTGCCTCTTGCCCGCGCGACGCGCCATCACGATCGACCCGCTCCGCGCCCTGCGTTCAGGCCAATGATGAACGCCGCCGCCACGGCGCCCGCGGCGGCGACGACCAAGTTCGGCATATGCTCGCCGCGCTCGATCGCGGCTCGAGTGGCTTTGAGCGCCAGCCCAAGAACGCCGGCGCCCACTACGGCTAGGATCAGATATCGCTTCATGATCTAGATAGACGATTCATCGTAGAGCTCGGTGCGGAACGGCACAAAGCTAGCGTATTGCGCGGCCATGAACGTTCTCTTGGTGCATCCCAGTTCTCTGAGATACGCCGAGCCGTATCTCCGTCTGGAACCGCTCGGGCTCGAATGCGTGGCGCAATCGCTCTGTCAGCACGGCCACGTCGTCCAATTCGTGGACCTTCAGGTCTCCCCGGTCAGGGAGTTCAAGAAGGCACTGCGAAAGTTCAAACCCGACGCTGTCGGACTGGCCCTGGAATGGCTGGCGAGCGTCCCTGAGGCCGTTGACCTGGCGAAGCTGGTAAAACGGCGCCTGCCGGACGCATTCGTCTTTATCGGGGGACAGGCGGTTTCTCTCGTTGCGGACGAGATCCGAGTGCACGCCGACGGGGCGATCGACGCGGTGGTGATCGGGGAAGGCGAGGTCGCCACTCCCGGACTGCTGGAAACGCCGACGCGCACGATGCGCGCGGCTGACGTCAATGACATCTCCAAAATCCGTCCCGCCCGCGACCTGACGCGGCACCGGAACCGCTATTTCATTGGCGACCTCACCCCGTGCGCGAGCATCGAGCTGTCGCGCGGGCGACGGTTGGCGTCAGCCGAGGTCGTCGCGAATGAGCTCTTGGACATTCGCGAGCCCAACGTCTTCTTGTTCGATGACGTGGCGTTCGCTTATACCGATCACATGATGGCGGTCGCCGAAGAGATCGAGCTTCGCCGGCTGCGGTTGAATTTCGCGGCCGGGACGCGCGCCGAGATCATGTTGAGTAACGAGGACGTCTTCGATCGGTGGGTCGATATCGGATTGTCCTCGATTTTCCTTCGCCTCGCGTCACTCGAGGATGAACCGCGCGCCCTCACGAATCGCGCGCTCGAGATCGCGAATCGATTCGGGCTGAAGAGCACGGTCGAGCTCGTGACGGATCCCTCATGGGATCGCGCCGACTTCGCGCGCGCGCGGACGTGGGCCGCCTCGGCCCCCGCGACCGTCCACCTCACCGTCAAGACACCGGCGCCCGGAGATCCGCGCATCACCTCAGCGGATTATCGCCTCTACGATGCCCGGCACGCCGTGATGGCGACGCGGATGCCACTCGCTGATTTCTATGGGGAGTTGGTGAACACGCAGACGGCCATGCACAAGCAGGCAATGGGATGGCGGGCCATGTTCAAGTCGCGCGCGGCGCGCCATGCGCCGAGCCGCCTCGCCGATCACCGGCGGCCGGTCACCTATCAGGTGCGGCGGTCAGTGGAGAACAAGCGCGGTGAACGGCGCGACATAGGCTTCGAGCGTCACCAACAGCCCCACCAGACCGGCCAGCGCCAGACTGTGTAGGAATACAAACCGCAGAATCGCCCACTCGTGGCCATACCACTTCGTGGTGGTACTGGCCACGACGATGCTCTGCATGTCGATCATCTTGCCCATCACGCCGCCGGAGCTGTTCGCGGCGGCCATGAGTGTGGGACTCAATCCCAGTTGATGCGACGTGATCGTCTGCAGGCTGCCGAATAGCACGTTGGAGGCGGTGTCGGAGCCGGTCAGCGCGACGCCCAGCCAGCCGAGGAACGTACCGAAGAATGGGTACCACATACCGGTGCTGGCGAACGCGAGCCCGAGGATGGCATCCATCCCGGAGTACCGCGTGAGATAGCCGATGCCGAGCATCGCGGCGATCGTGATCAACGACAGGCGCACGGTCACGAGCGATCGCCAATAGACCTTCGCCATCTCGACCGGCCGGTATCCCATGACCACGCCGGCGATCAGCGCGGCGACGAGAATCCCGGTACCGCTGGCCGATAGCCAGTTCAAGAGGAATACAGCCGTTTCCGGCTTGGCCTTCGGTACTACTGGGGGCACTCGTTCGATCAGACCGTCCAAGCCAGGGATCGGGAACTTGGGCGCCGAGATGTGGTCCAGGAGCGCTTTGACCTGCGGCAGGCCCCAGAGAAAGACCACGACGCTCAAGATGACCCAAGGGGTCCATGCCCGTAGGACCGCGGAACGGTTGCCTTCGGGCTCAATCACCTCGCGCGTGGTATCGGACGGGTGCCAAACCCGCAGCAATAACGACAATGCGCCGAGAGAGATGACGGCCGACACCACGTCGACCAGCCACGGTCCGTGGTAGTTCGAGATCAGCCATTGCGGAATGGCAAACGCGACCCCGGCCACCACCAATGCTGGCCACACCGCGAGTGCCTTCTTCCACCCCGCATAGGCGATGATCAGCCAGAACGGGATCAGCACCGAGAAGAAGGGCAGCTGCCGCCCCACCATGGCCGAGAGGGTCCGCAGATCGATGTCGGTGACGGTGTGAAGCCCGATGAGCGGCGTGCCCAGCGCACCGAACGCCACGGGTGCCGTATTGGCCAGGAGCGACAGCCCCGAGGCCTCGAGCGGCGGGAAGCCCAGGCCAATCAGGATGGCGCCCGTGACCGCCACGGGCGTCCCGAATCCCGCCGCGCCTTCGAAAAAGGCCCCGAAGCTGAAGGCGATCAGCACGAGCTGGAGTCGTCGGTCAGTTGTGACACGCCCGAGGCTGCGCTGGAGCACCACGAACAGCCCGCGTTCCTCCGTCAGCCGGTACAGGAAGATCACGTTCAAGATGATCCAACCGATCGGCAGGAGGCCGTAGGCGACGCCGAGAAGCGACGCTCGGATGGCCAGGCCGACAGGCATGCCCAGCGCCAGGATGGCCACCATCAGAGCGGCGAAGAGCCCGAGCAACGCGGCCCGATGCGCGCGCACCCGGCCGATGGCGATCACCCCGAGAAGGGTGACAATCGGGATGGCCGCGACGAGCGTCGAGACGACGCGGTTGTGGAAGGGATCGTACGTTTGCGGCCAGGCGATCATGGTGGGGGTCGAATCTTAGAGGTGACCCTTGCAGTCGCAAGTTGTCATACATGAGATGAGGACGCGTAACGTTACAATCGCCGCGAAACTCTACCTCCTGCTCGGCGCCAGCCTCTGTGCGGGCGTCATCGTGAGCACGGTCCTATGGGTGGAGCTCCGGCATGTGACGCGTGCGTATGCGGCGGTCTTTACGCAGGAAGTGAAGGCGCGTTCCGAGGCGCGGAAGATCGAAGTCGCCGAGAAGATGCAGGTGCAGGAGTGGAGCAATCTGTTGCTCCGCGGGACGGACTCGGCGGACCGCGCCAACTATACCAAGACATTCCGCGACCGCGGCCAGGAGGTGCGCGATCACCTGTCGACGGTGCGCGGCCTCTTGACGACGGTCTTGCACGACTCCGTTTCGCTGAACGAAGCGAACGAGTTCGGCACCGCCTACGACAGTATGAACGTTCGCTACGACGCCGCGCTGGCGTTGTACGAGGCGCACCGCAACGCGGCGCAGGTCGACCGGATGGTGCGCGACCAGGACAAAGGGCCGACCGAGCTCTTGTCGCATCTGCTATCGCGACTCGACTCGTTGGCGCAGCTGCGATTGGCGGCGACCGATCATCAAGCCACGCGCGCGGTGGAGTTGAGCGCCAGCGCCGGGGTCTTCGTGTTCGTCGGCCTGACGATCGTGTTGGTCTTGCTCGTGAGCTGGCTGCTGCAGAGTCTCGGACGACTCCGCGACGCGGCGCAACGGATCGCGAACGGCGATCTGACGCACGTGCTTGGCTACCAGGCGAACGACGAGATCGGCGCGCTGGCCTCGGCGTTCGGTCACATGACCGACACGCTGCGCACCTTGCTCGGCGAGACGGCCACGGTCGCCGCCGAAGTCGAGGCGACGGCCAAGACATTGCGGGCCGAAGCCGACCAGATGGTGCAGTCGGCCGAGCGGGTCGCGTCGGCGGCGCAGCAGATCGCCTCGTCGACCGCCGAGCAGACGAACGGTGTCAGCACGGCCAGCGCATCGGCGGGCCGCGTGGCGACCAGCGCCGCCGGTCTCACGAAGCACGCCGAGATCGCGGCGGCTCTGGCGAGCACCGTCAGCCAGTCGGCGGGCGCCAGTGCGACCGCGGCTCGGGCGGCGCGCGACGCGATGTCGTCGATCAGTACCGTCACGCGCGAGGCGGTCCCGATCGTGACCGAGCTGGCGAGCAAAGCGGCCGAGATCGATCAGGTGACGCAGACGATCGAAGGCATTGCGCGCCAAACCAACCTCCTCGCCCTGAACGCCGCGATCGAAGCGGCGAGGGCGGGGGACAACGGCCGCGGATTCGCGGTCGTGGCCGAGCATGTGAAGCAACTCGCGGCGCAGAGCGCGGGGGCCCTGGAGACGGTGCGCCGGCTCGCCGGTGAGCTCAGCGCGGCCGCGATGCGCACCGCCGGCAGTATCGGCACGGTCGAAGAGCGTGTGCGCGAGGGGCAGGTCGTGATCGACGCGTCACAAGAAGGGCTCGCGGCGATCGTGCGTGACATCGAGGCGAACCGCGGCGCCGTCGCCAGCATCACGACGGCCGCCGGCGTGCAGCGCTCCGATGCCGACGCGCTGGCCCGCGAGGTTACTTCCGTGGCCGTGTCGGCCGAGGAAAATGCCGCGACCGCGCAGGAAGTCAGCGCGCTGGCGGAGGAGCAGACCGCATCGATGGGGCATGTGGCCCAGTCGAGCGATCGGCTCGCGGCGATCGCCAGCCGACTGACGGCCTCCATGCGACGGTTTACCCTCGCGTCATAGGCCGAACGCGCGATCGGCGGCCGTCACCAGGCCGAGCGTGAGTGCCGCAATCGCGATCTCGCCAATCGCACCGACCGCAAACGGTCGCAATCCCAGCGCCCGGAACTCCCGGAGATTGGTCCTGAGTCCCACGCCGGCGAAAGTCAGCAAGAACGCCCAGCGGGACAGATTGCCGATCGCCGTCAGTTGAGGCTTGTCGAAGAAGCCTACCGTCGCCAAGACGGAGACCAGGAGAAAGCCAAGCACGAATTTGGGAAATTTCTCCCACAAAAATCGTCCGCGGCTGGTGATCGCCGTAGCCTGACCCTTGGTAGCCCAATACGTGCCATATCCCAACACGACGAACCCGATCATGGCATTGCGCGTTGTCTTCGCCAGCACGGCCATCTTCCCGGCCGTTTCGGAGTAGAGCGCACCGGCCGCCGTGGCCTCCGCGGTATTATCGACCGCGAGCCCGGCCCAGAGACCATACGCGTGATCGCTCAAATGCAACCAATGGCCGATGAGCGGAAACGCGACCAGCGCGATCGCGCCGAGCACAACGATCGCGGCGATCGCGACCGACGCGTCCTCATCGTCAGCCTCGATAGCACCCTGCGTCGCGATGATGGCACTGACGCCGCAGATGGCCGAGCCGACGGCCAGGAGCGAGGTGCACTTCGGTTTGACACCGAACGTCTTTCCGAGGGCCGTCATGAACGCGATAGCGACGGCGAGTTCGACGGCGACGAGCGCCAAGCTGACGCCGCCGAGCTTGAGCACGTCGCCAATGACGAAGCGCGCGCCCAGAAATACGATGCCGGTCTTCAACCACAACTCATACGTCGCGACGCCGGGACGAAATATCTCGGGAACCCCGATGGTGTTGGCGATCAAGAATCCGATCACGATCGCCCAGAACACGTACTCGACGTGCGGCACGATGGCGTGTTCGAGCAACTTGCCGCCGTATCCTATAGCGAGCAGCAGCAGGATGCCGGGCAGCAGCCGGATGCCGGGCGGTGGCTTCACCATGGGACGTGTGTCACGACACCCAGGCGGATGAGCAGCGCGGCCACGAGCGCCGTGATGACGGCCGTGACGTCAATCGAAGGGCGTTTCATTCAAATCTCCGGGTACGGGCAAAAAAAACGCCCGCGAGCTCGACTCGCGGGCGTGCATGCGGGTGGGCTCGTGTGCTATCGTCGGATCATCGGACAACAGGTCGCGAGCGCCATGGCCCTATGTATAGGAGAAAGGCAGGTGAGGAGCAAGAGTAAATTTGGGTCATGCTGCCAATGAAATATTTGCGGGGTGTACAGGCCGTCCCATTCGAGATGTTCCCGGGCATTTGGGCCATCACCCATCATCGACGCAACGACTCGAGCCGGCTCGTCAGCTCCTACGCGGATGGGAAATCGCGTAAGGCCGAGCTGTTCAAGTTTCTCGCGCGCACCGGTCAGATCGAAGCGCGACGCCAGTGGGATCTGCATCACATCGTCGAGGGCCAGCATTTCGCCGACGTCGACTTCGGCGGCCGGCTCCAGACGATGTATCAGAACGAGCTGCCGGTCGTGCTGATCCAGAAGGATGAGCACGTCGCGTACAACATGCTGCTGCACGTATCGGCGACTGACGAGATGTTCCGCGATACGTTGCCGGCGGACTTACTCGCCCGCTCGCGTGCGGCTATGGCGGAAGCGGCCCGGCCGGGGCAGCGCCCGGCTCTCCGGGCGCGCGTCGACAAGCTGATCGAGTTGTACGAGGGGGCGTACATGAGCGATCCGGTGTTGACCCGGATCGCTCTCAATGTCCTTACTGATGCGCGGTCGCTTGTAGGTTAAGAACCACTTCTTTATTAGCTGAGCCACGCACTGAAGACTATTCGAGCTGAGCTGCGGTCAATCGATCCCTGCACGACGAAAGCAGAGTCTTGAGACTAGGCACCGACGTTAAGGATGTCCGGCGTAGTCGACGTACATCGACGGCCACTCGGACTTCAGATTCGCGACCTTGGGCTTGTCGTTGATGACGATGTACGGGTAGTTCGGGTTCTTCACGAAGAAGTCCTGATGGTACGACTCGGCCGGATAGAACGCCGGCAGCGACACCACCTGCGTCACGATCTTGTGCGGGAACACCTTCGCGTGATCGAGCTGGTCGATGTACGCCTTCGCGATGCGCTCCTGATCGGGCGTCGAGAAGAAGATCGCCGAGCGGTAGCTCGGGCCGACGTCCGGGCCCTGACGATTGAGCTCCGTCGGGTCGTGCGCCACCGAGAAGTACACCTTGAGCAGCTGGCCGTACGAGATCTGCGACGGATCGTACGTGATCTCGACCGACTCGGCGTGGCCGGTTTTCTCGGTGCTGACGATGTCGTACGCGGCCGTGGCGGCCTCGCCGCCCGCGTACCCCGAGACGACCTTCGTCACGCCTTTCACATGCTCGAAGACTGCTTGAACGCCCCAGAAGCACCCGCCCGCCAGGACGGCCTTCTCCTGTCCGGCATGGGTGGCCATGGGCTCGTCGACTGCCGGCTCGGGGACTTTTACTCCCGAAGCCGAGCTATGCGGTACGCCCCGCAAAGCGGTCAATGCCGCCAGGGTTATGGCGGTCGCCACGACGTATCGAATCATATGTAGAAGATAACCTATCTGAGGTTGCAGAGTGCTATTTCGCCGACCTCAGTAAGGCAACGCGCATGCCGGGCGATTTCTGCACGCATGGCAGAGTCTCGGCCGGCAACGATCACATAGTCATTCTCGGCCACGATGCGCTGCCAGTTAAGCGGCCGTAGCGCGCCTCCGCCACCGAACCACCCGATCGGTGGCGCGTAGCGGTGCGCCGTATCGTCGAAGTATGGGATGAACCAGTTCGACTCCATGCCGTCGCCGCTGTAGTCGAAGAGCGATGGAACGTTCCCATGAGACCTGATCGTGTACCAGAAGGCGAAATGCCGGTACGGGATGACTCGCCCGCCGAATCGCCGGTCGTCGGCTACGACCGGGAACACGCTCTTTCCGGGCTCGAGGCGATCGAGCACGGTCGAGTAGTCATCGAGATAGCGATCGATGCGCCGCATGGTCGGCATCAGGATGACGCTCGACACGATGGATCCGGCCAGCAGCAGTTTGAGCCCTAGATCAGACGGCCCCTTCGTCGACGTGGCCGCACAGAACACGAGCAGATAGGCGGGAATCAGCCAGCGCTGATCCACGTATCCGCCGCCCGTGCCCATCTGCGGGAAGAAGACGTACAGACCAAAAAGCACGGCCGCGGACAGACCAAGTGTCGTTGGCCACGTTCGCATCGGATTCGCACGAATGTAGAGCGTCGCCGCGCCAATGTACGTTGCGAACATTGGCAGTGCTTGCCAGGCCGAGTAAACGTAGAACGGCGCCAAAATATTCTTGGTCTTCCACCAGAGCCCACCGAGATCGTAGCCCGCGGGCTTTTCAGGCGGGAGCGGCGGCGCGCCGACCGTCGTCCACAAATACATCACGCCGACGGCCGCCGAGAGCCATAGTACGAGCCAGAGACGCCGATCGCGCGCGACGAGCGCGTCGACCCAGATGACCGCCAGGACCATCAGCACCGCGGACAGGTGCATGAGGTAACAGACGACAATCCCCAGTGTCAGGCCGAGCGCGCCAGCGACACTGATCTCACGCCGCCGCGGCCACCACAGGGCGAGAAACGCGAAGCCCACGCCCAGGCCGACGACGTAGCTTAAGAATCCCGCGTGCGTGAAGAACCCGAATCCGAAGGGAACGCTGGCGATCGCCCAGCGCCGTGCCTGACCGCCGATCGCGCGCAGCAACAGCGCGAATCCCAGCGGAATCGCGGCGACCGTGATCGCGGCGATGATGCGCACGCCGAGGTCGGGGCCGAAGAGATGCACGATGACGGCGCCAATGACATCGAACCCGAGGTACGGCCCGGGTTGTGCACGGACGATGATCGTCGCGGGGAGGCCGACGCCGTGCGCGAACCACGCGCGATCGAGCAGGACGTAGCGCGCCAGATCGTTGGTGGTGTCTTCGAACGGGAAGTATCGCGTGGTTACCGCGATCGCGACGTTTACCGCGAGCGCGATCCAGAACACGGGGCGATCTAACCGGCTCGGGACTCGATGGGTATCACGATGGCCTCGGTAGCGCCCCCAGCGCGCTGCGCTTGGCGTATCTCGGCGAGGCCGAACTGGATATAGCTGAGCACGGCTATCCAGGTGATAAACCCGATGGCTATGAATTTGAGTTCTAGTGGCAGCTCAATCGGGGAGTTCCACAGCATATGCAGGGCCATGCATAGCGCGAGCACCCGAAGAAATTGCGGGTCCCGCAGCATTTCCCACTTGAACTCCCGTTGGCCGCGCACCCGCCACAGCGCGCCGCCCACCAAGGCCGTCCAGAGGGCGTGTCCGCCCAGTATGCTCAATGCCCCGCGCTCATAGATGGTGTGAAACAGCGAGTCCATCCCGCTGTTTAGGCCACTCGTGAGGGCGTAGCCGGAGGTCTCGAAGACCGCGAAGCCGGTGCCAATCGTTGCGCCGAACAACATCCCGTTCAGCGTCCACGGATACCGGCGTTTACGGACGATGAGCAATAGGGTCAGTCCCTTGCCGGATTCCTCGACGATGCCAGCGCTCATGGCCCCGAGCCAGTTGTCGAGCGATGTCCACTCAAAGAACAGGAGTGACACACACAGTGACACAATCCCACCAAGCAACAGCAGCTTGAGGATCTGATACAGCGAAACGTTCCGTGCAACGTTCATCTCGAAAAAGAACACGAGGATGGAACACGGAATCGCGAACGACCCGACCAAAATGAGGCCGGGGATGAGATACGGATTGCTGAATCGCTGCCACGCCCAGGCGAATAACGCGAACACCGCGGATGAGAGAAGCAGAAAGCGCACGAAAGCCCAGGGCTTAGGCCACCCTTTAGCCTGAATCGCCTCGAGCGCGGGCGTCGTCGTCCGCGTGCCGACGTTGAAGTACTCCTCTTGTTCTTCGTCCGTGCGCTTCTTGAACACGTCGGAGAACATCTCGCTGGCGCTCCAGCCCTGCAGCTTGTCGACGCCAGCGACCGCCGCCACCTGCGCGCGGACTTTGCCGAAGATGCCGCTCTGCGGAACCTGGGCGACTTCGACGGTCGCCACTTCCCACAGCGACCGCCCCACGCGCACCTGTTGCCCAACGGCCAGCGTGGCCGTGCGCACCAGCTGCCCATCGACGTAGATGGCGGCACTGGCGACGGCTTCCACCGTCACCCGTTGGCCGTCCCTCGTCAACACGATGTGGCGGTCGGCGACCTCGGGATCGTCCGAGAGAATGTTACATTCGGCCGCCCGGCCGACGCGCACATACCCGTCACCAAGGGCGAGTCGCTTGCCCAGATCCGGGCCAGCGACGCAGCGGAAGAGCAGGGGTTGTATCATAGCGGTTCAACCTAGGGATTGGCCTCACCAGCGACCACGCGTCATATATCTGTACTGCTGACGCGGAAGCCGCCAGAATCCCCCGATCTACCCCGGCTTATCCGTCTGTTTCTACTACTCCAGGCTCGGCTCGTAGTCCTGCACGACCGGCGGGTGCAACCGCTCGTTGCGATCCAGAATCCGCGCGCACGTATTCCAGCGCAGGATCGCGCCATCATCGCCCGGCGGCCGCACGCGCTCGGCCCGCTCGTAGTGCTGCATGGCGTCACGGAGCCATTCCGATGAGATCTCGTGTGACCGCGGGCCGCCGCGCTTGAGCTGGGCCTTTGCCCGGCGCTCACAGATAATGCCGGCGTAGTACTGCCGCTTGTACTCGTCCGCGATCTTGGGTAGCACATCGCGGGCACGCATGACGCCCTCGGCCAGGCCGTCATCCA
>DASRDS010000188.1:0-3394 GCA_035652495.1 Gemmatimonadaceae bacterium
GTCGATGGGCAAGTCTCCGTGTTCGACGTCTGGGAGTCGATGGAGCAGTTCGAGAAGTTCGGCGAGACGCTGCTACCGATCATGAGCAAACTCGGGGCGAATCCCGGTGAGCCGATGATCATGACGGTTCATAACATCCAATACGGTTAGCGACACGACCACGCGCAACGGGTAGAACGCTGGCGCAGCCGACGGTCATCTCTCTCGACGCGTCTTGGCACCGACTCGCCGGGCGGTAGGGTGCGCGGGATGGCAACCCGGCTGAACTACCGCAAGCCGGATTGGTTCACGCGCAACATCTTCAACCGCGGCGTGGCCGCGTTCACCCGCCTCGGGATCAGCATCGCCGGGTCGCGCGTGCTCGAGGTGCCCGGTCGCAAGAGCGGAGAGCCCAGGCGGACGCCGGTCAACCTGCTCGCGTTCGACGGGAATCGCTACCTCGTTGCGCCTCGTGGGCACACGCAGTGGGTTCGTAACCTTCGCGCAGCCGGTCAAGGGAACTTGCTGCTCGGGCGGCGGAGCGAGCCGTTCCGGGCGATCGAGGTCGCGAACGTCGAGAAGGAGCCGATACTCCGCGAGTACCTGCGCCGCTGGAAATGGGAGGTCGGGCAGTTCTTCGGCGGCGTCGGGGCGGACTCCCCCGCCGAAGAACTCGCGCGGATCGCGCCCGACCACCCCGTCTTCCGCATCGAGAGTCAGCCGCCGGACGCTTCCCGATCCAACTGAGTCCGTCCCCGGGGTCATTGGCGCAGCGGTCTCATGGGAGTCGGTCCCGCCGCGGCGCCGGGCGAGGCATGCGTGTCGAGGACGTAGTGACTTGAGGTCAGCTCGCGCTCGATGAGATACCGATCGTCCTCGGGATAGAAGACCGCACTTTCGTAGTCCTCGCCCGCGAATGCCTTGATCGCGTCCAGCGATTCCCAGAGCGTGAACATCAAGAACTCGGTCTTCTCACCGACGTCGCGGCGAAGCATCCACACCCCGCGGTTTCCGGGCGTGCTTGTGTATCCCGCGACGCCTGTGTCCTGCATATACCTGGCGTACGCATTGCCGTCCTGCTTACGGACTGCTCCTCTCCAGATCCGCGCAATCATCGGTCCTCCTCGTCGGCTTCCCCAGGTCACGAAGTGGCAGGGTTCGGCTCGGGGCAACGCGTGCGGCCGAACACTCGCTCGGATAACGCTCTTGCGTACCTGGGATGGCGATTGTGCAGTGCCAGGGGGCCGGTTGCGGCTCGCGCACGGTGTCGTGCTAGCCCGCACGCCAGGGACGGTACAGCGGCCGGCGGGCTCGTTCGGCAACCGTGTATGCGCGTGTGAACGGATACGAGGCGAAGCCGAGGAAGACACTGGTGAAATGACCGAAATCGGTGAACGTGCGGCTGACGAGGAAGGCGAGGAGCGAGAAGGCGAGCACCAGCGCGCCTGCGTATGCCAGGCGCCAGCGCTTGGGCAGCCGGTAGGTGAGCACGCCTGCGACACAGAAGGCGCCATAGCTGATTCCGACGTCGATCGTGCGCGCGAGGCCGTGCATGCTCGGCGAGGAGAAGAAGCCGTGGCTGATCGCAACCGCCGTCAGCAGCGTTGCCCCGACGTGACCGAGCGCGAAGACGAGGACGAGCCGGAACGTACCGAGCCATTCCTCCGCCGGCGCGAGAACGATCGCGATCAAGAGCAGAAACGGCAGATAGGCCGTCGAGCCCGACCAGAAGGCGCTCCGGAAGAGCACGTCGACCGGATGGGTACGCAGGTTGTGGAGGTTCGTACTCTGCGTGCGAAGCAGCGCGTTCCGCTGCGTGCTGGTCAGCCCGGCCGCCACCCACGTCGTCACGAAGATGACGCCCGCGTAGACGAAGGTCCCGGGCGAGCTCCGCACATACGACCCGAGATACGGCTCGACGCGGCGCCAGCTTCGGTGAAGAACCGACGCGCCGGGCAAGTGATGCGCGGCGCCGACGGCCGTCAACCAAGCCAAGCCGGCGAAGCTCAGGATCACGATGTCGAACCTGTCCAACTGCGTCGGCATCGTCCACGATGCGTTCGAGCGGATCAAGCGATCGGCGCGGCTGCAACGGAATCCCGAGCTGGCTGTCGATCCGGTCTCCGCCACCCAGAACTAGAAGCGGGGGCTCGGGAGCTGCCCGCTCGCTAACTGCGCAGACGGTCGGCGAGACTCGTGCGGGACTTGACGTTGAGCCTGCGCTATCGCCCTACACGCGGTAACGAAGTCCTCTCGTTTCAGTAACGCTTGGCTCGCGACGGAGGCCGTTGACGAGCTTTACGTTCGCGAACCAGGAAGCCGCGAAGCCGATTGCGATTCCGACGGCCGTGGCCACCGCGCCAATGAGCGGCTGCTTCCAGGGATCGTGTGGCCCAAGCGCCGCGATGACCATCACGGCGCCGATCGTGATCGCGGAGACGCCGACGTCATCGGATTGTCCGAGCGCGAGCAGCAGGAGCGTGCTCACTGCGATCATCAACGCCATGCCCCACGGGTGAGAGGGCAGGAAGAGCAGGAAGACGAAGCAGAGCGCGAAGCTCAAGCCCGTCGCCGCGACGCGTGTCTTCACGGCGGTGATGCTCTCGCCTTCGGTCGTGCGAAAGACGAACGCCGTCGCAATCACAGCCCAGAGCCCGCCGACCAGGTCATCGGCGTGTGAGAGGGAGTCGAAGTGTGCGCTCGCGTACCTGACCAGCGAATAGCTGGCGAGGCACGCGAGCGAAAGTGTGACGCTCTCGACGACGGCGCCGCGGGCGTTCATGGTTGCGCGATCAGGCCGGCTGCATGGCCGCCGAGTGAACAGCGGTCATGACGACTTCGGCGACCTCGTTCGGGTGCGAGACCATAACTACGTGCGAAGCGCCTTCGATCTCGGTCACCTTGGCGCCCATCCGCTCGTAGCTGAAGCGGTGAACGCCGGGGTCGATACATCTGTCTTCGGTCCCGAGGATCGCCCAGACCGGGCGGCTCCGCCACGCCGGTGTCCCCGCTGCTTCGGTCAGCGCGATACCCGCGAGAGGCCGCTGGCTGATCGCGTAGAACGCCGCGTCGTCGGCCGGGATGTCCGCACAGAACGTGTCGTGGAAGCCTTCCGGTGCGAGCGTGAACTCTTTGGCTCCGTCAGGCAGCTCGTGCTCAACGATGTACGGGATGATCGCCGGCGCCGGGAACTTGGACTGGAGGTCTGTCAGGTTCTCGCCCTCGTCGGGAGCGAACCCGGAGATGTAGACCAGTCCGACCACGTTTTCGGCCGCGCCGGCCGCCGTGATCACCGAGCCGCCGTACGAATGGCCGACGAGCAGCACGGGCCCGTCGATATCCCCGACGAACTTCTTGATGTATTCGCCGTCGCCGCCCGTCAGGCCACGCAGCGGATTCGGAGGGGCGAGGATCG
>DASRDS010000189.1:0-19541 GCA_035652495.1 Gemmatimonadaceae bacterium
CAAGGGAGCGCTGGACCAGGCGCAGGCGGCGCTCGAGGCGGCACGCGCGAACGTGACGGCCGCCGAGGCGCACGAGATGCAGGCCAAGGATGACTACGATCGTAACGGGCCGCTGGCGCAGAAGGACTACGTCACCCAGTCAGCGTTCGTCCTGTCCAAGTCGAACTACGAGATGGCGAAAGCCGCGGTCGACCAGGCTAAAGCGCAGGTCACCCAGGCGGTCGCCGCGGTGAATGTCGCGCAGACGAACTTGGACTACACGGTAATCAAGTCGCCGGTCGAGGGCGTCGTCGTGGCGCGCAACGTCGATGTCGGCCAGACGGTCGCCGCGTCACTGCAAGCGCCGACGATCTTTACAATCGCGCAGGATCTCTCGAAGATGCAGCTCTACGCGAAGACCGACGAATCCGATGTGGGACGCGTGCGCGTGCATCAGGACGTGACCTTCAAGGTCGACGCATTCCCAAAGGAGACGTTCAAGGGCGTCGTGAACGAGATCCGCATGAACGCGACGACCGTGCAGAACGTGGTGACCTACGACGCGATCATCGACCTGGACAACCCCGATCAGAAGCTCCTGCCGGGGATGACCGCCTACGTGACCGTGCCGGTCGCCTCGGTCACGAACGTGATCGAGATTCCGAACAGCGCCCTCCGGTTTCATCCGTCGTTACCGGCGAACCAGATCCGGGCGCTGTACGCGAAGTACGGGGTCCACGACGCCGACACGACGCCTCCCATCGGCGACACGCCCGCCCGGTCATCCGACAGCACGAACGTACGGCGGCCTCGGCCCAGCGATGCCGAGCAGGGCGTGATCTGGAAGCTGCACTCCGACAACTCGCTGGAGCCCGTGCGCGTCGCCCTCGGCATCACCGACCACGCGCACACGGAGACACTCGCCGTCATCGGTGGGACGCTGAGCATCGGCGACGACGTCATCACCGGAGCGCCCGTGAGCCAGGGGCAAGCCCGCGGGAGATGAGCGCGGCGCCATGCGTTATCCAGATCGATGACGTCCACAAGTACTACGAACTCGGCGAATCGAGGGTGCACGCGCTGCGGGGCGTGAGCCTCAGCATCGAATCCGGCGGGTTCGTGGCGATCATGGGAGCGAGCGGCAGCGGCAAGTCGAGCCTCATGAACATCCTGGGATGCCTGGACCGGCCGAGCAGCGGCCGGTACATCCTGGACGGCGTCGATGTCTCGACATTCGACAAACGCCAGCTCGCCGGGATTCGGAATAAGAAGCTCGGCTTCGTCTTCCAGGGCTTCAACCTGTTGGCGCGCACCACGGCCCTCGAGAACGCCGAGCTGCCGACGATCTATGCCGGCCTCGATAAGGCCGCACGACGCGAGCGGGCGAGCACGGCGCTGGCGATGGTCGGACTCGCCGACCGTGCCGGCCATTTTCCGTCCCAGATGTCCGGCGGCCAGCAGCAGCGCGTGGCGATCGCGCGGGCCCTGGTCAATCAGCCATCGATCCTCCTGGCCGACGAGCCGACCGGGAATCTCGACAGCCGCACGTCCGTCGAGATCATGAAGATCTTCCAGGACCTGAACGATCGCGGCCTCACGATCGTGATGGTTACCCACGAGAGCGATATCGCTCAGTTCGCGCGCCGGACGGTCGTCTTCCGGGACGGAAAAATTCGGCGCGACGAGCCCACCGCCTCGCGCCCAAGGGCCGATGAGGTCCTCGCCACGATGCCCGCCCTGGATGATTGATCGCTCTATAAGTATCGTAGCGGCATGCGACGACTCTCCGTACCGTTAGTCCTGCTCCTCACGGCATTCGCGCCGTCAGGCCCCAGGCCGATCACCTCGGCCGACATCTATCAGTTCAAGTGGATCGCCGATCCACGGATCTCGCCCGATGGCAACGAAGCTGCGTACACGCTCGTGCAGGTCGCGGACAAGCACGACAAGTACGAGACGAGCCTCTGGGTCGTGGCGACGGATGGCAAGAGCGCGCCGCGGCGACTGACCTCGGGGCCGCGCGACGCCGCGCCGCGGTGGTCGCCAGACGGCAAGACGATCGCGTTTGTTCGGAGCGTGACCGACACGGGCGCGGCGCAGATTTACCTGCTGTCACTGACGGGAGGTGAGCCGCGCAAGTTGACGGATCTCACTAAGGGGGCAGGAAGTCCTGTCTGGTCGCCCGACGGCCGGACGATCGCGTTCGGCAGCTCCCAGCTGGCGAGCGATACGGCGCCGCCGGACAAGGACAAGAGCGATGTCCATGTGATCACGCGGGCCGTGTATCGCGACAACGATCGCGGATGGCTCGACCCCACGCGGCACGGTCACATCTGGACCGTCGATGTCGACCTGGGCGCGGATGCGCCCGCGAAAGCGCACGAGGTCACGTCCGGCAACTTCGATGAGGACGACGTGCAGTGGAGCCGCGACGGGTCGCAGCTGTTGTTCACGTCGGACCGCGTCGAGGAATCGTACTACGACAACCCGGACGACGACGCGTTCGCCGTGTCGAAGACCGGTGGCGCGATGGCGAAAACTATCGACATCGATGGCCCGGTCCGGAACGTCGCGGTCTCGCCCGATGGCAAGACGTACGCGTTCGCTGGCTGGGTCAATCCCGCCAAGCGTCAGTCCTATACGCAGTCGGCCGTGTTCGTGACGACGGACGGGAAGACGGTCACGAAGCTCACGAGCGGCGAGGCCGAGGTCGGAAGCGGGGTCGGCGGTGACAATCATCCGCCCCGCGGCGGCGGCGGGAATCCGCTCCTCTGGTCTCCCGACGGCAAGAGTCTGTACACGGCGATGACCCTGCACGGACGCTCGAACATCATGCGGATCGACGTGGCCACAAAGGCGGTCGAGCCGGTCACGACCGGTGCTCATGATATCGTCGCCTACAGCGCGACGCCCCATGTGTCCCGCTTCGCGCTTACGATCAGCGACGGCACGCATCTCAGTGACCTGTACTCCCTCGATCCCACCGCGAAAACGCTGGTGCAACTGACTCACGTCAACGATGAGCTCTTCAATCAGCTCACGTTATCGACGCCCGAGCGGATCACGTATAAGAGTTTCGACGGCACGCCGATCGAAGCGTGGGTCGTCAAGCCGCCTGATTTCTCGCCGAGCAAGAAGTATCCGCTGATTCTGAACATTCACGGCGGACCACACTCGGCCTACGGCGAGACGTTCTTCCATGAGTTCCAGGTCATGGCGGCGAGAGGCTACGTTGTGCTCGCCCCGAACCCGCGCGGCAGCACGACCTATGGCGAGAGCTTCGGCAACATCATCCAGTACCACTATCCGGGCGACGACTACAAGGATCTCATGGTCGGCGTCGACACGCTGCTCAAGCGCGGGTACATCGACGAGAAGCGGCTGGGTGTGACCGGCGGCAGTGGCGGAGGACTCCTGACGAACTGGACGATCACGCAAACGCACCGGTTCGCGGCCGCGGTATCCCAGCGGTCGATCGCGGACTGGGCGGCATGGTGGTATACAGCGGACTTCACGCTCTTTACGCCGTCGTGGTTCCGAAAGGCACCGTTCGAGGATCCGCAGGAATACGCCCAGCGGTCGCCGATCACCTACATCGCCAACGTGACGACACCGCTCATGCTCGTCGAGGGCGAGTCGGACAGCCGCACGCCGTCAGGATCGGGCGGCTACACGATGTTCCGGGCGCTCAAGGCGATGCACAAGACGGCCGTCATGGTGGTCTTCCCCGGCGAGACGCACGAGCTGTCCCGGTCGGGCAAGCCCGTGCATCGCGTCGCGCGCCTCGATCACATCATCAACTGGTTCGACAAGTACCTCGAGAACAAGCAGGTCGCGCAGTACGACCTGCAATAACTAAGTCCAGGTCCAGTTGGCGATGTCCGGTTCATCCTCCATGTGCTCGTAGGAGTACCGGATCGCGTCCTTCGTCATCTGGATGAACCGCGCGATCAGCTCGCTCCCCCGGTCGCCGAGGCGTGACGTACGACGGATCGCCTCGGCCGCCAGGTGGTAGCGGCTCATGCCGTTCAGCACGACCATGTCGAAGGGCGTAGTCGTCGTCCCCTGTTCGTTGAATCCCCGGACGTGGAACCGGCCGGCATGGGGGCGGCCGTGAATGACCTGATGGATGGCGCGCTGGTAGCCGTGCCAGGCAAACACGACCGGCTTGTCCGCGGTAAAGAGTCCCACGAATTGCTCGTCCGACATGCCATGCGGATGTTCATCGGGCGAGAAGAGCGTCATCAGGTCAACGACGTTCACGACTCTCACCCGCAGCTCCGGCGCCAATTTCCGTAGCCACCAGGCCGCGGCGATGGTCTCCAAGGTCGGGATATCACCCGCGCAGCCCAAGATCACATCCGGATCACCGCCGCCGTCGGTCGAGGCCCACTCCCAGATCCCGGCGCCTTTCTCGCAATGCGCGATGGCCGCGTCCATCGGCAGCCATTGGAGCTGCGGCTGCTTGTCGATCACGATCAGGTTGACGTAGTTCTTCGACCGGAAGCAGTGATCTCCCACCGAAAGCAGACAGTTGGCATCAGGCGGCAAGTAAATGCGGGACACCGTGCCGCGCTTCGACAGCATCACGTCGATGAGCCCGGGCCCTTGGTGGCTGAACCCGTTGTGGTCATTCCGCCACGCGGTCGAGGTCAACAAGATGTTCAGCGAAGGGACCGGAGCGCGCCATGCGAGATCATTCGCGGCTTCCAGCCATTTCGTGTGCTGGACCGTCATGGAGGCCGAGACCATAGCGAAGGCCTCGTATGTCACGTAGAGACCGTGACGGCCGGTGAGCAGATAGCCTTCCAGCCACCCTTCGCACAGGTGCTCGCTCAAGACTTCCATGACGCGACCCGTGGGGCTCACATGGTCGTCGATCTCCAAGATCGGGCCGACGAAGCAGCGATTTTCGACTTCGAACACGGCGTTGAGCCGGTTCGAGTTCGTCTCGTCCGGGCAGGTCAACCGGAAGGTGTGCGGGTTGCGAACGAAGATGTCCCGTGTCAGTGCGCCGATCTGTCTGGTCGACTCGCGCCGAACCGTCGCGGGAGTTGGCACATCGATCGCGTACTTCCGAAAGTCGGGAATATCGAGCGGTTGCACGAGGCGACCGCCATTCGCATGCGGGTTGGATCCCATGCGCCGGTCACCTTTGGGGGCGAGTGCAGCCAGGTCAGCATGCAAGGCGCCCGACTCGTCGAACAGCGCCTCGGGCTGATAGCTCCGCATCCAATCCTCGAGCATGCGAAGCTGCTCGGGATTCGTGCGCACATCGGGCAACGGCACCTGATGCGCGCGGAACGTGCCTTCGACAGGGCGACCATCGAGTTCTTTTGGGCCTGTCCATCCTTTTGGCGTGCGTAGGATGATCGCCGGTCGATTACGGAGATTCGCGTAACACGCATCCAATGTCGATGCGAACTCACTATGTAGCCGCATCGGGTCGTCACCCTCCACGAGATGAACTTCGTGACCCTCCGCTTCCAGGATTCGACGTAAATCTTCATCTCGCGCGCGGCCCAACACGGTGGGGCCGCTGATCTTGTACCCGTTCAGATGAAGTATCGGAAGAACGCACCCGTCGCGGTCCAGATTCAAAAACCGAGTGCTCTTCCACGAGCCCGCGAGCGGCCCGGTCTCCGCCTCGCCATCGCCGATGACGGCGACGACCAGCAAGCCGGGGTTATCGAACGCCGCGCCATACGCGTGAGCCAGCACATAGCCCAACTCACCGCCCTCGTGGATCGAGCCGGGTGTCGGCACACTCACATGGCTCGGAATCCCGCCGGGTGTCGAGAACTGCCGGAATAACCGGCGCAGCCCATCGCTGTCGCGCGTGATGCTGGGGTAGATCTCGGAGTAAGTACCCTCGAGATACACGTTCGCGACGATCGCCGGACCGCCGTGGCCCGGCCCGGCGAGATAGATCGCGTTGACATCGCGCTCCGTGATGAGCCGATTCACGTGCGCGTAGATGAAGCTCAGGCCCGGTGACGTTCCCCAGTGGCCGAGGAGCCGAGGCTTGATGTGCTCCGGGCGGAGTGACTCTCGGAGGAGAGGATTGTCCTTGAGGTAGATCTGGCCGACCGTGAGATAGTTCGCGGCCTGCCAATACCGATGGACCTGACCCCATGGAGCGCTCACGGCGCTCGACACGCGGGTGTCGAACTCGAACGTTGCGTTTTGGCTCATGATCCACGTTAGCACATTCGCGTAACGGCATGGTCGGGTATTCCCTCACATATCGTTGGCGCTCTCGACCATATGGCCTTAGGTTCGTCGCCGACCAATCTCAACTACGAGGCAACGTTGCGACGTGCCGCTGTGCAGTGCGCCTTCTCGTGTGCTGTGCTCGTTCTTCTCGCGTCGTGCGGTAGCCATCATTCGTCCTCGACCAGCACCGGACCCGCAGCGACCGGCACCATCGTCGGCACCGTCACGAGTAGCCTCGGCGGGTCACTCGCCGGCGTCAGCATAGTCGTCACACCGAACGGCGGTACCGCGCTCGCCGCGGTGATCACGTCGGCCTCCGGAGCGTTCGTCGCCGCGAGCGTGCCGACGACGCCGGACGACGGGACACTGACGCTGTCGTCGCTGCCCGCCAATTGCGCGGCGCCGACGCCGGCGTACACGGGGCTCACCGGCAGTGACACCGTGACCGTCAATATCACGGTGATCTGCTCACCGCTGGTGGGTACGCTGCGCGGAACGATCACGAGCAGCATGGGCGGCGGGCTGCAGAACGTGGGCGTCGTCGTCACCCCGCATGGCGGCTCCGCCCTCGCCACGGCGCTCACCTCGGCCAGCGGTGCATACGTGGTTGGGAACGTACCGTTGGCCGATGGCACCGGAAGTATTGCTCTGACGAACGTGCCGGCGAACTGCTCGTCACCGGCGAGCACGAGTTACAGTGGACTCGCATCCGGCGACACGGTGACCGTGTCAGTCACGCTCACGTGTGCGGCGAACGCCGGCGCCGTGACCGGGACCGTGACGAGCAGCATGGGCGGCACCGTGCTCGCCGGCGTACAGGTCGTGGTGACGCCGACGGGCGGGAGCGCATTGCCGGCGGTGACGACCAACTCGTCCGGCGTGTACACCGTTGGCGGCGTGCCGATCGGTAGCGGCGCCGGCACGGTGACCGTGGGCAACGTACCGGGCTACTGCACGGCGCCCAGTGCGGCGAGCTACACAGGCCTGACGAACGGCGTGACCGTGACGACGAACGTGACGGTGCCATGCGCGACCGCGACCGGCTCGGTGATCGGAACGGTGACGAGCAGCTTGGGTGGTGCACTCTCAGGAGTGTCCGTGGTCGTGACACCGACCGGCGCAAACGCGCTGCCTGCCGTGACCACGACGGCCAACGGCGCCTACACGGTGAGCCATGTGCCAGTCGGTGGCGGCACGGTCACGCTCACCGGAGGGCTGCCGGCCCAGTGCAGCGCGCCGGCCGCGGCGGCGTACGGGAATCTCGCGTACAACAAGACGGACACCGTGAACGTCGCCGCCTCGTGCCAGTCGATGGGCACGCTCAAGGTACAGGTCACCGAGCCGCCGACGGCGCTGGGCGCCGTGACCGTCACGGGTCCGGCCAATTATGTGCGGACCATCACGCAGACGACGACACTCACGGGACTCGTACCCGGCGCATACGCCGTGACGGCGGCGCCGTTCGAGACGCCGGATGCGATTGTGGGGACGGTGTGGGAAGGAACGGTCGCGAGCAGTCCCGTGCAAGTGATGGCGAATACGACCGCGCAATCGACCGTGACGTACCATGCCCGAGCCGGGACCGGCGCGCTCTGGGTGATCATGCCGGACTACAACAATGGCGGCGGCACGTGGGGCTACTTCACGAGCGCCCAGTTGGCGGTGGGCGGAAGTCAAACGATGGCGTTCTCCACGCCGATTCCCAGCGACATGTTCGTGAACGGCATGGCCGTGGATGCCAATGGCACGTTTTGGATGTTGGACCAAAACGTTGGCAAGTTCGATGTGTTCAAGGCCGCGAACGGTTTCTCGAGCCCGACGTCCGGCGACACGCTCTTGCCCAAGTACAACTACCAACCGTTTGGTGCCGCATTCGATCCAGGGGGCAACCTGTGGACGCTGGACGATGACAACGGGCTCGTCGAGATCCCGACGGCCAATCTCGCGGCGGGGGGGAACACGAATACCTTCGAGGTCTACTACCAGAGCACGCCCTATCCGAATTTCAACACCAGGGCGCTCGCGTTCGATGCGAGTGGAACGCTTTGGGCCATCAGCCGGCAGCCTGGCAACGACCTGCTCCAGGGCTTCACGCAAGCCCAACTCAATCAAGGCGGCTATCGGGCGCCGGCGGTCACGATTGTATTGCCGGACACGATGGTCAGGGCAGTGGCGTTCGACGGAAGCGGCAACCTGTGGGTATCGTCCTTCGGCAATCAGCACGTGTTCAAATACACGCCGTCCCAGCTGTCCGCCGGGGGATCTCCGACGCCGACGGTGATCATCGGCGTGTCGAATCCAACCGGGATGGCATTCGATGCGAGCGACAACTTGTGGGTCGTCGACGCGAGTGACGGTCAGTTGTTTGAGTTCGCCTCGTCGCAGCTGACCACGTCCGGTACGCCGACACCCCACACCACGATCCCGCTGCCGGCAACGTGGACGAGCTCGAACGCCCCGCAGCTGCCGTTCTACCTCGTTTTCGACCCGCATCCGTCTAATTTGCCGCTCAATGGTTCGCGAGTCGTACGCCGCCGTCGGTGATTCCCTCAGTGAGGTCGAGACACCGGCTCTGATCGTTGATCTGGACGCCCTCGACCACAACATTCGGAAAATGGCGGAGTACGCGACGCGCGCCGGCGTCGCGCTCCGCCCGCACGCCAAGGCGCACAAGTGCGCCGAGATCGCGCTCAGACAGATGGCGCAGGGCGCGGTCGGCGTGTGCGCGCAGAAGGTGAGCGAGGCCGAGGCGCTCGTGAATGCGGGCGTCAACAACGTGCTCATCAGCAACGAGATCATCGCGCCGCGAAAACTCGAGCGCCTCGCGGTGTTGGCGCGGCGCGCGACGATTTCGACATGTGTCGATGACGAGTCGATCGTGCCGGTGCTCAATACCGCCGCGGTCATTGCCGGCGTGAGACTCGATGTGCTCGTCGAAGTGGACGTTGGTGGAAATCGCTGCGGTCAGCTGCCGGGCGAGCCGGCGGCCCGACTGGCGAGGCATGTCGCGAGCGCCAGCCATCTGCGCTTCGCGGGGCTCCAGGGCTATCAGGGGCGCGCGCAGCACCTGCGCACCGAGGGCGAGCGGCGCCAGGCGATCGACGAGGGCGTCGCGGCGATCAAGGCCACGGTTGATCAGCTCGAGCGCGACGGCTTGTCGTGTGAGACGATCACGGGCAGTGGAACAGGCACATATGCGTTAGAGTCTATGAGCGGTGTGTACACGGAGGTCCAACCGGGGACCTATGCGCTCATGGACGCTGATTATGGCCGCAACACGCCGAGGCCGGACTTTTTGAATAGCCTCTTCGTGTACACGCAGGTCATGAGCTCGACGGGGCGGGGACATTCGGTCGTCGATGCGGGGCTCAAGGCCATGTCGTTCGACGAAGGCATGCCGCTCGTCGCGGACTATCCGGACATTGCTTATACGCGTGTGTCCGATGAGCATGGCGTGCTCAATGGCGAGATTCCGCTGGGCACGAAGCTTCGGCTCATTCCCGGACATTGCGACCCCACCATGAATCTCTATGATTGGTGCGTCGCGGTACGCCACGACCGCGTCGAGGCCGTGTGGCCGATCGTCGCTCGTGGCCTTATCCTCTGACCATGCGCCTCACTCTCTTGCTCGTCCTCTGCCTCGCCGCCTGCGGCGGTGAGAAAAAAGCCGATACCTCGACGCCTGCCGCATCGACGCCAGCGGCGTCCACGCCGGCATCCGGATCGGCTCCGGCCTTCGCGCCGCAACTTGGCGTCGATGTCGCGACCATGACGAAGACGCCGTCGGGCTTGGCGTACAAGGACACGAAAGTCGGCGATGGCCCGGTGGCGAAACCGGGACAGATGGCCTCGGTGCATTACACGGGCTGGTTGCCGGACGGGACGAAGTTCGACTCGAGTCGTGATGCGGGCCAGCCCTTTGGATTCACGATCGGCCAGGGTCAGGTCATCAAAGGCTGGGACGAGGGCGTAGCGGGCATGAAGGTCGGTGGTCGGCGCCTGCTCGTGATTCCGCCGGATCTGGGATACGGCGCCAGCGGATCGGGGCCGATCCCGCCGAACTCGACGCTCGTGTTCGATGTCGAGCTCCTGGGGGTCAAATGACGGTCTCGCGACGGGACTTTGCGGCGGCCGCGGGCTTGAGCTTAGTTGGCGCGTTCCTGCCCGGTGAGCAACGACTCACGCTGGCCGATCGGATCATGGCGGAGCCGGCGGAGCCGATTCCGCCGTTCACGTACAAGATCGAGAACCAGGTCGGGAAGATCGCGGCCGGCGGCTATGGGCGCGAAGCCACGGTGAAGGAGTTCGCGCTCTCCGAGGGCCTCGCGGGCGTCTCGATGTACCTCAAGCCCGGCGGGTTGCGCGAGCTGCATTGGCATGCGCTCGCGGCCGAGTGGGCGTTCATGGATCGGGGACGGTGTCGGATCACCGTGTTCGATCCCGACGGCCACAACGAAGTCGTCGACCTCGGCCCCGGCGATATCTGGTATTTCCCGCGCGGGTATGGGCACTCGCTGCAGGGGCTCGGGCCTGAGGAGACGCACTTCATCCTCATCTTCGACAACGGGCATTTCTCCGAGTACGGCACGTTCAGCATCACGGACTGGATGGGGCTGACCGGGCAGAACGTGCTCGCGCAGAACTTCGCGACGCCGGCGTCGACGTTCGCGAACATTCCAAAGAAAGAGGTCTATATCGCGCAGGGCCGCGTGCCCGCGCCTCTGCCGGCGGATCCGCCGCCGGGTACGCAGCGTGTCGGCGGCGAAACGCACAAGTACCAGCTCCTCGCGCAGGCCCCACGCGAGTTTCCCGGCGGCACGATTCGGATTGCGTCATCGGTCGAGTTCCCGGTCTCGCGCTCATTCACCGGGGCGTACATGACGCTCAAGCCCGGCGCATTGCGTGCCATGCACTGGCATCCGAACGCCGACGAGTGGCAGTACTACCTCTCGGGCCATGTGCGCGTGACGCTCTTCGGCTCGAGTGGACGCTCGCGCACGGAGGAAGTCGGGCCCGGCGAGGTCGTCTACATTCCTCGCGGGTTCGGGCATCACATCGAGAGTATCGGTCCGGAGGAAGCGCGCATCGTGCTCGGGTTCAACTCCGGGATCTACCAGGAGTCGAGCTTCGCCCAGTGGCTGGCCACGGTGCCGCCCGAAATCGTCACCGATAACACCGGAATCCCCGAGTCGGTCGTCGGGAAATTCAACAGAAACAGCCCTAGTATTCTCGCCTCGGGCTGAGCACCGCACCTCGCTATTCGACGCGGATCGCGATCAGCGGATCTGCCCGCGACGCTCGGAGCGCCGGTACGAGCGAAGCGAGTATACCGGCGCAAGCCAATGCGAGAATCGCCGCGACCCAGCTCAGGGCGTCGATGGGACTGACGCCGTACAGCAGGCCGCGCAGGACGCGCGTGAGGCCGAATGCGCCAATGACGCCGATGCCGAGCCCGGCACCGATCATGATCACGCCGCGGCGGGTGACGAGGCGCAGCAGCCCGCTCGCGCTGCTGCCCAACGCGCGCCGGATGCCGAGCTCGCGCATGCGCTGCTCGACCGCGTAACTCAGAACGCCGTAGACGCCAGCCACGGCGAGCACGAGAGCGACAAAGGCGAAGAGACCCAGGAGCGTGAGGTAAAATCGAGGCGTCCCCATGCTGCGAGCGATGACGGCCGGCATGGACCGCACGTCGCTCACGGCCGCCTCCGCGTCCACCTCGTGTATCGCGGCTCTAACCAATGGTGCCACGGCAGTTGCGTCCCCCGACTTCACCCGAATCATCAACGGGAAGAAGGTGTTGTCGGGTCCCGCGAAGGCGTACACGAAATACGCCTCGGGGACTGGGTCGCTAAAGGGACCCTCGTTCCGGATGTCGCTCACCACGCCAATGATCGTGCAGTGGGTCGTATCCGTGCCAAAAAAGAAGCGCTTCCCGACCGGGCTGTCGCCGCGAAAATCCCGTTTGGCCAGCGCCTCGTTGACGACGACAACGGGCACCGCATTCGCCACATTGTCACCGTCGCGGAACAGCCGTCCCGCGACGAGATGTTGGCGCGTCACGCGGAAGAATTCCGGCGAGATGAGGCGATAGTCGACGAGGGGCAGCTTTTCCGGCTGGTCGGCCGGCTGCCCCTCGTAGCGAATGTTGAAGTTGTTGCCCCAACTCTCGTATGGCATGGTCTGGATCGCCGCGGCGGCATCGATGCCGGGCTGCCGCGCGATCGCGGCGAGGGCGGGCACGAGGAAGCGGCGCACTTCGCTCGTGTCCTTCTCGTACTTCTGCGATGAAATGGCCACGTGCATCGTGAGCATCGGCTGGGGATCGAATCCCGGATCACGGCGCGTGAGCCCCACGAACCCGCGGAGGACGAGCGCCGCGCCGACGAGCAGTACCAGCGACAGTCCGACCTCGACGATCACGAGGGTCGAGAGCGCGCGCTGCTCCCGGCGCCCGCTGCTCGCGCCGCGCGTACCGGCGAGGGCTTCCTGCGGGTGGATGGACGCCGTGCGCCAGGCGGGCAGGGCGCCGCACAGGAGCGCGACGAGGAGGGACAGCGCCATCGCGAAAGCGACGACGCGGAAGTCGATCGACAGGCCGCGGAGCGGCTCGATTTGATCCGCGGCCAGCGTGCCGATCGTGCGAACGCCGATCCAGGCGAGCGCCAGCCCGAGGACCGTGCCGACGGCGGTGAGCAGCAGGCTCTCGAGGAGCACGGGTTGCACGATGGCCCAGCGGCTGCCGCCAAGGGCGGTGCGCACGGCCATCTCGCGCCGGCGGCCGAGGCCACGGGCCAGGAGGAGGCTCGCGACGTTGGTCGCCGCGATGAGGAGCACGCCGACCACGGCGCCGAAGAGCATGAGGAGCGGGGTGCGCACGGTGCGCACCCCTTCGGCCTGCATTTCGACGGCGCGCATGCTTTCGCCGGCCATTTGCGGATGCTCTTCGATCATGCGCGCGAGGATCGCGCGGAGCTCATGGTTCGCGGATTCGAGGGTCGCGCCCGGGGCGAGGCGACCGACCATCTCGAGATAGTTCGAGCCGCGGCTGGCGGCTTCTTTTGGCGAAAAGCGCATGGGGAGCCAGACATCGCCCCGCATGGGATATTCGCCTTGCGGCACATGGAAATTCCGCGGGAGGATGCCGATGACGGTGGTCGGCTTCCCGTCCAGTCGTATTGGATGCCCGATGATGTTGGGGTCGCCGTTCAACTCGCGCTGCCACGCTTCGTGGCTCAGCACCACGACCGGCTCGGCGCCGCCTGAATCGTCAGCGACCGTGATGAGGCGGCCCTGAGCGCCGACGACCCCGAGGAGCGGGAACAGGTTTCCGGTGACGCGGACCGTCGAGACCTGCACCGATCGATCGCCGACGTTCAAGAGCGCGACGCCGAAGTTGGCGACGGCGGCCAAGGCGCTCAGCTGGTGTGTCGCGCGCGCCGCATCCAGGTACTTCGCCGGTGCGGTGGGCCAGTCGTTCGCCTGCGGTGCCGTGCGATAGACGGTGAGCAGGCGGTCCGGCTGGCGGAACGGGAGCGGTCTCACGAGGGCTCGGTCGATCGCGCTGGCGATAGCCGTGGTGGCGCCGAGGCCGAGCGTGAGGCAGAGGATCGCGGAGCCGGTGACCGTGGGGGTCCGAAGCAGCCCACGGGCGGCATTACGGAGATCGGTGCGCATCGGGCAGTGAGACAGCCCGATACGCGGAAGGGTTGCGTCGGTTACGTGTGAGGCGCTTCCGTGGCTGGCATCTTCATGCCCGGCATGCCGGTCATGCCGTTGCTCGAGGCCGGGACCTCGTCGGTCGCCCACACCTCGTTCCATGTTGGGGCGAACGGATAGACGTGCACCATCCAGCCGAAGACCTGGGGTAAGAACCGGCCATTCGCGGCCGCGCACGCGTCGGCCGTCGAGATCGAGCCCTTGAACCCGAACAGGCGCTGGCCGGTCGAGTCCTTCATTGCCCAGCGCGCTTTTGAGAACACGTTCTGGGGCACGCAGAAGTTCGTGTGCGCGTGCCAGGTCGCGATGCTGAGCGGCAGTCGCGCGTTGAGCTCATCGGGCGTCGCGTCTTTGGCGGCGATGTACATCGCGCCGACGAGCTTGTAGGTCGAGTCATCGATCTTCTGGTAGAGGAGCGATCCCGGGTGTGCCGGATCAAACTCTTTCACGCCGGCGCGGGTGATCGCGCGGTTCGTGAAGTGGTAGACGGGTTGCGGGACCTTCGGGAAGAAGATCCTGTACCCGTCGGCGAGCGCCTTGTGATAATCCTGGTACGGCGCGAGTGCCGTCCGGAGCGTCGCGAGCACTTGGGCCGCCCGGGCCGAGTCGCCGGGGGCGGCGGGAGGGTGGGACGTCATGCGCATGTGGTTCATGTCCATGTGCATTTCGGTCCCACCGTCGCTTTGCGCAAAAGCCGGCGCTGCCAGCGCCAGGCTCACGATTGCGATGCGAAGCGTCTGCATACTTGGTCAGACGCTCAGGATCTCATTGCGTTAACACCTACAAACTCGCGCTTCGCCCTCATCGTCTTCGGCGCGATCACGTTGTGTTACGCCATCTGAGCGTTACGTCGTCCGACGAATGCCTAAACGCACAAATACGCGACGGTGTCTACGTAGCGCCGAAGGCGACGAGCGCGAAGCGCGAGGAGGGTCTACATGTTTGGCACGTGATAGAAGAACTCTTCGTGCACAACCTTACCGTCCGCGACGCGGTAAAGCGCAGTCTCATCCATCGTCATGCGCTGCCCGGCCATAGGCCCAGCCTTCGACGTGATGTCGTACTTGAACTGCACAATAAACCGATCCCCGTGCGGATACGGCCCGCTGACCTGCCGGCTGTGCACTTCGTTGTTGTTCTCCCACCATTCAGCCTTGCCAATGACGTCGGCGAGACCTTCGACGCGCTGCGGCATATCGGGCCCGCCGTAGGCCTCAATGCTGACGATGTCCGGCGCGTACAATGTCTCGATCGCTTCGCGTTCTTTGCCTTTGCGACACAAGTCGACGAGCTGGTTGCCAACGGTCATCGTGTCGTTGATCGTGACTTCACTCATACAGCGCTCCTGGGCACGTTGTGGATCTTGAATCCTACACGCACACCATTCTCGAACATACCCGGCGGCAGGAGCCAGCGGAGAAATGGAAACAATTTGGCTTCAGTCGTGACGGTATTCCGTAGCGACGGATTATGGCTGCGGACGATTCGCGAGTAGAGCGCCGCGACGACGGCCGGTCCCGGCGCTTTAGTCTCGAACCCTCGCATCGTGTCAAAGAATGGTTCGCTCCATGGCGCGTACGCGGACATCGCTGCCGCGCGCGGAGCGGCGTAGAACGGTGTCTTGATCGATCCGGGCTCGACCATGGCGACGTGGATATTCCACGGCTTGAGCTCGTAGCGAAGCGTTTCCATCAACGCCTCGACCGCCCATTTGCTCGCGTTGTAGTGGCCCCAGAAGGGCAGGGGGACGAGCCCCGCGAGCGAGCTCGTCGTGGCGATGAGCCCGCCCTTCTGTCCGCGCATCGCCGGCAGCACGGCGTTGATCATCCGAACGACGCCGAAGTAGTTCGTCTCGAACTGGGCGCGGGCTTGCTCCAGCGTGACCTCCTCGATCGCGCCGCTCTGGAGATAGCCGGCATTATTGATCAGCACGTCGATATGGCCGGCGATCTCGAGGAACCGCGCGACGCAGGCGCGGGCCGACGCATCCGAGGTCACGTCGAGCTCCAGCATCGGCGTGCCGTCCGGATTCGTGGGGCCGGCGGTGCGACAGGTGCCGATCACGCGGTGCCCATCCGCGGCGAGCCGGGCGACGACGGCGGCGCCGATCCCGGAGGAGGCGCCGGTGACCAGGATCGTTTTCATGCAGTTGTATATACAACCATGGGGCGGCCGACGCCAACCGCCGATACATTATCACGATTGCGACACGACGAGATCGGCGCGATCGCGCGCGAGGTGCGTGAGACGTGTTTGGCGTTTCGGGTGCGGCGGATCAACCGCCGCGTCACCCGGATTTACGACGCGGTCTTGCGCCCGTTCGAGCTAACCATCGCCCAGTTCAACGTGCTGATCGCGCTGGGCTTGGGCCTCGACTTGCGCGCGGGGGATCTCGCGCGCGCCCTCGACCTCGAGAAATCCACGTTGAGCCGCAACTTGAAGCGTCTCATCGACCGCCGGGTGGTCGTGGTCACCGGCCAACGGCGCGCCCTCACCTTGAGCGCGTCAGGCCGGCGCCTCGTCGCGCGCGCGCTGCCCGCCTGGCGCGAGGCGCAGCGCGCGGCGGCGGTCGCGCTAGCTACCGAACGTTTGGACGAAGTGATAGGTCGATCGCACGGGCCGACAGTGCACGAGCGCGGGTGAGAAGCGCCAGCTCGGGATGACCGTCCTCACGGCCGCCGCGAAATCGTCGTTCGGCGCGCTCGTGATCTTGAGGGTCGCGAGATCGACGGCGCCCGTGGAGTCGATGTCGAACTCGGCCAAGACCGGGACCGAGCCCCCGATGACGCGGTAGCCGGTCGGCCACTTGGGCGAGGGATTCGTGGCCCAGGGTTGGGCCATTTGCCGGTCGTTCGAGGCCGAGAGGGAGTCGGTGTACGCGTCGAGATCGCCGAACATCACGACGAAGACGACGGAGTCCCCGAGGTAGCTCGCGGGCATCGGCGGGATTTTCTTTTTGACCGCGGCGAGCGCGAGCGCGCGAGCCGCGAGGAGATCGAAATCTTTGTCGCCTGATGCGCGCAGCACGTGGTACGTCTTGAGGGCGCTGTCGCGTCGCATCGTGAACGTGAGATCGGTCCGTTCGTGCCGAAACCGCGGCCGATTCCACTGCGCGGCGATGGAGTCGAACACGGATTGGGCCCAGGCGGGGTCGAGTGGCGCCGTGGGCTGGTACCGATAGGCCATGGAGTAGTGGATCGCCGACGACCCCGAGTGTCGCGGCTTGCACGCCCCGACGGCAGGGTCCTGCGCCGCGGCCGCGGTGAAGGGGAGAAGCAGCAGCAAGGGGGATGCTCTCACGGCCTCAACGATACCGCCGAGCCGTTCATTTGGACACTATGTATTTGACAATTATGGTGGTTTGCATAATGTTAGTTTGCATGAGAAACCCGTTCGAGTTCGGGCGTGAGCTGGACGCCGGGGAGCTCGTCGATCGGGCCGACGAGGTGAACGCCGTCGTCGCAGCGGTCATGGACGCCGGCAAGCTCTTTCTCATCGGCCCTCGCCGATACGGCAAGACCTCGATCCTGCATGCGGCGAGCGAGCGGGCGACCGAGGGAGGCGCGGTGGTGCTCCGCTACAACGCCGAGGCGTTCCCGACGCTCGAGCAGCTGGCGGCGGCGATCGTCGCCGATACCGCGTCGCGGCTCACGTCGACGATGGATAAGGCGGCCCAGGCCCTCTCCTCGTTCTTCGCGCGCGTGCGCCCGACGGCATCATTCGATCCCGTCCACCACACCTTATCCGTGAGCTTCGCCCGCGGCGCCGATCAGCCGACGGGTGTGCCGCTCCTCGCCGAAGTCCTGGACGGCGCCGACCGGGCCGCGGGAAAGGCCGAGCGTCCGGTCGGCATCCTCCTCGACGAATTCCAGCAGATCGTGGAGTCGGGCGGCGCCGAAGCCGAGGGTCAGATCCGCGCCGCGGTGCAGCAGCACCGTCATATCGGCTACGTCTTCGCGGGCTCCGACACGCGACTCCTCGCCGACATGACGAGCGCGCCCAACCGCCCCTTTTACAAACTCGGCCTCGTACGCTCCGTCGGCCCAGTCCCGCGCGATGAGTTCGCGCAGTTTCTCGAGCGCGGCTTCTTGAAGGGTGGCATCGCGATCGGCCAGGGTGCGATCGACGCGATCCTCGATGTCTCGGAGGAGGTGCCCTACAACGTCCAGCTCCTAGCGCACGCCTGCTGGGAAGCGTGCCGCGAGGACGGCACCCGCCGCCCGGCCCCACTCGCGCCGGACCGTGTCCAAGCCGCCGCGCGCATCGCCGCTCTCCGCAATGACCCTCTCTACACGCAACTCTGGACAAGCCTCCCCGTCACCCAGCGCAAAGCTCTCTTGGCGCTCGTGCGCGAACGAGGCCAGGGAATGGCCTCCGCCGATGTCGCCGCCCGCTACGACATTCCCGTGGCCTCCATGCAAACCGCGCTTCGCGCGTTGGAGCAAAAGACCATCGTGCGCGAGGAACATCATCGCGGCGTGACGCGATTGCGCCTCGAGGATCCGTTGTTCGCCACCTGGCTGGCGGCGGTCGTTCCGTAATTCTACGGAGCGAACATCCTCACCAGCACCCCGATCGCTCCCGTCCCGGGGTGCACCACATGCACCGGCACTGGCGATCGCTCGTTGATCTCGTGGCCTCGCCGGAGCCCGAGATCAACCAATAACACATCGAACAGCGATGGAGCACCGGCCGGGACGCCGGCCTGGGTCATTCAAGTCCCGGCCATTGCCACTCGTTCTCACCGAATTCCGTGAGGACGATATCGAACAGCGGCTTATCATCTCCGCGTTCGTGGCAGAGACGAGCGGCTTCTGCCCATCCGTCACGCGGATGGCGAACCGGGCGAAACGACCAACGCCCCGTTCTCAACTGTGACATCTACAGCGTCTTTCAACTGGGCCTCCTGAAGAAGCGTTTTGGGGATGCGAATGCCTTTCGATTTGCCGAGAATCGATGAGGGAGAGCACGCCATAGCCGTTCAGATTGTCTCCAACCTCAAGGGTGGAGAGAGAACGGTGACCGAAAATGACGTGATGGCGGAGCTCGAGCGGCTTCGCGCGGAGAATGAGTCGCTCAAGAAGGGCATGTCGCGCGGCATGTCCATCAAGGTGAGCGAAAAGGGCGGTGTCTCAGTCTACGGCTTGGGGCGGTTTCCGCTGACGCTGTATCAGGAACAGTGGGTGAAGCTCCTCGACATGGCCGAAGACATCCGGACGTTCATCCGGCAACACGAACCCGAGCTGAAGCGGAAAACCTGAAGGTGCTTTACGTCCCCTGGTTCATGCGGCACTTTAGCCGTTATGCCAGTCAAAAAGAAACGCGCTGCCACCAAGCGCACTCGTGGCAAACTTGCGCCGAGTGGAAAGGTGAGAGGGCTTGAGGCATCGGAGGTGGCGATCCCGCTCGACGGCCCGGAGGTCGCCGAGCTGGCCGCGCTCGTGCGCGCGGATGGCGGGGCGCCGATTGGGGCGTACCGGGAGCCCCTGGGCGGTCGCGCCATGCTACTGGCGTCGTTGCCGCTGAATGCGATTCAGCCGACGCCGTTCCAGCGCGACTTGTCGCCGACGCACGCGAAGCGATTGGCGGAGAAGATCGACGAGACCTCGGCGTTCCTCGATCCGCTG
>DASRDS010000190.1:0-6203 GCA_035652495.1 Gemmatimonadaceae bacterium
GTCAACCGGCGACGCCTACACCTTTATGTCGGCGGACGAGATCGCGATGGTGCGGACCATCGAGCGCATCATCGCGCAGCAGATCCCGCGGATCTCCGTCCCCGGGTACGACTTCGGGACTGTCGCCGCGGACTAGCTGGCACGTGCGCTTTTGCCTCGTTGCGCTGGCTGTGTTTTGGGCAGGCAGCGCCAGCGCGCAAGCGCCAAACGATAGTTCTCTTATCACGTGGGGTCCATTGCCACCGGGCACGTCTCATGGCGAGCGTGTCCGGACGTATGATCTCAAGCATCAAATAGTCCACGTCAAATTCGACTGGACGCGCCATGCGGTTGTCGGTTCCACAACACTCAAAATCGCGCTACTGCCCGGTCATGCGGCGCTGAGTGATGTCACACTCGATGCGGTAGGCATGCGGATCGCTAGCGTCACGTCGGTATCGGGAGCGGCGCTCAAATACAACTACGACGGCCGCACGCTGACCGTCCATACCAGAGTGCCGGCGACATTCACGGTTGCGTATGAGACTGTGCGACCAAAGAAGGGCGTGTACTACATAGACCGCCGCCACGTCATGTGGACGCAGGGCGACATGGAAGACACGCGCTACTGGGTCCCCACGTACGATGAGCTGAATGACAAAGCCACCTGGGAGATTTATGTCAGGACGGCGCGGGGCGAGAAAGCGCTGTCGAATGGTCGCCTGGTCGACTCGCACGATGTCGACAACGAAACCGAGTGGCACTGGTCGCTAGACAAGCCAGCATCCACGTATCTCATGACGGTCGTCACCGGCGACTATGTCGTCGTCCAAGACAAGTGGCGGACGGTGCCGCTAGGCTACTGGACCTATCCGGACTCCGTCCAAGCCGCCTGGCGCGGTTTCGGGGAAACGCCACGAGCCGTTGAGCTGTTCGCCGCGAAGACCGGCGTCGACTACCCGTGGGCGAAGTATGACCAGGTAGTCGCCCCCGACTTCATCTTCGGCGGCATGGAAAACGTCACCGCCACGACGCAGGCGGATGATGACATACTGCATCCAGCCTGGGCCGAGCCCGAAGCCAATGCCGCCGGCCTGATGGCGCATGAGCTCGGCCACCAGTGGTACGGCGATGACCTCACGATGGAGTGGTGGGGCGACTCGTGGCTGAGCGAAGGCTTCGCCACGTTCATGGAGCAGTACTACACCGAGAGCATGCGCGGCGTGGATGAAGGCACGGTCGAGCGTATCAACGGCCAGGAACAGGTCGTGGACTTCGACCGTCAGGGGCGTCGCCCCCTTGTGTACGATCGTTGGGTGAACGATCCACTCGAGCTCTTCACGGTCATCTACCCAAAAGGTGCCGCCGTTCTCCAGATGCTTCGCCATCAACTCGGCGACTCGGTCTTCTGGGCGGCGATGCACCGCTACACGGTCGATCACGCGTTCGCCTCGGTGACCACGGCCGATCTGGAGCACGCGTTCGAGCAGGCGAGCGGACACGACTTCTCGACGTTTTTCCACCAGTGGGTGTACGGTGCCGGCATGCCGGCCATTCGCGTGTCGGCGACGTACGACTCGGTCGGACACCAGGTCACGTTCACCGCGCGACAGGTCCAACCCCGCGACAGCCTGACCGATTTCTTCGACGCACCGGTCGATGTTGCGGTTTTCACCGATCGTGGTGTGTCACGTGGCGTGGTCAATATCCACGGAGAGCAGTCAACTGGCACGATCGCCGTTGACGGTCCGCCGCGAGCGTACCAGTGGGATGTCGGCCGATGGACGCTGGAGGTCTACGATTTCCCGCGGTCGACCGCGATGCTCACGTATCAGCTCCAGCACGACACCGACGTCGCCGGCCGCTTGGAGGCCGTGAAGCTGCTGCACGGCGATCCAGCGGTCGCGACCGCGGCCAAGAACGATGCGATCTGGGCCGTACGCTCCGCCGCGGCCGCCGAGCTGAGCGACGCGAAGACGCTCCTCGCGCTCCTGCATGACCGCGACTCGCGCGTGCGCTCATCCGCGGCGCGAACGCTCGGCGATCGCGGGTTCTCGACGCCGGACGTCGTCGTCGGCCTCAAGGCGATCGTGGCTGGCGACTCGAGCCTCTATGTCCGAGGCAACGCGCTCCAAGCGCTCGCGAAGCTCGACACCGCCGCCGCGATGCCGATGATTCGCACGGCGCTCGCGGTCGACTCGTGGACCGACGTCGAGCGCACCGCCGCGGTGCGAGCGCTGTCCCTCACGCGCTCGCCCGACGCGTTCAGCTTGTGTTCACAGCTTGTCACGAGCAAAGGCACCCGATTCGCCCGCCTGGCGGCCCTCGAAGCCCTCGTCGTTTCCGCCCGCGAATCCGGACGTCAGTCCGATGCGGCATCGGCTCTTGCGCCGCTCCTCGATGACCCCGATCTCTTTATCCGCGAATCCGTCGCCCGCTCGCTCGGCACCCTCGCCGTCTCGAGCAGCACGGGTGCCTTGGAGTCGCGAAAACGGGTCGAGGCCGAGGGCAGGGTACTTAGCGCGATTGATGACGCATTAACAGCTATTCGGACGAATAAGTAGTGCAGCTGGAGTAAGTCCAACGACTTCTTTAAGCAGATTCGCCGAACAATGTTACTCAGCGGATATGCCGCTCAGCCAATCGATTGTGCCAGTTAGCAGGGCGCTGTTGCCCTGCTGACTGGCACCGTGCCGAATCTTCGGGGTAACGCTACCCATGGCAAAACGCCGGGGAAGGGTCTTGGGCTTCCTACTGTCCGCTATTTGCATAGCGGCCGGTATGGCAAGCTGCGCCCATCCGGCGTGGAGCCAACGTCCGACCCACACCCCGCCGCCCCCACGGCCTCCGGCCCACCGGCCCCCTCCGCCACGCCAAACGCCGCCGCCGCAGCACCAGACCGTGAAGCCGCAGCCGCTTGTGCATCAGCAGGAGTCCGGCGTACCGGGCGTGGCCACGCCGCAGGCGCCGGCTGTCGGCACGCGGGTTCCGCCCGCCGGAATCTCTACGGGTGGAACCTCAACGGTTCCGCATCCGCCGGTTCGCCCATGGGAGCAGCGGAATGCCGATATCCCGGCATCCGAGCGCCCACCTCCAGGCATGTGCCGCGTGTGGCTCGATCATGTGCCGGCCGCGAGCCAGCCCGCGCCGACGACGTGCAGCAAGGCCATCCAGATGCATCCGCCGAACGGCCACGTGGTGTTCGGCGAGGATGGCCGTCGGCCGACGGCGACGCGCGTGCCACCCGCGACCCCGTCGGAACCGTCGTCGCCGGACCACTAAGCACCACGAACCGTTGACCCGTTCTCCTGTCGACCGGTCGCTGCCTCCCGACCGGGAGGCGTATCTTGCCGCCGAGCCGTCGACCGGCCGCGTCATCGTCATCGCGCCGACGCGCGCGGCGTGCGAGACGATCGAGCTGGCGGTCGGACTCCATCTCGACACCTTCCTGGAGCGGCAGCACGGCGACGACATTCGCCGACTCGCGAGCTCCGGCAAGGGATTCGGGATCGTCGCCGGCACGGGCACGGGCAAGACGCTCGCGATCCGCCCGATCGCCGAGACGATCTTGCGCGCGCCGCTCAAGGTCGGCGTCGTCAATCGCGAGCGCGAGGCGACGCCCGAGACGCCGACGTGGAACGTGATCATCGTCACCACCGGCATCGCCCGCCGGTGGTTCCAGGCGGGCGACATCCTGCGCCCCGACACGCTGATCGTCGACGAGATCCACCAGACTTCGGCCGAGCTCGAGCTCTGCCTCGCGCTCGGGCTTCGCGCCGGGTGCCGCTTTATCTGGCTCTCGGCGACGGTCGACCCGCGCTTCTACGCGCGCTACCTCGCCTCGGCCGAGGTGATCGAAAGCTCGGCGTTCGATCCCGCGAAGGCGGCCCGTGTGTCGATCGCGCGCAAAGATCCCGGTGAATTTCTCGACGACAAATTCCTGAAAGACGTGACCCGCCAACGGCATGGCGTCGGGGTATTCCTGCCCACGCGTGCGGCGGTCGAGTCCGTGGCCGCGGATGTCGGTGCGCGTTTTCCGAAGATCACGTCGGCGTACTATCACGGCGGCGAGCCCATTCGCGTTATTCGTCCATTCCTGGAAGCCGACGATGTCCGCCCCTATGTCCTCGCGATGACGGCCGCGGGTCAAAGCGCGCTCAACGTTCGCGGGCTGGACACGGTGGTCATCGATGACACGCGCTTCACCAATGTCATCGAGCGTGGCCGCAATGTGCTCACCCGTTTGCACTTGGGCGCCAACGAAATTCTGCAGATGGCTGGTCGTGTGCACGGCCGCGTGGCTGGGGGACGGGTTTTTATTCTGTCGGATCGCGACATTGACTTTCGGTCGCTGGAGCCGCAGGAGCCAGAGTTCCAGCTGGCCGGCGATTCCGAGCGAGTCGCGATCACCTGCGCCGCACTCGGTGTACGTGCCGACGATCTCGATTTGCCGGTGCCACTCGATCGCCCCGCCTATCGACGAGCGGTCGCGCTGTTGGAGCGCCGGGGCATCATCGAGCATGGCCACCTGACCGCGTATGGCAAAGCGATCGAAGCCATGCCGGTCGACCGCCCGTGGGCCGAGCTCATCGTCAACGCCGATGACGATCTCTTGCCCGTGGTCGCCGTGATGAGCGCGATCGAGTCGTTGCATCGCATGACGCGCGAGGAGCGGGATCTGGCGGGATTGCTCGTATCAGGGAGCGATCATCTGACGGCCTACAACGTGTATGCCGAGGCATACCGGCTCCACGGATCCGTTGGGGAAGTATACGGGCTCCCGCGTCACGTGTTCGACGAAGAGCTCGAGGAGTGGGCCGAGCGGCGCGGGGTGCTCGTCAAGGCGATCGAGGATACGGCGCTCGCCATGGCGAGCATTTATCGCAGTGTCGGCCTCCCGCTGCCATCGCAGCTCACGCTGGCTCGCGACGCGACGTACAGGAAGCTCGCCGATCTCATCGCGCGCTTCATGCCGTTTGATCTCGTGATTGACGAGGAGACGGCTGACGGCCAGCCCGCTCGCGTCTCGCGCTCGAGCGTGGCCGGGAGTTGGGGGGCGATCGCGGGCACCATCCGCTATTTCGCCGACCGTTTCGGCATCTCGCGGGCGGCGATCGAGGGGACGCAGATCCCCATGGACGTCGTTCGCCGATACGCTCGGCGACTCGCCCCAGAGGTCGTGTACGATCGGGTTCTCGCGATCCGTCGTCGTTTGGAATACTTCGGGTTCGAGCTCGAGCGCGAATCGGAGCCGATCGACGTCTTTCCGCCGGAATTGGCCGAGGCGGCGCGTGACGCGCTGGCCGATGCGTTGGCCTCGGGCCAGGCGCGCCATCATGCCGTGCGTCGCGATCATTCCGCGATTGAGCAGATCCGCAACGTCTATCGTCGCTCCGGCGGTCGCACGCCGCGACTCGACCAGACGCAGCTCGCCGCGCTTTATCGCGTGCCACTCTCCGGCGTCAATTCGTTCACCGAATTTCGTTCGGCCGCGCTGCCCATCGATCTGAACGCTGTGCTCGCTCCCGATGCGCGGCATGCGTACGATCATCTGCCGAACGAGACGATGATTCGGGGGCAGTCCGTGCCAATCGAATACGATGTGCAAGATTCGGTCGGCATCGCTCGACTTCGCCTCCCGGCTAAGATGGCGCGTACGCTCACCGAGACCGAAGTCCCGGTCCTCGATCGGCCGGTACGGTTTACTGTATTGCGCGGGCAACAGAATGCGGTCTATGCGGACACGCTCGGTGAGCTACAGGATTTGCTCGCCGAGCCTTGGGAGCCAACGATAGAGCGTCAGAGGCATCCGAAGCATCAGAAGCATGGCAAGCATCAGAAGCATGAGAAGCACCAGAAGCATCAAAAGCGTCGTCGGCGCCGTTAAATCGCTGGCGATCGTCGCCGCGGCGATTGCCGCTGGCGGAGGCGCGTCGGAAGGCCGTGGCCACGAGTGCGCGGCACCGCGGCCGGGCTGGATCTGGTGCGACGATTTCGACAACGATCGCATGTCGTCGTACTACGAGTACGACAATGCGAGCGGCAATTTCGTCCGTCAGCCCCACATGGGTATCAACGGCTCGACGGCGATGCACGCTCACTACGTCGCCCATAGCGGTGCCGACTTCGGCTATTTGCACCTCGCGATAGGGCGGACGCCATCAGCCCGTCTGCGTGCGGCGGACGGTGGCACCGAGACGTACCGTGAGCTCTACTGGCGCCTC
>DASRDS010000191.1:0-2727 GCA_035652495.1 Gemmatimonadaceae bacterium
CGAGCACCGTGTGCCACGCTGGACTCCCCCGATGCGCGCGCTTGAGCGCGTCGGTGAAGAGCGCGTAAGGATCGAACGTGGCGTCCATGGAGCCGGAGACTAGTAAGTCCCGGCGCCCGATGATGCACCGCCGCCGAGCGCCATCAGGGCGAGCACGGCGAGAACGAAGAGCGTCTCGTGCATATGCGGTCAATATTGTGTCCGCGCGGGAGCCGCGACAGTCACACTTTTGAGCCCGGTACCCAGCGAATTCGGGTACCGGGCGAATGTTACACCGTTACGCCATCGGTCCCGACGCGAGCTGTTTGACGGCGTCTTGCAACTTGTGAACCTTGGCACCATCCGAGCACGACGCATCAGCATCCAGTTGCGTCGCCAGCGTGTTGAGCTGATCGCGGCGCGCGTCGCCTGATGCCTTCTCGGCGCTCGCCAGCGATCCACGAACCGCCGAGAGGCGGCCGCTGTTGAGACAACCCGACCGCTCGAGCTGATCGACATACGCGCGCGCGAGCGCGAAGCTCGGCGGCCAGACGAACTTCGGCTGACCCTGCACATTGAGCTCCGAGAGCTTCACGGTCTTCGCCGCATCGATCTCGTTCTGCGTGAGCAGCGCATTCGGCGTGAGCTCCATGACATCGAGCCCGCGCGCGATCTCGGAACCGTAGATGTTGCCGTTATACCAATAGGCCGACCAATAGCCGCCGGCCACGACGTGCGTCGTGTCGATCGGGCCACGATCGAAGAAGGCGATCTCCTTTGGGTGCGCCGCATCGGTGAAGTCGAACACCGACAGGCCGCCCTGATACCAGGCCTGCACCATGACATCGCGACCCGGAATCGGGATCATCGAGCCGTTGTGCGCCACGCAATTTTCCGTCGCGCTCTGCGGCGCCGACATCTTGTAGTAGCTCTGGAAGACGAGCTTGTGCCCCTCGACCTTGAAGATCGCGTCCGCGCCCCAGTTGTGCGGATCCGTCTTGCGGCACTTGGGCGCCAGACCACCGCCCCATTCGTCCGAGAACAACAGCGTCGTGCCGTCGTTGTTGAACGTGGCCGAGTGCCAGTACGAGAAGTTCGTGTCGGCGACGGCGTCGAGACGGACCGGGTGCGTGGGCTGGCTGATGTCGAGCAGCATGCCATAGCCCTCACACGCGCCGCCCGCGAGGCCGATCGCGGGGTAGACCGTGATGTCGTGGCACTGACGCATGACACTGTAGCCCTGGGCATTCGTACCCGGGTTGGCGCCCATCATCTTCTTCACCATGCCGGGGATCGCCTCGCGCAGCGCCGCGCTGTCCGCGCCGTTGGGCGCTGTGCCGCCATGCGTCTTGGCGATGCTGTCGAGCAGGCCTTTGGTGAAGGCGGCTGGGATCACCATCTCGCCCATGTCAGGAATGTCGGCGATAAACGCGCCCTTGGCCTTGGCCGCGGCGACTTCCTCGCGATCAGCCGCCGTCTGACCATGCTGACCGACCTTCGCGAGATTGTCGAAGATACGACCGGAGCTGACCACCGCCGCCTGCTCGGGATGCGCGAGCGGGATCTTGATGACCTCGATCCGGAACTCGGCGCCGTTCGGATCCTTGTCCGGCGTCGCTTTCACGCAACCGGGCAGCTCGCTCTCGGGCCGGATGCCGGCCGACCCCGAGATGTACACGTACACATCGTCATGATCATTCGGATCAACGAGCAGCGTATGCGTGTGCGATCCACGACAGGTCTGCACGTTGCCGATGTACTTCGGATGATCGAGATCGCTGATATCGAAGATGCGGATCCCGCGGAGCCGTTCCTTACTCGTCGTGTCGTGGATGCCCTCGCCGCCGCAGTCGAGCCGGCCGTTGTTGGCCTCGCTCGAGACGATCAGGAGGTTCTTGTAGACCGACACGTCGCTCTGCGACGCGGGACAGTAGTACGCCGTTCGAAGCGTCGGATGGCTGGGGTCCGCAATGTCCCAGACCTGGAAGCCGTTGAAGTTGCCCTGAATGACGAAGTGGCCGGTGAACGCCATATCGGAGTTCATGTCCGTCGCGAACTTCTCGGTCGGACGGGTGCTCGACTCGAGCTTGAGATTCCATGCGGCTGACCCGGCATCCCACAATCCGGCCTTGAGGCCGACGCGGGGGTCGGGATTCGGCGCCGGCTCATCGCTCGGCCGCGTCGCGCTCGAATGCGCGCACGCCATCGTGGTCAGGAGCGAAAGAACGGTCGCCTTGCGTACAAGAGACATCGACACAATCCTCAGGTTTGGTCGCGGATTCGCGATCAATGTACAACGTAGGTTCTGACGGCGCTGTTTCAAACAGGAGAGAAACCATGCGGCGATTGCCTCTGGCCGTGGTCTCGGTGCTGTTACCGCTCACCCTATCCGGCCAGGCCTCGGGGCCGCCCGAGATCGCCTTTCGTTCAGTACCGGACTTTCTCCAGATGCCGGCCGATCTCTACCTCGGCGAGGTCGCGGGCGTCGCGACTAACTCCAAGGGGCACATTTTCGTATTCTCGCGGGGCAATACGACCGGGCCCGCCTACGGCGCCGCCGCCGCCCAGCTCCTCGAGTTCGGGCCCGACGGGAAGTTCATTCGCGAGATCGGGCACAATCTCTACGCGTGGTCGTTCGCGCACTCGGTGCGCGTGGACCGACAGGATAACATTTGGGTGGCCGACAAGGGCTCGGACATGGTCATCGAGTTCAATCCGGCCGGTCGCGCGGCCATGGTGTTTGGGCGG
>DASRDS010000192.1:0-18854 GCA_035652495.1 Gemmatimonadaceae bacterium
GGCGCGGCGGCGGCGCTTCGGGCGCTCGACGAGCGCGCGGCGGCGGTCACGGCGCTCGAGGAACGCGTTACCCGTCTCGCGGCGCAACTCGCGGGCACCGACGCGGTCAGCCAACAGCTGACGACGATGCAAGAGCAGGCGGGGCGACTGAGCTCGGCCCAGGAGCGCACGCAATCGCAGCTCGCCGCGGCCAACGCCGATGTCGAGCGCGTGCGCGGCGCGTGCGGCACGTTGATCTCGAAGGTCGACGCCGCGCTCGAGCTGCGCGATCAACTCGACCGTCTGCTCGCGCTGCAGCCGCGCCTCGACGCGCTGCGCGGCGAAGCGGACACGATGACGACGGAAATGCGCGACCTGACGGACAATGTCAGCCGCCTCCGCGCGCTGCACGAGGACGTGCTGCGTGCCCATAAGCATGCGACCTCGCGCCTGGACGGCGTCGATCAACGCCACCAAGCGACCAGCAACAAGATGGATCAGATCGAGCGCCGCGCATCGGCCGCCGAACAGGCGCTCGAATCGCTGCTCCGCATCGCGAGCGGCATTCCGAACGTGCAGCATCAGCTCGGCGTCCTGAAAGCGATCGCCGAGCAGGTGGCGCAGAAGACCGCCGTCCTCGAGCAACAGCGCGATGTCGTGGATCGCGCCGCGAACCAGGTATCGCACGTCGTCTCCCTGACGGGTCAACTGGAAGCGTCGCTGCGGAAGCAGGAGGAGCAGGCGCGCAGCCTGACCGCGCTCGAGACGAAGCTCGCGGATGTGCAGGCGACGCACGCCGCCGTGATGAGTCGCGCCGAGGAGATCGCCGCGAACCAGCGCCAACTCGACGAGACCGAGCGCGAAGCGACGCGGACGCTCTCGGACCTCAAGGTCGAGATGCGGACGAGCGCCGAACGGTTCGAGCTCGAGAACCGCACGCTCGACGCGGTCAGCGAGCGGATCGCCGAGCTCCGTGGTGGAGTCAAGGAATGCGAGGCGCGCGTGTCGGCGCTCGACGCCGCGACGCGTGCCGTGGCCGATACCGAGGCTCGCACCCGCCAGCTGGCGACGCAAGTGAGCACGATCGGTGAAGACGTGAACAAGATCGGCGTCTCCGCCGAGCGGCTGCGCTCCGTCCCACAGGACGTGGCCCAGGTCGAGCGGTCGCTGGCGGACATGGCGACGCGCATGGATCGGGTCGAGCAGATTCGCCCGCTGGTCGAGGTGATCACGCGCGACATGACGACATTGAACGGCGCGCATGAGTCGATCCGCGACGGCTTGGAGCAAGTCCGCGCGGCGTACACCGAGTTGACGAAGCTGCGCGAGCGCCAGACCGAAATCGATGGCTATCTGTCCGATGCGGACCAGCGGATGCGGACGCTCAAAGAGCATGTGACGGAGCTCGAGCGCACGCGTCCCGAGGTCGAAGCCCTCGGTGCGCAGGTCGAAGCGCTCACGGCGTCCACGAACGCGGTCGAATCGCGCCGCGGTGTGGTCGACGAGCTGCATCAGAAAGTCGGTGAGCTGGAGTCGTCCGTCTCGCAGCTCGATGAGCGCGGCGAAGGGGTGCGCCAGCGCATGGACGCGGCGGAAGTGCGGTTCACGGATCTCTCGCGCCAGGCCGCCGAAGCGCAGCGCGTCGCCGCGACGATCGCGTCGGTGTCGGCCTCCGTCGAAGCCGCCGAGCGCCGCATGCGGGCCGTCAACGGCACGATGGAAGCGCTCGAATCCCGCGCCCAGACGCTCGACGGACTCGGCGAGCGCATGCGCCTCCTCGGTCAGGAGCTCGAGCAGCGCCAAGGCGCGCTCGACAAAGCGGCCGAGCATCTCAACAAAGCCTCGGCCATGCGGCGCGAAGCCGCGGACGCCGCGCAGCGTCTCGAGGACCTCACGCGTGGCATTGCGACGCAGCTCGGTGTGGCCAGCACGCAGGCCGCGTCGGCTGAGCAGATCGTGCAGGGCCTGGAAGGCCGCGTCGCCATCCTCGGCGATGTCGAGAAGCGGATGGCGCGGTTCGAGGAGCTCATGGCGAAGTGGGAGGCCGCGCAGACCGAAGCGGCCCAGGCGCTGGAGCAGATCACGAGCCGTCAGGCCATGATCGACGCGGTACAGGCGCAGATCAAGCACGCGTCGGAGATCGCCGAGCGGACGGCGGAGCATGTCCGGTCGATCGCGTCCTCGCGTCAGGAGATCGAGGAAACGCGGGCGACGTTGGAGACCACGCGCGCCGAGCTGGTGACGGCCAACGCTACGATGAAGGACCTGGCGGAGCGGCGCCGGCAGCTGGACGAGCTGGAAGCGCGTCTGGCCCGCGCCGACGCGCTGGGACAGTCGGTCCGTTCGACCGTCGAGGTCCTAGCGGCCCAGCGCTCGGTCGTCGACCAAGTGCTGGAGCGGTCGGGCACCCTCAGCTTCCAGATGAAGCAGGCGGAAGCCCTGGCCGAGGCGCTCCGGGTCGAATGCGTGCTGGCCACCCAGCTCAAGAACGCGGTCGACGAGCTCCGGCGCGAGGCATAACGACCGGACGTTTCGTCCGACCGGGTCTCGTCGTCTGGATAGAGATAAGCCAGCCGAATGGAGAGGCGATCATGAAATTGAAGAGGCTCGCGGCCGCGGGGAGTCTGCTGGCCGTTGCCGCGTGCGGCGGCAGTATGAAGCAACATGCCAAGGCGAATCGTGTCGCCCCGGTCGTCGACAGCACGCCCGCGACCGTGGCCGCGGCGCCGGCACCGGCGCCGACGCCGACGATACTCTCGCGGCCGATCGTGCTCGGGAACGAGCGCGGCGTCAAAGCCCAGGTTCGGAAGGGCGAACACGACGCCGCACCGTATATCGATCGCCCGGGCGGTCCGCGCGACGCGGGACACATCATCGCCTCGAGCGAGGTACCGGGTGTCCAGGTGATTGAACCCCGGTCGCCGTACGCGCTCGACGAGGTGCTCTACGTGAAGATGCCGCAGGGCGTGACCCCCACGCCTGGAATGCATCTCGCGGTCGAAGCGCTCGGTCCGGACTTCGATGGCTATGGCCAAGTGCTGATCCCCACGGGTGAAGTCACCGTGGTCGCGCCTGGTGCTCCCGGCGAGGCCACCTCGGTTCGCCTCGAGCGCCAGTACGGCGAGGTCGAGCCGAACCAGCTCGTGATTCCGTTGGACGCGCCGCATTATCCGCCGACCGGCACACGTGCGGTGGCGGTGGCCGATGGCAAGAAGGCGAAAGTGCTCTGGATCAAGGGCGATCCGGTCCAGCCCTCGCTCGGCTACTTCGTCGTGCTCGACGCCACGGAGAAAGACGGTGTCCACGTCGGCGACCAGTTTACGCTGCTTCGCCCACGCGAGCGCGATGAGATGACGGGACTGTGGCTCCCAGAGCAGGACATCGCGACGACGCAGGTCGTGCGTGTCGGCGCGCATAGTGCCACGGCGATCGTGATCGCGCAGACGATGCCCGCGATTGCGCCGGGCGCGGCGGCCCGTCTCACGGCGAAAATGCCGTAGCAACGGTAGTAGGGGCGGTCGGTCCTGGTTAGATTTGACCGGGAGGCCATGATAGCGACCGCCCTCTACTGTGCCGTCCTGTGTTACGCGGGTGCCGCGGTGCTTGCCGCGACACCCGTCGCGCGTCCGATCGGCGCGCCGGTGCGCACCGTATTGGCGGTTCTGGCGGCAGGCGTCGTGTTCCATGCCGGCGCGATCATCGGTGCGACGCGCGTCTCCGGACAACTGCCGCTCGCCGGACTGGGTCCAGCCCTCTCGTTTGGCGCCATCGCGCTCGCCATCGCGTTGCTGTTGGTCGAGTATGCGACGCGCGAAGTCACGCTGACGTTGGTCGCCGCGCCATTGGCCGCTGTGGCTACGGCTACCGCTGCTCTGCTTGGCGTCGGCGCGAATGCATCGACGCTTCCGACTGGCGTGCGCGGGGCGTGGCTCGCCGCGCACATCGCGCTGTCGTTCGCGGGCATTGCGGCCTTTGGCACGGCGGCCGCGGCGGGGTCGATGTACTTGGTGGAGCGTCACCAGCTCCGTTCGCGTCGGTTTACATCGGTATTCAGATTATTTCCGCCGCTCGAGACCCTCGATCGCGTCAATCACATCGGCGCCATCGCGGCGTGGCTCGGGCTTTCGGCCGGCATCGCGTTGGCGGTGTCGTACTCCGTCACGTACGGCGCCGCGGACGTGCCGCAGATCATCTGGGGCGTCGGCGCTTGGGTCGCCGCTACGGCGCTCGCTCTTGGGCGCCTGGTCGGCGGCTGGCGGGCCCGCCGCGCGGCGGTCATCGCTAGCGTCGCATTCGCTTTGATTCTGGCTTCGTACGTGGCGGCACGCGCCATGGCCGCTCGACCGGGGCAGTTTTTGTGAGCGGGTTTCCGGTGGTGATTGACGGTGCTCGCATCCGCGCGCTCATCGTTGGCGGTGGCGTGGTGGCGCATCGGAAGGCCGCGGCGCTTCTCGAGAGTGGCGCCTCGCTTCGCGTCGTCGCCCCCTCTCTTTGTCCTGCGATGCAGTCACTCGACCATCATGCGCGCGTGACCATTTTCCTCCGTGAGTATGCATCAGGGGATATTGGTGACGCGACTTTGGTCGTTGCGGCGACTGATCAGAGAGCGATCAACGCGCGTGTGGCTGAAGATGCCCATGCCGCGGCCAGACTGGTTAACGTTGTCGATGAGCCGGCCGAAGGTGACTGGGTAAGCGTAGCGACCCATCGTGCGGGCCCACTGGTCATTGGCGTGTCGGTAGGAGGAGTACCGACCGCGGCGACCCGTATTCGCGACGCGATCGCTGAACGATTCGATGCGAGATACGCGGGCGCACTGACGCAGCTGATTGCGTTGCGGCGGCAAGTGCTGGATGCGGGCGGCACCGATGCCTGGCGGCAAGTGGATCGCGAGCTCGTCGGCCCCGACTTCTGCGAGCGCGTCGAGTGTCGCTGATCGTCGCCGGCGTCAGCCACTGGACCACGCCCATCGAGGTGCGCGAGCGCTGCGCCTTCGGCACCACGAGTATCGTGCCGACGCTGGAATCGCTGCGCACGCGCACGGCGCTCCGCGAGGCGGTGCTGCTCTCCACGTGCAATCGCACCGAGTTCTACCTGGTCGAGGGCGATGAGGACGCCGTCCCCGCCGTCTGGGAGCTGCTGGGCTCTGTCGGCTACGTTCGCCGTGACCGCGACGCGGTGCGTCACTTGATGCGGGTGGCCTCTGGGCTCGATGCGATGATCCTTGGCGAGGCGCAGATCCAGGGGCAGGTCCGCGATGCGTGGGAGCTGAGCCGCACGCAGTCTGGGCCGATGCTGAACCGCGCGTTCCAGTCCGCGCTCGGCGTCGCCGGTCGGGTGCGGACCGAGACCGCGATTGGTCGCGGCGCCGCGTCCGTCAGCTCGGCCGCCGTTCAACTCGCGAAGCAGATCTTCGGCACGCTCGCCGGCCGCAGCGCGATGGTGCTCGGCGCTGGCGACATGGCCGAGCTGGCCCTGGAATGCCTCGTCAACGAAGGCGTTCGCGCCGCGCTCGTGGCCAATCGGACGTTTGAGCGGGCTGAAGTCCTGGCTCGGCGTCATGGTGCGACCGCGATCCATTACGATGCGTTCTGGCAGCGTCTCGGTACGGTGGATTTACTGTTATGCTCAACCGCGGCTCCTCATCCGATCGTGTTAGAGGAGCACGTGCGGGCGGCCCTGGTCAATCGCGGCGATCGGCCACTGTGCATTTTGGATATCGCGTTGCCGCGCGACGTCGAGGCGGGCGTCGGCGAGCTGGACAACGTGTTCTTGTACGATCTCGATGATCTGCGCGCGGTCGTCGCCGCGAATCTCGAGCGGCGGCGCGAGCAGCTGCCCAGCGCCGAGCAACTCATCGACCATGAGGTCGAGAAGTACTGGCAGTGGTTGGCGGGACTGGCCGCCGTCCCGGTGGTCACGGATGTCCGCGCCGCCATGGAGCGCGTCCGCGAGGCCGAGCTGGCGGCGGCCCTCAAGCGACTCGGCGACGTCACGCCCGAACAGCGCGAAGCAATCGAATACCTCTCCAAGGCCCTGATGAACAAATTCCTGCACGAGCCGTCCGTGCGTTTGCGCGAGGCGGCCGCCAATGGTCGTGGACTCGGCATCATCGATGCCGCTCGTTTTCTCTTCGGCGTCGATAAGCAACCGTGACGCAACGCGCGCTCATCACGGGCGGCGCCGGATTCATTGGATCCCACGTCGCCGATGCCTTTGTGGCGGCGGGTTGGGATGTCACCGTCGCCGACAATCTCTCCAGCGGCCGCCGCGAGAATGTCCCGGACGCCGCCACGTTCATTGACATCGATGTCACGAGCCCGGACGCGATTCGTCTGGTGCGCGATGGGCAGTTCGATGTGATCTGCCATCTGGCCGCGCAGATCGACGTGCGCAAAAGCGTCGCCGATCCCGTGCACGATGCCGCGATCAACGTCCTCGGCACGCTCAACATCGTCGAGGCGGTACGGGCCTCGGGTGGCGCCGGCCGCACGCGGGTGATCTTTTCGTCGACCGGCGGCGCGTTGTACGGCGACTTCGTCACGCCGCCGACGATCGAGACCACGCCAAAGGATCCCCAATCGCCATACGGGATCGCCAAGCTCTCGGCCGAGTACTATCTGGCGTACTATTCCCGGCTCCACGCGCTCGACACGGTTGCGTTGCGCTATGCGAACGTGTACGGTCCGCGCCAGGACCCGCACGGCGAGGCGGGGGTCGTGGCGATATTTTGCAGCCGCATTTTGGAGGGTCGACCACTGACGGTCTTTGGAGATGGACGACAGACGCGCGACTATGTCTTCGTGAAGGATGTCGCGCGCGCCAACCTGGCCGCGGCGACGCGGACGTTGCCCCCCGCGGGGCCGCTCGACGCGCGCGGGTTCAATATCGGGACCGGCATCGAGACGAGTGTGCTCGATCTCGCGCGCACGTTGAATCGCGCGGCGAAGGCCTCGGCGCCCATTGAAAACGCGCCGGCTCGTACGGGCGAGCAGCTCCGCTCGTCGGTGATCATCACGAAGGCCGCCGAGCTCCTGGCGTGGCAGCCAACGGTGTCGCTCGAAGCGGGACTGACTGAGACGTTCCAGTTTTTCGCCCGGCAACGGGCCGGGGCGGTCTGATGCCGGTCCTCCTCGCGCAGATCGGCGCGGCCGTGCCCAGCGGGCCCCTTGGTTTGATCGTCGCGTCGACGCTCGTCACGAAGATCATTCTCGGCATTCTCGTCGCGCTGTCGCTGCTCTCGTGGACCATCATGTTCGCGAAGTGGCGCCAGTTCGCGTCGCTCGATAAGATCTCGCGCGACTTCCTGACCCGGTTCGAGCATGCGGAGCGCTTCGAGCAGGCTGCCGCGCTGGCCTCGCGCTCGGTGTCGAACCCGTACACGCGCGTCCTCGCGCGCGCGGCGCAGTTCATCCAAGCTTCGAGTCGCGCGAGCGGCCAGGTTGCGGCTCCCGCTGGCGGTGGCATGGCGGTGGCGGCGCCTCCGGCCCGCTCCACGGCGGTGACGGTCGCGCAGGTCGAGGCCATGCGCTTGTTGCTCGACGCCGAGACGAACAACGAACGCGATCGGTTGGCGCGTTGGGTTCCGTCGCTCGGTACGATCGGATCGGTCAGCCCGCTCATTGGGCTCCTCGGCACGGTGCTCGGCGTCATCGATGCGTTTATCGGGCTCGCGGCGCACGGCTCCGGCAACATCGGCGCGGTGGCGCCGGGTGTCGCCGAGGCGCTCATCGCGACGGCGGCGGCGCTCAGCGTCGCGATTCCGGCGGTGTTCGGGTACAACGTGTACGCGAATCGGCTGAACCGATTCGATAACGAGCTCGAAGGGTTCGGTTCCGAGGTGATCGCGTTGGCGGTGCGCGAGGGCCGGGTCTAGTGGCGGGTCGTCGCCGCGAGCGGCTCGCGTTGAACGCCGAGATCAACGTCGTCAGCCTGATCGACGTCATGATGCTCTTGATGATCATTTTCATGATCACCGCCCCGATCATGCAGGGCGGTGTCGATGTGAATCTGCCGAAGGCCGAGGCCAAGCCGCTCGAGGCGAAGAGCAGCCTGGTCGTGACGGTCGACAAGAGCGGTCAGATCTCGGTCGATGAGACGAAGCTCTCCTACGCCGAGTTCCGGGCCAGCTTTAAGGCCCTGGCGGCGCAGCGGGCCAAGCAAGGTGTGTATCTCCGGGCTGACGAAGGCGTCCCCTATGGCACGGTGGTGCAGGTGCTCGCGGTGATGCGCAACGCGGGCGTCGCCGATATCGGGATGGTCGCGGAGCCGGAGGAGGTCAAGTAGTGACAGCGGCGGGAGCGCGGACCAGCGCTCCGATGGGGAGCGCATTCGGGGCCGCGGCGGTGTTGCACGTCGCGTTCGCGGCGGCGCTCATCTTCCTCGCGAACTCGTCGCCGTCGGTAATGCCGCCGGTGTACAAGGTGAACATCGTCGCGGCGGCGCCCGGGGAGCGGCAGGTCGGCATTGTGCCATCGACACCGACCCCGCCTCCGGCGCCGACTCCGGAGCCCGTGACGCCGCCGCCGCTCACGCAGCCGCCACCGGTCGTGCCCTCGTTCTCGAAAAAGCCGGTGCCCGCGCAGCCGAAACCCGAGCGCGCGACGCCCACGCCCCCGACGCCAGCGAAGCCGCAGCCCAAGCAGCCGATCGCGGGCGGCGGTCCCACCGGCGGGACCGGCACCGACGTCGCGACCGTGCAACTCGATCAGGGAATAGACTTTCCATATCCGGCATACCTGAATAACATCGTTCGGCAGGTCGCGCTCAATTTCAAGCCGGATGATCCGAACACCGGGTTGCGCGCGATCGTCTTTTTCTTGATTCGTCGTGATGGGACGGTGACCGGGGTGCAATTCCGAACCCGATCGGGCGACTATGCGTTCGATCTCGAGGCGCGTGGCGCGATCGAGAAAGCGGCGAGTGCGTTCGGGCCGTTACCGAGTGAGTTTCACGACGATGTGCTTCCGGTGTATTTCAGTTTCGATCCCCGTCTTCTTCACTGAGTGATGCGAACATTCCGGTTCTACGCGGCGGCCATCGTTGGACTCCTGATGATGGTCGGCAGTCGCACGACGTACGCGCAAGACACGACCGGTGGGAAGGGCGTTCACATCGGCCTGCAGTACCCGGCGGGAACGCGGCCCGGTGTGGTCGTGCTACCGATGTTGGGGGTTGGTGCCGATTCGGCCCAAGCGATCATCCAGCGCGATCTCGATTACGGGGATCGCGTCACGATTATCGCCAATGTCGGGTCGACCGGTGCCACCACCGCGAACGTGAACTACCCGTTGTTCGCGAAGCTCGGTGCTCGCGCCATCGTGCAGGGCTTCCTGGCGCCGACGGCGTTACACGTGCTCGTGCACGATGTGTCAGGTCAGAAGATTGCCGCCACCAAGGATTTCGCGATGCCGGCGGCCGTGGGCACGCCGGAGTGGCGGTTCGCGTTACATGCCGCATCCGACGAGATCGAAAAGGCGATTACGGGTGTTCGCGGTGTATCGGCGACCCGCATTTTGTTCGTCCGCGACGGCCAGATCTTCGTCTGTGATGCCGACGGCTATGGGGCCAAGGCGCTGACGCCCAAAGAGGGTGCGCTGTCGCCGGCCTGGCATCCCACGGGCCGTTACATCGCGTACAGCGTCTTCACGAAGTCCGGTACCGAGATCGTGATACAGGATCTGACGAACGGTCAGACACGGCATCTGGTGGGGACGCCAGGCGGGCTCAACAGTGCGCCGGTATTCACACCTGACGGGAAATGGGTCGTGTACGCACACGGCGACGAGGTTGGTACGGACTTGTTCGCGGCCAATCCGTTCTCGAATGATCCGGCGCGGCGGATCACCGTGGGCCATGGCACGGACAACACGCAGCCGACCTTCAGTCCCGACGGACAACAAATCGCGTTCACGTCGGGTCGCTCCGGACACCCGGAGATATATATTACCGACTTCGATGGGACGAACGCGGAGCTTCTGACGCCGTTCCAATTCGGTAGCGAGTTCTATCGTGAGGGACCGGACTGGTCACCGGATGGTCGGTCAGTCGCGTTTGGATCGTGGATCGGTGGGATATTCCAAGTCGAGACAATCAGCCTCCGCGATCGCGGCATCAAGCAGCTCACGAGCGAAGGCCGCAACGAAGATCCATCCTATGCGCCGGACAGTCGGCATCTGGTGTTCACGTCGAGTCGTTCCGGCACGCATCAACTGTGGGTGCTGGATGTCGAGTCGGGCCGGGTGCGGCAGCTCACGTTCGGCGGCGAGGCACGTCTCGCGGCCTGGTCGCGCGCGCTCGTGCCATCCCCGTGAGGGGACTGAAACATGTTGGTTCCTTTTTTTCTTTCTCTGGAGAGTAATGCAATGACCCGCTTGTCACGCGTCGTTCCCTTCAGTGTGATTCTGACCGCGGCGGGAGTGGCTGCTGCCTGCGGCGGGAGCAAGCCGACCCCCGCGCCGACGCCGGCGGCGGCGCCGGCGCAGTCGTCTGGCCCGAATACCGATAGCCTCGATGCGGCGCGTCGCGACTCGATCGCGCGCGCCCAGCGCATCGCGGATAGCCTGCGCGCCGAGCAGGATCGGCTCGCGGCGGCCGTGGCCGCGGCGCGCAATACCATCACCGCGATGATCTACTTCGATCTCGACAAGTCGGATCTGACGGACCAGGACAAGGCCTCGCTCGATCAGAAGATTCCGATTTTGAACGCGAACGCCGCCCTTCGCATTCGCGTCGCGGGCAACTGCGATGAGCGTGGCTCGGACGAGTACAACCTGGCCCTCGGTCAGCGTCGCGCGGCCGCGGCCAAGCGCTATCTCACCGATCACGGCGTCGATGGCGGTCGTATTGACGTGATCTCGTACGGCAAGGAGCGTCCGGTCGCGCAGGGTCATGACGAAGGGTCGTGGGCGCAGAACCGTAACGATCAGTTCGAGATCACCGCCGGCGGCGATAACCTCCGGACGGCAGGTCAGTGATCCGGAGGTCCATCACTCGATGGGTAGTGCCCCCGGCCGTGTTGTTCGCGGCCGGGGCGTGCTTCGCCACGCGCGAGGACGTCCGGCTGCTGCAGACGCAGCTCCAGACGTACCAGACGCAGAATGCCCAGGCTGACTCAACGCGTCGGGCTCAGCTCGATCGCGTGATCCAGCAGCTCGGTCTCGTGACCGATTCCCTCGGCGATCTCGGTGCGCGGCTCGCCAAATTCCAGGGCGATATCGAGGGCTCCGTGTACTCGATGGGTCAGCAGCTGATCCAGGTTCAGGAGCTGACGGGCCAAAGCCAGCGGCGCTTACAGGAACTGCGGGCAGGCCTCGAAGTGCAGCGCGGCACATTCTCGCAGCCGCCTCAGCCAGGCCAGTCTCAGGGCCCAGGAGCGACCAGTCCAGGGGGGGCGACCCCCGGTGTGGACAGCGGCCGGGCCGCGGCGACGGGCACGCCGCCTGCTGCGACTGCGCCTACGGCGCCGAGTGGTGGAGCGGGAACGCCGGGACCCAATGAGTTGTACCAGTTGGCACTGGATCAACTGCGGCGGGGTAGCACGGGTTCGGCGCGGACGGCGCTGAGCGATCTGCTCAAGCAGTATCCGAACGCGGACGTGGCGCCGGACGCGCAGTTCTACGTGGCCGATTCGTACGATCGCGAGGGGAACACCGCGGCGGCCGATTCGGTGTACCAGTTGGTCGTTCAGCGCTATCCGTCGTCCGAACGGGCGCCGACGGCGCTGTACAAGCATGGACTGACGCTCATCACCGCGGGGAAGGTGCAGGCGGCGCGGGCGGCGCTCCAGCAGGTCGTCTCGAAGTATCCGCGGTCGGACGAGGCGGTACTCGCCAAGGATCGGCTGCGAACCCTGAAGTAGCAGGCGTATCATGTGCCGTTTGCACGTGACAGTCCAACGACTTCTTTACGCGGCTCGCCTAGCGACAAGACTCAGCGGATATGTGCTCCAGCCGATCGACTGCCGCTAAGAAGCCCTCGAATTGCTGAGCAGTTTCGTTGCCAAAACAGTCTAAAGAGCGATCACCGACTGCCGAAATGCCGTTCCTCGATCACCTCGAGGAGCTCCGCTGGCGCATCATCTGGTCGCTGCTGGCGGTCATGATCACCGTCGGCCTCTCGTTCTGGGCGCTGATCCAGTTCGACGTCATCAAGATTCTGGCGCACCCCATTTTGCCGTATCTGCCGGCGGGCCAGAAGCTCGTCTATACGCACCCGACCGACTCGTTCATGATTTACATGACGCTGTCGATCGTGCTCGGTGTCGTCGCGGCGCTGCCGGTCGTCGTGTACCAGGCTTGGGTGTTTCTCGCGCCGGCCCTCCACGCGAACGAGAAGAAGATGGTCGTCCCGGTGGCGATCGGCGCGGCGATTCTCTTTCTCTGCGGCGTGACGCTCTGCTATTTCGGGGTGATGCCGCTCGCGCTCGACTGGCTGTTGCACTTCCAGTCGGAGTCGTTGCAGCCGATGATCAGCGTGAAGGAATATTTCGACTTCCTGTTCACCATGTCACTCGCGTTCGGCCTCGCGTTCGAGCTGCCGATCGTGATTCTGGTGCTGACCGCGCTCGGGCTGGTGACGCCGATGTTTCTCCGGAAATATCGGCGGCACGCGATCGTGCTCTGCGTGTTCGTCGGGGCGTTCCTGACGCCGGGTGATCTCGTGTGGACGACGTTGGCCATGGCCGTGCCGCTCTATGTGCTGTATGAGTTGAGCATCCTGCTGTCGGCGATCATTTATCGTCGCCAGCAGAAGAGCGAAGACGACGTGGAGCAAAAGAGATTGCTGCCCGCGTGAGGCTCGTTACGGCGCTCGCGGCGTTCGCGTTCCTGTCCGTCTGCGCCGGGGCTCAGCAGCCAGGACAGCCGCCGCCGAACCTTCCGCAGCAGTACCCGAACAACCCGAACGCCCGCCGGTTGAATCGGGATTCCATCCGCGCCGACTCGATCCGGAAGCTCTACGCGTCGGACTCCGTCAAGCACACGGTGCATTGGGTCGAGCCCGACTCGATGACGAATCTGCTGCTCGACAAAGACGGCTACTCCCACACGCGGTACCAAGGCCAGCAAGCGCATCTCGATGCCCAAACCCACGAGCTCCAGATCGAGGGCGCGCGGGGCGTCAATGTCGGCCGTGCGGCGGTCGATCGCGATACCACGCTCATCATCGGCAACACGATCCACTATAACGATTCGACGCAGATCGTCACCGCCAAGGGCGACACGATCGTCCTGCACGATCCCAGCTCGAACGAGAGCGACGTCTTCTCGTACAATTCGCTGACGTACGACGTCGCGAACCATACCGCGCGCGTGTCATCCGTCTCGACGGACTACACGCAGAGCGGCCAGCGATGGTTCATCCAAGCCGAGAAAGCCGCGTACGTGGGCGATACGGTGAAGGGGCCCAAAGGCGGCCACAATATCTTTTACGGCCGATCGGGTGACATCACGACGTGCGACGACTCATTCCCGCACTATCACATCCGGGGCGGTGAGCTCAAGTATGTGTCGAAGCAGGTGCTCGTCATCCGTCCCGCGGTCCTGTACATCGCGGACGTTCCGATCCTGTGGCTGCCGTTCATGTTTCAGGATCTCCGACGCGGCCGGCGGAGCGGCATCCTGACGCCACGGTTCGGCTTCACGGAGCTGCTGCGCAACAGCCCGACCTATCGCCGGCACGTCGAAAACGTCGGCTACTATTTCGTGCTCGGCGACTATGCCGACATGACCGCGTGGCTCGACTGGCGCAGCGGCGCGCGCGCCGACGTCGGCGACCCGGGATTCACGCAGTACAACGGCGAGTTTCGATACCGATGGCTCGACCGGTTCCTGGATGGCGATATCGCGGTGAATCACCGTGACCAGCAAGACGGCTCGACGAACACCGCGCTCTACTGGAACCACCGCCAAGATTTCTCGCTGCACTCGCACCTGCAGCTCAACATCAATTACGTCACGAGCACGGTCGTTCAACAGAACGCGTACTTGAACCCGTACGCCGCGCTGGCGAACATCAACTCCCAGCTCAACTACCAGCAGGATATCGGCCCGGCGTCGATGAGCTTGGGCGGCACGCAGACGCAGTACCCGGGTTCGACGCGACTCGACCGGACGTTCCCGACGTTGAGCATCACGTCGAAGCCCGTCAGCGCCGGCACCTGGCTCACCTGGTCGCCCTCCTTCTCGGCCACGAACACGCAGAGCCTCGGGCTCGATCAACCCGGCGACTTCGCCTACCTCTACGGCGTCAATCAGCAGGGCCAGCTCGATTCGACGCTCCGCCATCGCGACACGCGGAACTCGTCGGCCTCGTTCGATACGCCGCTCAAGATCTTCGGGTTCAACTGGCGCAATGCGTTTCGCGTCCAGGATCAGTACAACAACTATCCCGTGAACGACGTCATCTACGTCCCGACGAAGATCAACGGACGGGATACGACGGTCTCGACGACGCGGACGTATCGTACGTCGTACCGCACCGCGCTCGACTGGGACACGGGCATCGATCTGCCATCGATATTCCAGGGCTCGTGGAATATCGTGCCGAGCATTTCCGTGGTGAACGCCGACGGCCAAGCGCCGTTCCTCCAGCGCACCGAGCTGTCGGGCGACTCCTGGGTCAGCCAAAGCAAGAACCTCGTCTACGGTCTCTCGATCTCGCCGACCTTCTTTGGTCTCTTTCCGGGCCTCCTCGGCATCTCGCGCATTCGACATTCGATCACGCCGACGCTGACGTTCGACTACGCGGCGCCGGCGCATACGAGCGAGTCATTCCTGCTCGCCAACGGCCAGAATCCCATCGGATACCTCGGCAACCTGGCGCAGGAATCGATGACGTTGGGTCTGTCGACCAACATCGAGGCGAAGTTCCGCGATGGTCCCGATACCGCCCCCGACAACGGGACCAAGATCAAGCTGCTGTCGATCAACTTCGATCCGATCACCTGGGACTTCGCGCGCGCGGCGGCCACGCACCATACCGGGCTCACGAACACGAGCTTTGGGTGGGATGTCCGCACCGAGATGGTGCCCGGGCTCGATTTCCGCGAGACGTACTCGCTCTTTCAGGGCAATCCCGAGAGCGACACGGCCGTGTTCAAGCCGTACTTGACCTCGATCAGCGCGTCCGTGTCGTTCGGCGCCAACTCACACATTCTCGACCCGTTCAAGAAATTGCTCGGCATCAAGGTCCAGCCGAAGAAAGCGGACAGTCTCGCGGGCCGCGATCCATTTTTCCAGCAACAGGTGCAGGCCGGCCACGTGGCGGGGCAGGGCGCGCAGTATGCGCAGTACTCGATTCCGACGGTCGGGCAGGGATGGAACGTGTCGCTCACGTTCACGGCCAACCAGCAGCGACCACCGGTCGGAAATCTGTCGAACCTCATTACATACAATCCGGCGCAGGTATGCGCGCAATTTCAGCAGACGAATCCAACGCTCTATGCCGTTTGCGTGTACCAAAAAGAACATGCCATATCGAGCGCCAGTCTCGATTCGGCGTACGGCAATGGGTACAACTGTACGACCCAGGCGTGTCCTACCGTCTTGGTCCCTCCGCAACGGTCGCTCTCGGGATCGTTAGCGTTCAACCTCACGCCGCGGTGGTCGGCGCAGTGGCAGACGACCTATGACTTCACGCGGCATGATTTCGCGAGTCAGGTGGTCACGCTACAGCGTGATCTGCACGACTGGCGCGCGGTCTTCTCATTCACGCAATCGCCGACGGGCTCCTTCGGCTTCACGTTCTTTGTGGCGCTCAAGGCCGAGCCAGCGCTCAAGTTCAACTACGATCGCACATCGTACAGGGCACCACCGGGAAGCGGGTTCTGACATCGGGCAACGCGCCGTCCTTTTTGGGGGACACGGCTCGAGGCTTAACGAAGCCATAATCCTACCCGTCATAGACTTAGAAAGCGCTCCCGTTTGGCCCGGGGAGTGCTTACCTGGCAAGCAGGCCCACTTCAGAGGATTCTCGACATGACCCGCAAACGTCCGTGGCGCGCCGCCGGGATAGCGCTCGCTGCGCTCGTCGCCGCGTGCAACGACAACAACAACAACCCGCTGCAGAACTATACCCCTCCCGGACCCCCGACCGGCCTCGTGTATCAACTGAACCTGGGCGAGCAAATCGGCGCCGATTCGGTCATCGATCCGGGTGTGCTGCTCAGCTGGCTGCCGCCCAACCCCGATAACACGGTGAATGCGTTCATCGTCTACGCTGACACCCTATCGCCGCCTGACACCGGCGCGTTCTTTCAAATCGCGGCAACGACGTCGTTTTCGTTCCACGACGCTCTCCCCGCGACGCAATACTTCGTGGCTTCGCAAGATGTGAACGGCGTCCTGAGCGCGCGCTCGAACATCGTCTTTATCGACCCGGCCGACACGGTTCAGGCGCCGTCGAATATCACGGGCACGCCGCTCGATTCCGCCGCGCTCCTCCAGTGGTCCGACAACTCCATCACGGGCCCAAATGGATCGCGTTTCGACTTCTATCGCGTCTATTCGGACTCGGTCGATACGGGCAATAACTGCGTCGCCAATACGACCGTGCTCGAAGGCCAGACCGTCTCGAACGGCTTCGTGATCACCGGCGTCGCGAACGATGTGCCGCGGTGCTACTTCGTCACCGCCGTGACCAGGAGCGGTCACGAAAGCGCGAACTCGCCCGGGGTCATCATCACTCCGACCTCGTCGGACCCGCCGTACTCGGCGGCCCGGATCTCAGGCAACTACGTCGTGATCGCGCACCATCCGCTCGCGCTCCATCGCAGCGTCGTGAGCCTCAAGCACAAGTAGCCCCGTCGCCCTTGAATCGAGGGGAGCCGCGTCAGAGCTTTTCTGATGATGGCTCCCCTCGAGACCGTCGTACTGGACGGTAAATCACTCGCTGTTGACGACGTTTTTGCGGTAGCGGTCGCCGGCGCGCCGGTTCACCTGTCACCGACCGCGCGCGCCCGCATGGCGCACACGCGATCGATCGTCGACGGCATCGTTGCCCGCCGTGAGGTCGTCTACGGCGTCACGACGGGGTTCGGCAAGCTGTCCGAGGTCGCGATCCCTGTCGATCGCCTGACCGACCTCCAGGTCAACCTCATCCGCAGCCACGCCGCGGGCGTCGGCCCGCTCATGCCCAAGCGGGAAGTGCGCGCCATGATGCTTCTGCGTGCCAACGTCTTGGCGACGGGTTTCGCCGGCGCCAGACCCGCGCTCGTCGAGCTCCTCATCGGCATGCTCAACGCCGACCTTGTTCCGCCGATACCGGAGCAGGGTAGTGTCGGCGCGTCCGGCGACCTGGCCCCCCTATCTCATCTGGCGCTGGCGCTGATCGGCGAAGGTACGCTGTCGTACAATGGCGACTCCGGGCCAGCCGCGCGAATGCTGGCCTCGCACGGCCTCGCGCCCGTCGCGCTCGAAGCCAAGGAGGGCATCTCGTTGGTGAACGGCACGCAAGCGCATACGGCGATTGCGGCGCTCTCACTCATCGATGCGCGCCGGCTGTGGTTCACGGCGCACGTCGCCGGTGCCATGTCGCTCGAAGCGCTGCTGGGCACTCCCGTCGCGTTTGATGAGCGGATCCATCGCGCCCGCGGTCAAATGGGCCAGGCAGAGAGCGCGGCATTATTCCGCGCGCTCTTGGCGGACAGCGAGATTCGCGAGTCGCACCGGCTGAACGATCCCCGCGTGCAAGACGCCTACGCGCTGCGGTGCATGCCGCAGGTGCACGGGCCGGTGCGCGATGCCTTGGGTTTCGCGAGCGATGTGATTGGCAGGGAATTGAACGCCGCCACCGACAATCCGCTCGTGTTCGACGATGGCACGATGCTGTCCGGCGGAAACTTTCACGGCCAGTCGGTCGCGATGGTGTTGGACTATCTCGCGATCGCGATGACCAATCTCGCGACGATGTCCGAGCGTCGGATCGACCGGTTGGTCAACCCCGATCTCAATCAGGGTCTGCCGCCATTCCTGTCGCCCGATCCGGGCGTGCATTCGGGCTACATGATGGCTCAGGTCACGGCCGCGGCGTTAGCGAGCGAATGCAAGGGGCTCTCGCATCCCGCGAGCGTGGACACGATTCCGACTGACGGCAGCAAAGAGGACGTCGTTCCGATGGCGATGGGCGCCGCGACCAAGCTGCGCCGCATCATTCGGAACGTGCAGCACGTCCTCGCTATCGAGCTGTTGTGCGGCGCTCAGGGCGTCGATTATCGCGCCCCTCTCACACCTGGCATCGGCGTTCGCCGCGCCCATACCATCGTCCGCGAGCGGGTCGAGCCGCTCGTGGAGGATCGCGTGCCGAGCACGGACATTGCGGCGTTGGCGGACGCGATCGCTGACGGTCACTTCGATTTTTCTTCTTATTATGATCTCGCTAGCGTCTGAAATAGTGCGCGCGCCGCGTGGGACACAGATCTCTTGCCGTGGTTGGCAGCAGGAAGCCGCCCTGCGCATGCTGATGAACAATCTGGATCCCGATGTCGCCGAGCGACCCGAGGATCTCGTGGTCTATGGCGGCACTGGGAAGGCGATGCGCAACTGGCCCGCGTTCGACAAGACCGTCGACACGCTCCGTCGTCTGGGTGACGACGAGACCCTGCTGATGCAGAGCGGCAAGCCGGTCGCGGTGTTCAAGACCCACCCGGGGGCGCCCCGCGTGCTCATCGCGAACAGCAATCTCGTGCCGCGCTGGGCCACGTGGGATGAGTTCCGTCGTCTCGAGGCCATGGGGCTCACGATGTACGGCCAGATGACGGCTGGCTCGTGGATCTACATCGGCTCGCAGGGCATTGTGCAGGGCACGTACGAGACGTTCGGCGCCGTCGCTGCTCGTCATTTCGGCGGCACGCTCGCCGGGCGCTTCGTTCTGACCGG
>DASRDS010000193.1:0-15834 GCA_035652495.1 Gemmatimonadaceae bacterium
CAGGACTTGAACCTGCGACCGTCGGATTATGAGTCCGCTGCTCTAACCAACTGAGCTAAGGGCGCCTCACGGCAGGTTACCGGTCGCTCCGCGAACGGTCAAGCGGTCCCGCACGGCGGCCGCGAGACGCTCGGGCCAGTGCCGATCCATGCATGGCCGCTCGATCAAGACGAAGTACGCGCCACAGACGAGCAGCACCACCGGCGCCAGCAGGACCAGCGATACGATATAGGCGACATCGTAGGACGGCAGGCGCACGACGAGAGGCCCCAGGGCGTGCGCGCATGCCTCGAGCAGCCAATAGTGCAAGAGATAAATCGAGTAGCACATCCCCCCGATCGTCGTGATCACGGGTACGGCGAACATGCCGCGTAGCCGTGCGCCGCTGAGCGCGGTGAACATCCCCGCGCCGAACAGGACCGGGAGCACGAGCGGGTGAATGTCTTTATGCGGAAGGACCAACGCGAAGCCGACCCACGCGAGAACGCCAAGGACGTCGGCCAGGCGCGACACCCGCGGCTCACCGCCCCAATCCGCGATGAAAATGTCCGCGATCAGCATCCCGGTGAGGAAATAGGGGAGCCACATCGGCAGGAACACCGGGTCGGCGAGCAGGCCGGTCTGTGACGCGATCGCGAACGCCAGCGCGCTGACGACTAAGATCCCACGCCGGAGCCGCCTGCCTGGCATCAGATACACCATCGCGATCAAGGGGAAAAGCAGGTAGAACTGCACCTCGACCTCGAGCGACCAGGTGACCCAGTTGATCGGGTTGCCGGCGTCGTAGATGACGCCATGCAGATAGAACAGGCCGGCGGCAAGGTGCGGGAGGAGTGGCTGGAAGTGTCCGCCGTCGTGCAGCCCGCGCAGCACAAAAAAGAGTACCAGGCTAATAATGTACGGCGGCTCCAGACGCGTGACCCGACGCCAGTAGTAGGCGCGCAACGAGACGGCCGGCCCGTTCTTGAGCGCGTGCGTGGCAAAGGGAACGGCGAGAATGAATCCGCTGATCATGAAGAACAGCGGCACGCCGGTATTCATCTGCCCGACCCAGGGCGTGATGACGCTGGTCGCGAGCTGTCCCCGCAACGGTGAGTGCGGCGTCACAGCCAACCCATTTTGCAGATGGAGCATCACGACGAGCGTGATGGCGATGAATCGCAGCCCATCGATCTGCGGAATGAACCGACCCGACGACGTGCGCCGGCGGAGTGAGGCGAGGGTCACTCCGCGCAAGGTATTGTCCGGACGCGAGCCTCGGCTAGCTGGCCAGGTCGTCGAACGCGGCAACAACCTCGGCGGCGGTCACCGTCGCGGCCCCGAGCTTTCCGACCTCCACACCGGCGGCGTAGTTCGCGATGATCGCCGCCTCGAGCGCCGTCGCGCCGGCAGCGAGCATCGCCGCCAGATACGCCGATACGGTGTCGCCGGCGCCAACGACGTCGTAGACGGCCCGGGCGGTCGTCGGCACGCGATGCGTTGAGCCATCGGGCTCGATCAGGGCCATGCCGCGTTCGCCGAGTGTGAGCAGCAGGTGGTCGACGCCAAGTCGTCCCAACGTCCCGTGCAGCGTCGCCGGGTCGTCGAAGTCGACGGCGGCTCCGAGGGCACTCTCCAGCTCGCGACGGTTGGGCTTGAAGATCGTGGCGCCGTTGTAATGAAAGAAATGCCGGTACTTGGGATCGACGACCACCGGGATCTTGCGCTGTTTGGCTCCCTCGATGGCCGCTCGAATGACGCTCGGGACGAGCACACCCTTGTTGTAGTCCTCGAGAACAATGGCATCGGCATCGGAGACCGCCCGAGTGACCACATTCAGGAGGCCGTCGATCTCGCCCCCCGAGATATCCTCGTCCTCTTCCTCGTCGAACCGCACCACCTGCTGCGAACGCGCCAGAACGCGGGTCTTTGTCGTGGTCGGCCGGGCGACGGTGCAGATGGCGCGAGGGTCCGTGGGGAGTTGCCGGAGGAGATCCCGAACCACGCCGCCGGCGATGTCATCGCCGACGACCGCGACGAGCTCACAACGCGCACCTAACGCGACGACATTTTGTGCCACATTGGCGGCGCCGCCCAACGCTTGCGTACGCTGGCGGACGCGGACGACGGGCACCGGCGCCTCGGGGGAGATCCGATCGACGTCGCCACGCAGGTAGACGTCCAGCATCGCGTCGCCGACGACGGCGATGCGCATGCCATGCGCCGCGTCGAGCAACTCCGTGAGCCGCGTGCGGGAGATGGACGGTTGCATGGGAGGGACTAAGATAACCCACCCAGTAATGAACGGCACAGTGCTTGCCCAATAGCATAAGATGCTTGCCCCTGCGCGCCTGAACGATGTGGCAAAGGCGAAGGTGCTGGGCCTGCAGAATTTCGCCTTGTTGGCTTGGAACGCCACGAGGTTCATATTCGCACGGCCGTTTTATGCCGGTGATGTCGTCCAGCAGATGGACGCCATCGGCGTGGACTCGGTCGGCATTGTCGTTCTGACCGGGTTTTTCACCGGGATGGTGCTCGCGCTGCAGTCGTCGAACAGCCTCGCGGGGTTCGGCGCCACGCTCTTTGTCGGCCGACTCGTGAGCGCCTCGATGATTCGAGAGCTCGGGCCCGTGTTGGCGGGTCTCATGGTCGCGGGCCGTGTCGGTTCCGGCATCGCGGCCGAGATCGGCTCCATGCGCGTGACGGAGCAGATCGATGCGTTGAACACGCTCGGTACGGATCCGATCAAGAAGCTGGTGACTCCCCGGCTCGTGGCCGCGCTGATCATGCTGCCGATGCTGACCGTGATCAACGACGTGGTCGGCATCATCGGTGGCAACGTCATTGGCGCGTTCATCATTGGCGTGCCGAGCTCACTGTACTGGCATACGGTCTGGCAGCAGATCGCGTCGGATGGATTCATTTTGCGGGTCGTGCCGCAGGACTTCATCCAGGGACTCGTCAAGCCGTTCGTGTTCGGCGGGCTCATTGCCATCACGGCGTCGTACTACGGGCTGTCGACCACCGGCGGCACCGAAGGGGTGGGGCAGAGTACCACGCGGACGGTGGTGATGGCGAGCATCAGCATCCTCGCCGTCGACTACTGCATCACGCAGTTCCTGTTGACGATCTTCTCATGACGAACCCGGCGGGCGTGCGCCGAGCCATTCGGCGCGAGTTGAGGGCGGATGGCGATCCGGCGCCTGAAACCGGGGAGCCGATCATCCAGCTGGAGCACATCTGGCTGGCGTTCGAGAACCCGGTCCTGGAAGATGTCTCGTTTGACGTGCGCCGAGGTGAGACCCTCGTCGTCGTTGGTGAATCGGGCACGGGCAAATCGACGATCCTCAAGCTGATTCTCCGGTTGCTGCTGCCGGACGCGGGTCGCATCGTGATCGACGGCCAGGACATCGGCGCCTTGTCCTTCGACGACGCGCTCGCCGTCCGCAGTCATATGGGGATGGTCTTCCAGGGCGCCGCGCTCTTCGACTCGATGAGCGTGTTCGAGAACGTCGCCTATCCGCTGCGCGAACACAGCACGCTCGGCGAAGGCGATATCGAGGCGCGCGTGCGCGAGAAGCTCCAGTTTGTCGACCTGGATCCCGACGTGGTCATGCCGTTGCTGCCGTCCGAGCTCTCGGGCGGGATGCGAAAGCGGGTCGGCGTCGCGCGCGCGATGGCGAACAATGCGCCGATCATGCTGTACGACGAGCCCACCTCGGGGCTCGACCCGCTGACCACGGGCACGATCACGCGCCTGATCATGAAAACGCAGCGCGAGCTCGGCGTCACGAGCATTGTCGTCACGCATGATATTCGCTCCGCCAATCGGATGGCCAGCGCGATCGCGCTGCTGCACGATCATCGGATCTCGTTCTTCGGCACGCCCGAGGAGATGGCCGGGAGCGATGACCCTTATATCCAAGATTTCCTGGGAGGCCTATGAAGCGGGCCACGGCTATCTCGTGGGAAGAGCTCCGAGTCGGCGTCGTCATCCTGATCGCCGTCGCGGCCGGCGTGTTCGCGATGTTCGAGCTGGGCCAGGCCGCCAACCTGTTTACCTCCCGATATGCCCTCGTCGCGTACGTGAAAAACGCGAAGGGTCTGGCGAAAGGCGCGGCGGTGACGATCGACGGCCAGGTCGCCGGATCGATCCAGTCGATCGAGTTTCTGCCGGTCTCGAACGACACGACGCGGAATCTCAAGATCACGGTGACGATCGATCGTCGGCTGCAACCGCAGATTCGCGGCGACAGTCGTGCGACGCTGGCCTCGCTCGGTCTCCTGGGTGACAAAGTGTTCAACATCTCGTCGGGGACGGCGAAGTACAGCGTGCTGCAGCCCGGCGACGTCGTACCGATGGCCACGTCGCTCGACTACGACCAGGTCATTCAGCAAGCTGGCGTCGCGGTCAGCGCGATGGTGCAACTGACGCAGGATCTCAAATCGATCTCCGGGACGATCCTCAAGGGCGAAGGCACGATGGGTCAACTGGTCACGAACCGGTCGCTGTACGATGCGCTGACCGGGACGCTCCAGCAGACGAACACGCTGCTGGCTCGCCTTCAGGACCGGCACGGCACGCTCGGTCACCTGATCGACGATCCGACGCTGTATGAGAACCTCACGAGCGCCATCGCGTCCATCGACTCGCTGGCTACGGCTTTGAGCTCTCACAACAGCACGCTCGGCCGGCTGCTGCGTGACGACACGTTGTACACGCACATGGTGAGCGTGGCCGTCGGCGCCGACTCGCTGGTCAAGAGCGTCGAGAGCGGGAACGGGACCGCCTCGAAGTTGTTGCGCGATCAGCAGCTTTATGACCAGCTGCTCAAGGCGGTGACCGACCTCAATGCCGTCCTGGCGGACGTTAAGAAAGACCCCGGGCGCTACACCAAGGGGCTGGTGAAAGTGTTCTAGGGATGATGTGCGGATGGCGCTGGCAGGTATTATTTCCTGCGTGTTCATCGATCGCGTCACCGTCACCGTAGAAGCTGGCACTGGTGGTTCCGGTGCCAGCTCGTTCCGTCGCGAGTTCCGCGTGCCCCTTGGCGGCCCTGATGGGGGCGACGGAGGGCGCGGCGGGGATATCTACGTCGAGGCCGACCAGAATCTCGCCACGCTGCTCGACTACACGTATCGCGACCGCTGGGTGGCCGAGCGTGGCGAGCATGGTATGGGTGCGAACAAGACCGGGCGCTCGGGTCCTGATATAACGTTGCCCGTTCCTCCAGGAACCATCATCATCGATACCAAAAGCGGTGAGCGCCTTGGCGAAGTCCTGGAACATGGGCAACGCATGCTGATCGCCAAGGGTGGCCGCGGGGGGAAGGGAAACGCCTTCTTCGCGACCTCCACGCATCAGAGCCCGCGCGAGTGGCAGCCGGGCGAGGAGGGAGAGCGTCGCACGCTCATCCTCGAGCTGAAGCTCATCGCCGACGTGGGTCTTGTCGGCCAGCCGAATGCTGGCAAGTCCACGTTGCTGTCGGTGATCTCGGCCGCGCGGCCGAAGATCGCGGATTACCCGTTTACGACGCTGTCGCCGAATCTGGGGGTCGTGCAGCTCACGGATCACCGCACGTTCGTGGTCGCTGATATCCCGGGGATCATCGAGGGAGCGCACGAAGGGCGGGGGCTCGGGTTGCAGTTCCTTCGGCACATCGAGCGCACGCGGCTCATCGCGTTCTTGGTTCCGATCGATGCGATGGATTTGCAGGCCGAGTACCAAGGGTTGCGCGCCGAGGTCGCGGCGTACTCCGCCGACCTCGCGAAGCGCCCGCACTGTGTGGTGCTGACGAAGATGGACCTCTGGGGCCCGGACCCGGCTCCGACTCTCGACGCGCCCGACGCTTTCGGGGTCTACCCGATCTCGGCCGCCGCGCGCACGGGCCTCGACGCTTTGTTGGCCGGCTGGTGGCAACAATTGCTCGCCCAGCGCGGCTGAACGATCTCTCGGATCCGCCCGAGGTCGTGTATGGGCTGGGCGATCCGACCATCTTGTCTTTGCCGACGGTCACGCTCGTCGGCAGCCGGCGCGCGACCGCGTACGGCGAGCGTATCGCCACGGCCTTTGGCAGCGCGTTTGCTCGCGCGGGCGTGTGCGTCATCAGTGGGCTCGCCTTGGGCATCGATGTCGCTGCCCAGCGCGCGGCGCTCGACGCCGGCGGGCGCGTGTGCGCGGTCTTGGGCACGAGTGTCGACGTCTCGTACCCGCTCGCCAATCGCGCTGTACAGAGCGCGATCGCCAGCACCGGTCTGCTGCTATCGGAGTACCCACCGGGCATGGGGGCGCGTCCTTGGCATTTTCCTCAGCGCAATCGCTTGATGGCCGCGTTGGGGCAGGCGACCATCGTCATCGAGGCTGGGGTGAACAGCGGTGCTTTAACGACCGCTGCCGTCGCGTTGCATTTGGGTCGCGCGGTGGGAGCGGTTCCGGGCAACATCGACTCGCCCGAGTCCATGGGCTCGAATGCCCTTTTGCATGACCTTAAGGTCTCGGCGATCACCGACGTCGCCAGTGCGTTGGCCCTGCTCAACGTCGCTCCCTTCATCCGTCAGCCGCGGCTCGAGCCTGACGAAGAGGCGATTTGGCGGGTGCTTCCGGCTACGAGCGTCGAGGATCTCGTCAGGCGTAGCGCGTTGACTACGGCTCGCTGTCTATCGGCAATGGCTTCGCTCGAGTTGGCTCAGGCGATCTCGATTGGATACGACGGCGCTATACGACGTAATGCAGCCGGCGATATTACATGAGTGCGCCCGCGTCATGTTTACGTTCATGTGCCGTTTTGTGCCCGCCGCTGCTCCTATTGCGACTTCGCGATAGCGGTGCGTCCGACCCTGCCCGTCGCCGAGTATCTATCCGCCCTTCGCGCGGAATTATTCCTCCGCTACGAGAAGGAGTCGTGGGAAGTCGACACGATATATTTAGGAGGCGGAACACCGTCGATGTTAGGCGCGGATATCGCGCGCCTCCTCGATTTGCTTCGCGAATTCATGCACCCGGTTCCCGGTGCTGAAATCACGGTAGAAGCCAATCCAGAAAACGTGCAAGCCGACTTCGCGGCGTACTGGAACGGGGCGGGTGTGACGCGCCTGTCTTTAGGTGCCCAGTCATTCGATGCCGATGTCCTGACGTGGATGCACCGCACACACAGTGTCGATCACATTGAGCGAGCAGTGGACGCCGCGCGAAGCGCCGGCATAGATAACGTGTCGCTGGATCTCATATTCGCGCTGCCGGCGAGCCTGAGCCGGGACTGGGAGCGAGACCTAAGTCGCGCTCTGGCACTCGAGCCGGCCCATATTTCGCTCTATGGCCTGACCGTGGAGCCAAGCACCCCGCTAGCTCACTGGATTGCCCGCGGCCAAACGTCGCCAGCAGATGATGACGTTTACGCCGCGGAGTTCCTCCAAGCGCACGACCTCGCGGTGGCCGCGGGCTTCGAGCACTACGAAGTCTCGAACTTCGCGGTCCCAGGCCGTCGCTCACGCCACAACTCGGCGTACTGGTCGGGCGCCGCATATGCAGGACTCGGCCCGTCGGCGCACGAGTTCGACGGCACGACGCGTCGCTGGAATAAGGCACCGTATGCCGCCTGGCTGAGCGCGGTCCAGGCGGGCACGGACCCCATTGATGGGTCTGAGCAGCTCACGGCCGCGAATCGCGAAACCGAGGCGGTCTACCTCGGTCTTCGTACAACCGATGGCCTCGTCATAGAACCGGGTGATGAACCCGTAATAGGCTCATGGGAGGCCCAACAATGGGTCAGCCGGGACGCGAGACGCGCCGTGCTGACACCAAATGGTTGGCTCCGTCTGGACGCCCTCGCCGCCGACTTGACTTATGCCAGAAGTCGTTCGTAGTTTTGAACTTATGCCGTTGCCCGCGCTCAACGACCGCGAGCGTCGTATCCTTGAGGCCGTCATCCGGAGCTACGTAGAGACCGCCGAGCCGACGGGATCGCGGAACCTCGCTCGTCGCTTTGGTTTTGACGTCTCACCGGCGACGATCCGGAATACGATGAGCGACCTGGAGGAGAAGGGGTACCTGTACCACCCTCACACCTCGGCGGGCCGCGTCCCGACGGACATGGCGTACCGGATGTACGTCGACTCGCTGATGCGGTTGGCGCCGGCGTCGCTGCCGCTGCCCGAGAACAACGACCTGATGGAGCGCCTCGCGGCGAGCGGGTCGGCGATCGAGAACATTCTGCGCTGTGCCGCGCAGAGCCTCGGGCTCCTGACGCAGGAGCTCGGGATCGCGCTCGGGCCTCGCATGGATCAGACGGTTCTCGAGCGCCTCGACCTCGTACGCGTGTCGAGCGAGAAGCTACTGCTCGTGCTCAGCCTGAGAGGCGGCGCGATGCGCACGATCTTCGTCGAGGTGTCGGGCTCGATCGCGGATCCGGTGCTCACGGAAGTCGCGCTGGTGCTGAACGAGCGCTTGGCGGGGCTGACGCTGCGCGAGATTCGGTTGTCGCTCGTGGCGCGCTTGCGCGACACCACCCCGTCCGAGCAGGCGCACCAGCTGCTCAATATTTTTGTTCAGGGTGCCGACACGATGTTCGATGCGCCACTGACAAACGATGACGAAGTGGTGCTGGGAGCCGCGTCGGTGCTGGCGGAACAGCCGGAGTTCGCCTCGGGCGACAGTCTCCGGCGGTTGATCGCGCTGACGGAGACGCGCCAGCACCTCTCGGAGCTGCTGCGCAAGCGCTCGATTGGCGGTGGCATTACGATCACGATCGGCGGCGAGAACGCGGATCCGCGTCTCGACAACCTGACGATCGTCACCGCCGAGTACCGGGCGGGTCCGCTCGGCGGCGTGATCGGCGTGATCGGTCCGACGCGGATGCCGTATGAGAAGGTCATCTCGCTCGTGAGCCACACGTCGCAGATGATCACCGCGCTGTTCGCTTGAGGGACGCCGTGGCCGACTTTTACTCCGTGCTCGGGGTCGCGCGGACCGCGTCCGACGACGAGATCAAAAAGGCGTACCGCAAGCTCGCGATGCAGTATCATCCCGACCGCAACAACGGGTCGAAGGAAGCCGAGGAGCAGTTCAAGTCCATCAGCGAGGCGTACGATGTCCTGCGCGATCCCGAGAAGCGCGCGGTGTACGATCGCTACGGCGAGGCGGGGCTCCGGGGCGGCGGTGGTGGCGGGTTCCATCACGTCGACCTGTCCGAAGCGCTCAACATGTTCATGCGCGACTTCGGGGGAATGGCCGGATTCTCCGATCTCTTCGGCACGGGTCGCGGCCAGGCGAACCGCACCGGTGCGGACGTCAAGATTCAGATCGACTTGAAGCTCGCCGAGGTCGCGACGGGTGTCGACAAGACGCTCACGCTGAAGCTGCTCGACGCGTGCGACAAGTGTAACGGCAGCGGCGCCGAGCCGGGGACGACGCCGCAGCGGTGCGCCACGTGCGGCGGGAGCGGGGAAGTGCGGCGCGCGCAGCGCTCGTTCTTCGGCCAGTTCGTGAGCGTCGCGCCGTGTCCGACGTGCGGTGGCGAGGGCACGGTCGTCTCGACGCCGTGCAAGAAGTGCCGCGGCGACGGGCGCGTTCGCGCCGAGAAGTCGATCACGATCCGGGTGCCGGCGGGCGTCGCCACCGGTCAGTACATGACTTTGCGCGGTCGCGGGAACGCCGGTCCGCGCGGCGGGGAGCGTGGGGACATCATCGTCATCTTCCAGGTCGAGGACGACCCGCGGTTCGAGCGCGATGGCGACGATCTCTATAGCGAGGTGCTCGTCTCGTACCCGCAGCTCGTGTTCGGCACGGACATCGACGTGCCGACCGTCACGGGCACGGTCGCGCTCCGGGTGCCCCCGGCCACGCATAGCGGCCATCTCTTTCACATTCGCGGGAAGGGGCTGCCGCGCGTGAATGCTTCCGGTATGGGGGATTTGTACGTGCGCGTGCAGCTCTGGACGCCGGATGAGCTCACGCGTGAGGAAGAGATGCTGATCAAGAAGCTGGGTGAGATTTCGGCCAAACCTCCGCAGACGCGGTCGAAGGGGTTCTGGTCGAAAATGAAAGAAGCGCTCGGCGCGTGATCTGGTATTCCGTCCGCGTGCTGCCTGATGCAGCGACGCGGGACGCCGTGACCCAGATCTTGTTTGATCACGGCTCGCAGGCGCTGCACGACGACGGGCCATCGATCGTCACGTGCTTTCCCGAAGACGCCATCGCGGCGCTTCGCTCGAGTCTCGAGCACACGGCGCCGGGCGCCCGCATCGACATCGCGCCGTTGCCGGACGTCGACTGGTCAGAGCGCTGGAAGGATCAAGCGCGCTTGCATCACGTCGGCACCTTGACCATTGCGCCACCATGGCTCGTCGGCGATGTGCATCCCGATTCCATCGCGATCGTTATCGAGCCGGCGATGGCGTTCGGGACCGGCGATCATCCCACGACGCGACGCATGCTGACGTTGATGCAGCGCGCGATCAAGCCGGGTGATTTCGTCGCCGACCTCGGTGCGGGGAGCGCCGTGCTCTCGATCGTGGCGGCGAAGCTCGGCGCGTCTCGCGTCGCCGCAATCGAGATCGATGGTGAAGCCATCAGTAACGCTGAAGAGAATATCCATCGAAACGAGGTCGAAGACCGGGTTCAGATCATCCACGGCGACGCCGGGCTGCTGCTCCCACTCCTTGCCCCGGTGCGCGTGGTTGTCGCCAATATCATCTCCTCCGTGCTCGTCGAGTTGCTCCCGGCGATGGACGCCGCGTTGACGCACGATGGCGCGATGATTCTGAGTGGCATTCTGCACACGGAGCGCGCGCAAATGCTGGCGGTGCTCGATGGCGCCGGATGGGTGCCGGTCGAAGAGGATAACGAAGGTGAATGGTGGGCCGTCAGTGTCCGGCGCGCCATGCCCGTCTCATGATCGGTCTAGTCGCCCCCGGCCCGTTCACTGTCGGCGAAACGGTGACGGTGAGCGATGCCGCCACGCACCATCTCCGTGTGCGTCGCGCGGTGATGGGCAACGGGATCACGCTGTATGATGGGGCCGGCACGGTAGCCGAAGGCCAACTCACGTTGCTCACCACGCATCGCGCCGTCGTCTCCGTCACCGCGGTGCGCCAGGCCCCGCCGCCGCCGGCCGTGCATCTGCTCGTCCCCGTCGCCGACCGCGATCGGATGCTCTGGCTGGCCGAGAAGGCGACGGAGCTCGGCCTCACCTCCTGGCGGCCGGTGCTCTGGCGCCGCTCGCGCAGCGTGTCGCCGCGCGGTGAAGGCGAGGGGTTCGCCGAGAAGGTTCGAGCTCGCATGTGCGCCGCGATCGAACAGTCTGGCAATCCCTGGCTGCCGACGATCGAGCGCGATGTCGATCCCGCTCAGGCCGCCGAGCAGGCGTCGGGCACGCGTTTTTTGCTGACTGGAGGGGCGCCGCCGCTACCGACGACGATGGCCGCGCCGATTACGCTCGCGCTCGGGCCCGAGGGTGGCATTGAGGACGAGGAAGCGGCACTCTTCGAACGCTCGGGATTCGTTCCCGTATCGGTCGGAGCCCACACCCTACGTTTTGAGACCGCCGGCGTCATCGCTCTCGGTCTCGTCCGTGCCCTCTTATGACTGACGAAGCATCCTGCCTGTTTTGCAAGATCGTTCGCAAAGAGATCCCGGCGAAGATCGTCTACGAGACCGCTGATGCGCTCGCGTTTCGCGATATCAATCCCCAGGCGCCGCAGCACATTCTCGTGATTCCGAAGCGCCACATCGCGAATCTGAACACGCTGGATGACCCCGCTGTCGTCGGTCGTCTCACTGACGCCGCAAGCACCATCGCGCGTCAGGAAGGCTTCGCGGACAAGGGGTATCGGGTGGTGATCAACACACTGACAGATGGTGGCCAGACGGTCGACCACTTGCACCTGCATCTACTCGGCGGTCGCCACATGAAGTGGCCACCGGGATAGTTGGCCGCCGCGTTAAGTAACAGTGATGAGGACGAGCTCGGGTCGTGAGCCAATTCGTACAGGAATGCCAGAATTCCCGAGCCCCCGACTGACGTACATCGCGTGGCTATTGGGTCCCTCGTACCAGCCCTTCACATAGGGCCCACTTCCCTCAGGCACCAAGATCGCGAGGCCGAACGGCGCGATCTGTCCGCCGTGCGTGTGTCCGGCCACGGTGAGCGATGGTCGAGTCGCGACTTGCTTGATTGCGTCGAAGGTCACGGGGCAATGCGACATGACGATGGTACGCCCGGGGTCAGCCGGGAGCCGCTCGAGGAGCCCGTAATCGGGCAATCCCGCGCGCCAATCGTCGAGGCCGACCAGGTCGATTGGTGCGCCGTCGACGTTGAGCCGGAGTGCATCGTTTACCAGCAATCGGACGCCGGCGCGGTCGTAGTGCTGCTTGAGGGCGGAAAGGTCGCAGAGCCCTTGGTATTCCCAGTTGCCCAGGGTCGCGAACTTCCCGAGCGGCGCCTCGAGCGCGCCGTAGAAGTCGACGTGGTGCTCATGGCCCCGCTGGTCGACCGCGTCGCCAGCAATGGCAATGAGATGCGGCTGGAATCGCCGTACGGCCGCAATCAAACGTTTCCCCTCGACGTAGTCGTGCGGCGAATGCATGTCCGTGAGGACCGCGAGCCGCAAAGGGGGGGCGCCCGGTGCCATCGGATGCGTGTGGGTGGTCACCTGCAGTTCGTTGGAACTGGCACCGTACAGCGCGCCAACGGCGCCAATTGTCCCAACAGCGGCGGTCCCCAAAAAGCGTCGCCGTGACAGATCAGGCATATGGGTAAAGATAGCTTGACACGCGCGCTCGGAACTAATTTATTTAAGCGCAGTTACGCCACTTTTATAACACAGGGGAATCGTTTTTTGTCCGAAGTAATTATCCACGACGACGAAAATTTTGAGCGCGCCTTGAAGCGCTTCAAAAAGAAGTGCGAGAAGGCGGGCATTCTGTCGGACCTTCGTAAGCACCGGCACTACGAGAAGCCGAGCGAACGCCGCAAGCGCAAGATGAACGCGGCGATGCGCAAGAACCGGCGGACTCGGCACGCCTGAGGAACGCGTGGCCGAGCTAGTAGCGCGGCTACAAGCGGATCTCAACGCCGCGCGCAAGGCGCAGAACAAGCCAGGAACGTTGCTCCTCAGCACCATCTTGGCTGACATCAAGAACCGCCGAATCGAGCTGGGCCATGAGCCCACCGACGATGACGTGGTCGATGTGCTGCGCAAAGGCATCAAGAAACGCCGGGAAGCGATTGAGCTGTATGACAAGGGCAATCGCCCTGAGCTCGCCGAGAAAGAGCGCTCGGAAGTGGCCGCGCTCGAGAAGTATCTCCCCGCGCAGGTCGACCCCGCGGAGCTGCGAGACGCCGTCCGCGCCGCGATTGCCGGCGGCGCTACGAATATCGGCGCCGTGATGGGCAAAGTGCTGCCGCAGTTCAAGGGACGCGCCGAGGGCAGCGTCCTCTCCGCCATTGCACGCGAGGAGCTCGCCGCCCGGGGGTGAACGCGCATGCGCTGGGCGTGCTGGAGTTGCCGCGCGTCCTCGAGCTTGTCGCCCAGCGGGCGACGTCGTCACTCGGCGCCGCTCGCATTCGTTCAGCATTACCCCGTCCTGAACGCGAGTGGGTTGAGCGCGAGCAATCGCGACTCGTCGGCGTCCGCGCGCTCATGTCGGCCGACGATCCCTGGTCGCCTGAGCCCATCCCCGATCTCACCGCTGCCCTGACCCGACTTCGCATCGAAGGCACGAGTTGGTCTGGGACCGAGTTGTTGTCCGGCGCCGTCTTATTGCTCGCTTCGCGTCGCACGCGAGACGCGCTACGCGATACACGGTACGATGCCACGGCTCGTGGCGTGTTGGCGCCGTTCGCCGAACGCATGGTAGTGTCGCAGGAGCACGAAAAGGCTATCGGGCGCGCCATCGACGATGATGGAGCCGTACGCGATGGTGCCTCGCCCACGCTGGCGAGGTTGCGCCGCGATCTCAAAGGGGCACAAGGCGAGCTGATTCGGTTGCTGGAGCGGATCATGTCGCGCTTGGACCCCGCGCAACAAGTCGCCGATGGCTCGGTGACGGTGCGCAACGGGCGCTACGTCATTCCGGTTCGCCGCGACGCGCGTGGTTCCGTCGGCGGGATCGTGCACGACACCTCATCGACGGGCGCGACGTTGTTCGTCGAGCCGCCCGCGGCGGTCGACGCGGGCAACCGCATTCGCGAGCTGGAGGCGGAAGAAGCGCATGAAGTCGAGCGCATACTTCGCGAGCTGACGGACGCACTCCGTCCATTGTACGCGGCGCTGGTCGACTCACTCGACGCGCTGGTCGAGTTGGACACGCTGGCGGCGCGCGCGCAATACGCGATCGATTTCAGGTGCGCGACGCCGACGTTGGCCGAGCCGGAAGGCGGGATGGCGATCCGCGACGGGCGGCATCCGTTGCTGCTCGCGCAGGGCATCCAGGTCGTGCCGTTCGACTTGGAGATGCAGCCGACCGAGCGCACGCTGCTGCTCTCCGGGCCGAACACGGGCGGGAAAACGGTGCTGCTCAAGTCCGTGGGGCTTTTCTCGGCCATGGTTGCCGCCGGTCTTCCGGCGCCGGTCGGGCCCGAGAGCCGGGTGCCGCTCTACGACGAGATCTTCGCGGATATCGGCGATGAACAGTCGATCGCCGCGAGTCTTTCCACGTTTAGCGCGCACGTGAAGAACCTCGGCGACATATTGTCGCATGCGACGTCGCGCTCGCTCGTGCTGATTGACGAGCTCGGCTCCGGCACTGACCCGGTCGAGGGGGCCGCACTTGGCGGCGCCATCCTGGAGGATCTGACGCGCCGCTGCACTATGACTATCGCCACGACGCACCTCGGCGCGCTCAAGGACCTGGCGTCCGAGGTCTCCGGCGTTGTGAATGCGTCGTTGCAGTTCGACGTCGCCAAGCTCGAGCCAACGTACCGATTGCTCAAGGGCGTCCCCGGTCGCTCGTATGGCCTCAGCATTGCGCGTCGGCTCCAGTTGCCGGACGCCGTCTTGGAACGCGCCGAAGAGCGCGTGCCCAAGGCTGAGCGTGATGTCGACGCGCTGCTCGCGGACCTCGAACGCCGGGACGCCATTCTCGCCGAGCAGGAGGCGCATGCGGCCGACCTCATCGCTGGCGCTGAATCTCGTTTCTCGCGGCTCGAGTCTCGCGAGCAGGCCGTCAAGGAGCGTGAGCGGGACATTTCGCGTCGGGCTCACGAAGATGCGCGCCAGTACATTCTTCGTGCCCGCCGCGAGATTGATCGCGTGATCGCCGAGTTGCGTTCGACCGAAGGTGCGCGTACCGCAAGACAGCATATTGAAGCACTGGCCACGGAGCACGCTGAGTCGCTGGCTGATGTTCCTGAGGAGATCGAAGCGCCAGCGCAGCGAACGCCTGACACGGCGAAGGTGCAAATTGGATCCTGGGTCGAGCTGAGCACCCTCGGAGGACGTATAGGCCGCGTGGTGGAGCTGCGGGATACCGATGCTGTGGTAGCGGTGGGTGCCATAAAGATGACGGTTCCAGTGGCGACCCTCAGACAGTCGCGGCACGCCCCGGCGCCCGTCGAAGCTGTACCAGCGCTATCTGATATTCCGGAAGCGACGGCGGCGCCGGAAATCGATCTTCGCGGCATGCGAGTGGATGAAGCCCAGGAGCGTGTGATGTACGCGCTCGACGCCGCGGTCCGCGCGGACCTCGCGTCTCTCCGTGTCATTCACGGCAAGGGTACCGGCGCTCTCCGTGAGCGCGTGGCCGAGATGCTCCGCAAGGACTCGCGGGTAAAGGGGTTCCGCCTGGGCGCCTGGAACGAAGGCGGCGCCGGTGTCACGATCGCGGAGCTCGCGTGACGCGCGAGGAAGTCAAAGAGC
>DASRDS010000194.1:0-1019 GCA_035652495.1 Gemmatimonadaceae bacterium
GTCGCGGGCGTTCGGCTTGAGACGGACTTCGATCGACGCCGGCAGCACGCCCGGCTCGAACACGTCGCCGAACTCGCCGAGCTCACTCTTGGCGCGAGCGAGCGCCGAGTCTTGCGAGATGAAGTCGACGTGCGCCACCTCCGGAAAGGCGCCGATGTCGCCCATGGCCGCGGCCACGGCCTCGGGCGCCGTGCCGTCCGCGACGAAGCCCGCGATTTCCACGCGCTCCTCGGTGCGCCGCAGGGCGTCGCGCAGGTTGAGCGCGACGAGGCCGAAGAGACCGAATGCGAACAGCGAGAAGGCAATGGTCACAATGCCGAGTACACTGAGCAGTGGTGCTCGGCGGAACGCGATGAGCGCTTCGCGAATCGCGAGTCTCACGACGCCACGACCTCGGGATGCGCTGAGTCTGCGACCACCTTTCCTTGGAGCATCTCGATGGTTCTATAGTCTGATCGTCTCATGAGATCCACATCGTGCGTGGCCATGACGACTGCCGTTCCGGCCGCATTGATCTCACGCAATAACTGAAACACGCCTCGTGTCGCGCGATCGTCGAGATTACCCGTGGGCTCGTCGGCGATCAACACAAAGGGATCGTTGACCAGCGCACGAGCAATCGCGACGCGCTGCTGCTCACCGCCGGACAATTCTTTGGGGAAGGCGTTTCCCTTTGATGCCAACCCAACTTGCGTCAACAGTCGATTGACCTTCGCGGGAATACTTTCGCGAGGTGCCCCAGTGACTTCCATCGCAAACGCAACATTGGCGTGGGCCGTACGGTCGTCCAAGAGACGAAAGTCTTGAAACACGACGCCGAGATGGCGACGCAAACGGGCGATATCAGATCGTTTTGCTTCAGAAGAGCTCGTGCCGCTGACACGAATCTCCCCAGTCGTCGGCCGCTCTTCCATATAGATCAGCCGCAGCATGGTACTCTTACCGGAGCCGCTCGGGCCGGTGAGAAACGCGAACTCGCCTTTCGCGATGTGCAACGTGACATCGTTGAGCGCGAGTCC
>DASRDS010000195.1:0-22933 GCA_035652495.1 Gemmatimonadaceae bacterium
GGGCGGCGAGATGACCTCGATGCCCGATATCGGCTACGGCCAGCGACGCACGGCACGCGGACGGCTCGTGCTGCGCCTGGCGACGGCCGGTGCGCGACGCATCACGGTCGCCAGCGCGCCAATGGCCGAAGCGGCGGCCGCGCTGGGCTACGAGGTGCGACGCATTCCTCTTGGGCCGGCGCTCGATCGCTGGCCGCCAGTCCCGCCACGACCGCGCGACATGGATCAGCCCGCGAGGCTCTTGCACATCGCCGACCTCAATCGCGTCAAGGATCAAGAAACATTGCTCAAGGCCGCGGCGTGGCTCGTGCGCATGGGCATCCACTTCCATCTCGACATCGCGGGATTCGATGCCCTCGACGGCGACGTCCAGCGGATGGCTCAGCGACTCGATCTGCTGGACCACGTCACCTTCCACGGCAAACTCCGCTATCCGGAGTTGCACACCCTCGCGTCCCAAGCCGACCTGCATCTGTTGAGCTCACGGCATGAGGCCGGCCCGCTGGCGGTGATCGAGGCGGCACTGGCCGGTGTACCGACCGTCGGCACGCGCGTCGGCCATGTGGCCGAGTGGGCGCCGGCGGCCGCGATCGCCGTGCCCATCGGTGACGCCGAAGCGATGGCGTGCGCGGCGCGCGCGCTGCTCGACGACGATGACCGGCGGATGCGGATCGCCACCGCCGCCCACGCGCTCGCGCTCGCCGACAATGCCGACCTGACCGCGCGGCGATTCGAAGAGCTGTACGCCGAGGTCGCGCACTCATGAGCCGTGATCCGCTCGGCCGCGATATCGTGACGGATCAGGTGCTCGTCACCGGCGTGCTCGGCGTGCCCGTCCGCTTCGAGAGCAATAGCTATCCGGTGATCGCCCTGGCGGCCGAGACCTTCGGCCGAGGTGAAGCGGCCAAGTCCTGGCGCCGAAAGCCGATGGTGGTCCGGATCGTGGTGCACGACGAACCCGCGGCCCCATCCACGGTGCGCGTCTGGTCACCGGATCCCTCGCGGCTCATCATGCATGGCGCCGACCGCGTCGCGGTCGCCGATCCGCTTCGACGGCAAGCGGTCGCGTATGTCTCGTGCTCGCTCCTCGCGAGACGAATGGAGTTCAAGCAGACGGTGCTCGAGGCTCTGACCTACGCGATCGTCGACCATTACGATCGCCATCCGTTGCACGCGGCCGCGGTCGCGAAAGATGGTGCCGTTGTCCTGTTGCTCGGCGCCAGCGGCTCCGGGAAGAGCACGCTCGCCTATGCCGCCCATTTAGCGGGTCTGACGATCATGAGTGACGATACCGTGTGGGTGCAGTTGCGGCCGCGCACGACGATTTGGGGGCCAGCCACCAGCGATCGGCGCATCAGTCTCTTGCCGGATGCGAGAGAGACATTTCCGTCGTTGGCCGATCAGGATCCCGTGCGGCTACCGAGCGGTAAGTGCAAGATCTCTATCTCACTTGGTGGCGAACCCGTGCAACCCACCGCGCGGGCCACCGTGTGTGTGTTGAAGAGAACGACGCACGACACGGCCTTGACCCGGGCGCGGCCCGAGACGGTCGCCGCCGCGCTCGCGCGCGAACCCGAGCCGGGGTTCGACCGCTTTCCGACCCGCCACGCCGCCTGCGTTCGCGCGCTGGCCGGTTCCGGCGGGTGGGAGCTCGCCGTCTCGAACGATCCATCGAGCGCCGTACCGCATCTGGTCGCGATGCTCGACGCAGCCCAGAGGGTGTCATGATTCTCGTTGCGCATTCCTACTTCCTCCGCCACGACCCGAAGCAGCTCACGCGGTTGCGACCCTACGCGCCGCTCGCGACACTGCTCACGGCCGCGCTGCTCCGGCAGCGGCGGCATCCGATCGCGTTCTTCGATGCGATGCTGTCGCCCGGGATCGACGAGTTCTCGGCCATGCTCGAGGACACACGGCCGAACATCGTCGCGATCGTCGAGGACAATTTCAACTACCTGACCAAGATGTGCACGACGCGCACGCGCCAGGCGACGCTCGAGATGATTCGCGCGGCGCACGAGCACGGCGCGCGCGTCGTCGTCAGCGGCTCCGACTCGGCCGATCGGCCCACCACGTATTTCTCGGCCGGGGCCGATGCGGTCTTGCTCGGCGAGAGTGAGATGACCGTGCTGGAATTGGCGAATCTCTGGACGCGGCATCCGCGCGCGCTGCCGAACGAGGTGACAGGTCTCATTCTGCCGGACGGCACGCGGACGCCATCGCGACCCGCGATGCGTGATCTCGACGTGCTGCCGCTCCCGGCATGGGATCTCATCGATGTCGAGGCCTACCGCGATACGTGGATCAATCGCCATGGCCGGTTCTCCTGGAACATGATAACGTCCCGCGGGTGCCCGTATGGCTGCAACTGGTGCGCCAAGCCGGTATTCGGGCGTCGGTACACCCAACGGTCTCCGGGCGCCGTCGCGGCCGAGATGCGCCATATCAAAAATGAGATCGGCGCGGATCACATCTGGTTCGCGGATGACATCTTCGGGTTGACGGCGGATTGGATCGCCGAGTTCGCGCGGTCGGTCGCGCGCGAAGGCGCCGCGACGCCGTTCATGATCCAGTCGCGCGTGAATCTCATGCGCCCCGATGTCGTGAGCGCACTGGCCGCCGCGGGCGCCGAGGAAGTGTGGCTGGGGGTCGAGTCCGGGTCGCAAAAGATTCTGGACGCCATGGATAAGGGCACGCGCGTCGAGGAAGCGCGCGCGGCCACGCGCGCGCTCAAGGCTCGGGGGATTCGGGCATGCTGGTTCATCCAGCTCGGCTATCCGTCGGAGACCTGGTCCGATGTCCTGCTGACACGCGATCTCATTCGCGAGGAGCGGCCTGACGAGATCGGCGTGTCGGTGTCATATCCCCTGCCTGGCACCAAGTTCTACGAGAACGTGCGTGCCGACCTCGGAACGAAGCGCAACTGGGAGCATACCGACGATCTCGCGATGCTGTTCCACGGTACGTATAGCACCGGATTCTATCGTCGGCTGCGCGATGCGTTGCACCATGAGGTGACGTCCGGTGAGGAAGACGACGGACGCTGGGATACGCTCGCGCTGGAGCGCTCAGCGTGAGCTCGGCCGCGGCTCTGGCGTTCGACGCGATCGCCGATCGCTTCGACGAGCGATTCGGCGAGTGGGCGAGCGTGGCGGCCCAGCGGCGCGCCGTGTACGCGATGTTGCAGCGCGCGTTCCCCGTTGGCTCTCGCGTGCTCGAGATCGGCGGGGGAACCGGCATCGATGCGGCGTGGCTTACCGCTCGTGGACGGAACGTCTTCTTAACGGACGCGTCGCCTGCCATGGTCCGCGTAGCGAAGGAGCGATTGGGGCGGCGCACCGCGGTATTGCCCGCGGAGCAGGTGGGTGAGTTGAGTGTGGGGTTATTCGACGGGGCGTTCTCGAATTTCGCCGCGCTGAATTGCGTCCTGGATCTTCCGGCTGTCGCCAAGGGACTCGCCAAGCAGGTTCGCCCTGGTGGGCAGGTCATGCTCGTCTTGTTCGGCGGGTTCGCGCCGGGTGAATGCATCGTGCAGCTCGCCCGCCGCGACTGGCGATCGGCGATCCGTCGATTCCGACACGAAGCGCCAGCGCGACTCGGGGGTCGTCACTTCACGGTGCGATATCATCGGCCGTGGGAGATCACGAGCGCCATGCGCCCGTGGTTCCGGCTGGTGCGGCGGCGCGGGATCGGCATCTTCGTGCCACCGAGTGCGGCTGAGCCATGGATATCGCGGCATCCGCGGCTGCTCGGCGCGCTGGAAGCCATCGATCGCGTCGTGAGCGCGCCATTGGCCGCGCTCGGCGATCACGTCCTCTATCAGTTTGAGCGCATCGTATGACGACGGCCGCCGCGGATTTCTGGGCCACGTATGCCGCGCATCGGGCGGCCGAGGGGCGACAGCTGTCCTGCAGCGAGATGCTCGCCGTGCCGTACTTGCCTTCACGCCAGTGGGCCGTGCGCGCGAGGACGTTCGATGCGTTCGTGCGTCTGGTCGACCAGGACGACACGCTGCGGGTGCTGGATCTGGGCGCCGGGAGCGGGTGGCTCAGCTATCGCCTCACGTTGGCTGGCCACGAGTGCGTCGCCGTCGATGTGCGCGACGATGACGTTGATGGACTTGGCGCATCGTTCTGCTATCGAGGATTCGAGCGCGTGGTGGCGTCGTTCGATGCGCTGCCGTTGGACAGTCATGGGTTCGACATCGCGGTGTTCAATGCGGCGTTGCATTACGCATTGGATCTGGGCGCCGTATTGCGAGAAGCGCGACGGATGGTGAGACCAGGCGGACGCATCGTCATTCTGGATTCGCCTTTCTATCCGAGTGCGGCCGATGGCGAGCAGATGGTCGCCGAGAAACGGCATGTATACCCCGCCTCTCCGGCGTTCATTGAGTATCTAACCCGCGAACGCTTGCAAACGGCATCACCACTAGACTGGCGGCGCCATCGAGTGTGGTACCCGATGTGGTATGAAATGCGGCCGCTCGTGGCGCGAATTCGCCGGCGCCGGCGGCCCTCACGATTTGATCTCTGGGAGTGCGTGGTCCCATGATCGTCTTTGTCAACCCGCGAGCGACCCGTCCAAAGAATCGCCGGTTTCCGCTGTCCGTCATGGCGGTGGGAGCCGCGTTACCCGAGGGCACGACCTGGGAGATTGTCGATGGCAATCTGCCGGACATCGATGTGATGGCCGAGATCGAGGCCCATGTCGAGCGGCGCCGGGGCACGGCGGATCCCGTGCAGGTGATCGCATTCACGGTCATGCCCGGGCCGCAGCTCGTCAGCGCCGTCCCGTTGGCGCATGCGATCAAGGCGCGATATCCGGATATTCCTATCGTCTGGGGCGGGAATTTTCCCAGCCTCTATCCCACGCCCGTACTCAACTCTCCGGACGTCGATTGGATCGTTCGCGGGCAGGGTGAGCAGACATTCGTCGAGCTGCTCGACGTGATTGCCGGCCATCGCGACCCCAAGACCGTCGCCGGACTGGGATTCCGGGAAGCGGACGGCAACCATTGGATTGGATCCGAGCGGCGGTGGGTCGGACCGGATGCTCTCCCTGAGCCGGCCTACTACAAGATCCCCGTCGAGACGTATCTGCGACCGACTTTCTTGGGGCGCCGCTCTGGGGTGTATCAGGCTTCGATCGGCTGCCCATACGGCTGCAATTTTTGCGGTGTCATCTCCGTGTTTGGGAGTAAAGAACGTCAGCAATCCCCGGCGCGCACCGTCCGTCACCTGGCGATGCTCGCGCGGCGACACGGGATGGACTCCGTGCACTTCTATGACAACAACTTCATCGTCGGCGAAGACCACGCACGGGAGTTTGCGGAGCGGATCGCCCCGCTGGGGCTACGGTGGTGGTGCGAGGCGCGCGTGGACGCGCTGCTCCGACTCTCTGATGATACATGGCGACTGCTCAAGCGCGCCGGCCTCACGATGGTGTTCTGCGGCGCCGAGTCGGGATCGGATGCCGTTCTTCAAAAGATGAACAAAAAGATCACCACGGCCCAAATCCTCGAGGTCGCGGCGCGGTCGCGCGTACATGGCATCGTGCCAGAGTTCTCGTTCGTCTTCGGCGATCCGGATGAGCCAGAAAGAGAAATCGACAACACGCTGACATTCATTCGCCGACTCAAAACCGTGAACCCGGCGATGGAGCTGATCACGTACTTCTACACGCCGACCCCGCAACGACGCGGGACGTACGGCAATGTCGACGCGATCAGCGTGACGCCGACCAGTCTCGAGGAATGGACGCAGCCGGAATGGGTGTCGTGGATGACGCACGAGGACCCGCAGGTCCCCTGGCTCGACCGCCGGCTCAAGGAGCGAGTCGAGGACTTCACGCTGGTGCTCAAGAGTCGATTCCCGTCCGTGCACGACACCAGAGTGCAGGGTTGGGGCCGCACGCTAGGCCAGGTGCTCGCGCGCGGCCGCTGGGCGCGCGGGCATTTCTCCGATCCTCGCGCACTGCGCACGGTGCGCCGGCTCGCGCAGCGGGTGCCCGACGATCGCCAAGCCTACGGCCACCTGCGCATGGCGGCGGAGTAACGGTGCTGACCGTTCGAGAAGGCTATCGACTGTGGGCTCCACGCTATGAGGCGGAGACGGCGGTCAGCTATCTCGAGGACCGGTTGGTCACGGCGCTGACCGCACCGATCGCCGGTCGCCGGTTATTGGACGCCGGCTGCGGCGTCGGCCGTCGCATGCGGCGTACACCGGCGAGGCTCGCCATCGGCGTGGACGCCGTACCGGAGATGCTGCAGTCCTCGGAGCGTGTCGCGCCGGTGGCGGCCGCGGATCTGCGAGCACTGCCATTCGCCACCGCGTCGTTCGACGTCGTCTGGTGCCGGCTCGTCATCGGGCACATCCGCGAGCTCGACGCCACGTACGCCGAGCTTGCGCGCGTATGTCGTGCGGGTGGGGCCATCATCATCACGGACTTCCACCCCGATGCGGTGGGGGCCGGGCATCGGCGCACGTTTCGCGACGCCGATGGGACGACGCATGAGATCGAGCACTATGTGCACGATCACGAGTCGCATGCCACGTCCGCCGCGCGCGCCAAGCTGCGGCGGACCGTGCGGCACGACGGCATAGTCGGGCCGCTCATCCGGCCGTTCTATGCCAAGGCCGACCGACTCGGAGCGTACGAGGCCCAGCGCGGGCTCAAGCTCGTGCTCGTCCTCGCGTATCGGCGGTGAGCGATGAAACTCGTCGTCGAAGCACGGAATGCCGTGATCGGCATCGAGGATGGCCGGATCGCACCGGCGACCGGTCAGATCGATGCGGTGATTCGAGTGCTCGATGGCGACATGCGGCCTGGGCTCATCAACGCCCATGACCATTTACATCGAAACCACTACGGCCGACTCGGCGCGCCGCCGTATGCGAATGCGTACGAATGGGGCGACGATATTCACTCCCGGTTCGCCGATACGATAGCTCGCGGTCGGGCGCTGCCTCGACATGAGGCGCTGCTGAGAGGCGCGTGGAAGAACATCTTTGCCGGAGTGACGACGGTTGTCCACCATGATCCATGGGAATCCGCGTTCGATGGCGGATTTCCCTTACGCGTGGCGCGACTCCCTCACGCTGATTCCCTAGGCCGCTCTGAGCAGATTACTGGACCTATCGGCTGCATCCACGTCGCCGAAGGGGTCGACAGTCGCGCGGCGAATGAGATTCGCGAGCTCGATCGGCGGGGATGCCTGACGCCTGCGCTCCTAGCGGTCCACGTGGTCGGTGCCGATGCCGATGGCGTCGATCGGCTATGCGAGAGCGGTGCCGCCGTCGTCTGGTGTCCTTCGTCCAATCTCTTTCTGTTTGGCCGAACCGCGCCTCGATCTCTCCTCGAGCAAGTCGATGTCTTGTTAGGCAGCGATTCGTTGTTAACCGGCATCGGGTCGCTGCTCGACGAGTTGAGATTCGCGAGAGCGTTAGGTCTCATCAGCGATGACCGACTGACCGATGCCGTCGGAGCGACAGCGGCGCGACGACTGGGACTGCCGGAACCATCGCTCGACGAGGGTGCGCCGGCCGATGTGATCGTCCTCCGCCGGCCGCTCTTGGAGGCAACGGATGACGATGTCGCCCTCGTGATCGTCAACGGCGTGCCACGGGTGATCGATGGCGCAATGGTCTGAGCCCGAACGCATCGCGGCCTACTATGAGGGCCAGGCCGATCGCTACGATGCGGTCATGGAGGGCGACCCGCACAACGCCCGGGTCCGCGATGCCTTCCGCACGCTCGTGGCGTCGATGGTCCCCGCAGCCGGACGGCTGCTGGATTTCGGATGCGGAACGGGAGTGGACGCCCGTTGGTATGCGGCCCGCGGGTATCCCGTGGTCGCGTACGACCCGGCACGTCGCATGATCGCCCAGGCCTCGACGCGCTGCGCGCGCGAGATCATGGCCGGGCAGATCGAAGCTGTCACGTTCCCATTCGCCGAGTTCCCGCACGCGCTTCCGGCGCACGCGGGATTCGACGCGATCGTGACGAATTTCGCGGTGCTCAACCTGCTGTCGGACCTGCGCGAGCTCTTCGAGGGGTTCGCGCGCGTCGTGGTCCCCGGCGGCCTCGTGATCGCGAACGTCTTGAGCCCGGTGCACTGGCGCGACCTCCGCTACGGCTGGTGGTGGCGCGGGCTCCTCGGCAGCGTCGGCACGGGTACACTCAGCGTCCGCTGGCCCGAAACGTCCACGCACCGGCACTTCATGCCTACGATCGCCCGCGCGGCCGCACCCGCGTTCACGGTCGTGGAACGCCGCGACCACGACGGCCGGTTCGGGCAGTTCAGGTTCCTCGTGCTCCGGCGGGCCACATGAAGACCATGCTCAAACGATTGGCGTTCGGCCCCGCGCCAATGTCCGCGCACGTGACCGTTGGACTCCAGCAGCCCAACGCGGTCACTCGCGTGATCCTCGAAGGGCTGGATGCGCCGATTGATGTCAGTCGCGACCACGTTCCCGTCTCGTTGCGGCCGTTCTGCATCGGCCTCTACCTCGGCGCGAGTCTCTCGGATGAGCAGCTGCGCGGCAAGCGCCTGCACCTCGTGCTCACCGATTGGGACGAGCCGCACGAGGTCCGCGGCCGCATCGCGCTCCAGTTTCTCGAGACGGTCGGGCCTCGCCTCCGGGTCTTCGAGGCCACGGGTTCGGCGAACTACTGTCTCTCGCCGCCCCACATGCTCGCCCGCGAGGCGCGCGACTGGTACTACCGGCGCCGCAAAAAGAAGAATCCGTACAATTTCGTCATGACCCCGAGCGCGTTGCGGGCGCTGAACGTGTACTACATGCGGCCGCGGCCGGTGTCCTTGGTGACCGTCATGGACGGCGGCGAGAGCGATCTCTTCCCGATGGACCTTATTGGGCCACTGTCGTCCGGGCACTTCACCATGGCGTTGCGATCGACGAGTCCGGCGATCCGCCTCATGGAGCGTAGCCGGCGCATCGCGCTGAGCGCGATTCCCGCTTCGTTCAAGAAGACCGCCTATGCGCTTGGGACGCACCATACGACCCTGTGCGTCGACTGGAATGCCCTGCCCTTCTCGGTGGTCTCATCGCAGGAGTTCGCGCTGCCGGTGCCGCGCGATGCCCTGCACGTACGTGAGGTGGAGATTCAGGCGGTGCATCGCATCCACTCGCACACGTTCTTCGTGACGTCGATCATGCGCGAGACGCGGTGCGGCGACGGTGACTCGTTTTGCCACGTCGCTGGCCCATATGCGTATGTTCGGCGCATGGAGATGCTCCCATGACGATACGGGTGCTCCCGTGATGTTAGACTTGAGGGATGCAATTCGCGATTCTGGCGGCGATCAGCTTTTGCCACCTGCTCAATGATCTGGTTCAGTCGCTGATCTACGCGGTGTATCCGCTCCTCAAGACGACGCACCATCTCGACTTTCGCCAGATCGGGCTGATCACCCTCGCATATCAGATCACCGCGTCGCTCCTGCAGCCGTTCGTCGGGCTGTACACAGACAAGCGACCGTTGCCATTCTCGTTGGCGATCGGCATGGGTGTGACGCTGTGCGGCCTGCTCGTCTTGTCGGCTGCATCAGCATTCATGTCGCTGCTCGCCGGCGCGTCATTGGTCGGCGTCGGGTCCGCAATCTTTCATCCCGAATCCTCGCGCGTCGCCCGACTCGCGTCGGGACACCGACCCGGGTTCGCCCAGTCGTTCTTCCAAGTTGGCGGCAACACCGGGTCGTCCATCGGTCCCTTGCTCGCGGCGTACATCGTTTTGCCGAATGGTCAGTCGAGCCTCGCCTGGTTCTCGGCCGTGGCGTTGCTCGCCATCGTCATGCTGACGATTATCGGGCGATGGTACAAGACACATCTGACCCATCGTGCCGCCAAATCTGACAAGCATGCCGACCATGGGTTGCCGAGGCGGCGAGTCGTGGGCGCGCTGGCGGTGCTCGTCGCGCTGATGTTCTCCAAGTTCTTCTATCTGGCGAGCCTGACGAGCTACTACACCTTCTTCCTCATCAGCAAGTTTCACCTCTCGGTGAGAAGCGCCGAGTTGCATCTGTTTGTGTTCCTCGTCGCCGTAGCCGCGGGCACCATTATTGGCGGCCCAGTCGGAGACAGGATCGGTCGGAAGTACGTGATTTGGGTCTCCATCCTCGGTGTGCTCCCGTTCACGCTGATCCTGCCCTATGCAGATCTGGCGTGGACCACGGGCCTCACCGTCATTATCGGTCTCGTGCTGGCCTCAGCCATGCCGGCGATCCTGGTCTATGCGCAAGATCTGGTGCCGGGCCGGGTAGGCCTCATCTCAGGCGTGTTCTTCGGCCTCGCATTCGGTCTCGGTGGCATCGGCGCGGCGGTGCTGGGCCGCTTGGCGGACGCGACGAGTCTCGAATTCGTTTACCGCGTGTGTGCGTTCCTACCCGCCATCGGCTTGCTCACGGTGTTTCTCCCGCAGACACACGACGGTCGAGCTCATCGAGCAGCGGCACCTGACCTGGCAGCAACTTCCGGCGCGCTTCCGCAAGACTGAACCAGGCGGCGCGGTCCACTTCGGGATATTCGCGGCCCTTGTACGTAAACGTATTGCTCGTGATGCCGGCCGGATCGGCATCGCCGCGCACGGCCCAGGCGTGCACGACCTTCCCGCTCTTCTGTCTCACCGGCGTCAGTCGCAGCAACTCGCCATCGACGGTGATGCCGGTCTCTTCGGCCAGCTCGCGCCTAGCAGCCGCGAGGGGCTCCTCATCTGCATTGATCTCGCCCTTCGGGATGGACCAGGCGCCATCGTCTTTGCGCGCCCAGAACGGGCCGCCGGGGTGCACGAGAAACACCTCGAGCACACCGCCCCGTTGACGAAACATGAGCACCCCAGCACTCTGCATCATGCCTGATCGGATTCCCTTTGCGCCCGAAGTGTGGGCCGAAGCGCGCCGCCGTGTCTCGGCGCATGCGCACCATACACCCATTCTCACGTCCAGTCTCCTGAGCCGGGAGACCGGTTACAACGTGCACCTCAAGGCCGAGATGTTCCAGCGGACTGGATCATACAAACTTCGCGGGCCGTTGAACAAGCTGCTCGAGCTGACGCCGGAGGAGCGGCAACGCGGGGTCATCTGCTCGTCGGCCGGGAATCACGCGCAGGGCGTCGCCCTCGCGGCCAAGATCTACGGCATTCGCGCGGTCGTCGTGATGGCGACGAATGCGACCCCGTCAAAAGTCGCCGCCACCAAAGCGTACGGCGCCGAGGTGGTCCAGCACGGGCTCATCTGGGATGAGGCGAATGAGCGCGCGAAAGAGCTCATCACGGAGTGCGGCTACACCTACGTTCATCCGTTCGACGACTTCGATCTCATGGCCGGCCAAGGGACGCTCGGCCACGAAGTCATGGATGACGTTCCTGATGTCGACGTCCTGGTCGTCCCCATCGGCGGTGGTGGGCTCATCTCCGGCACATCAATGGCGGTCAAGTCGCGCAATCCAAAAGTGCGCGTCATCGGCGTCGAATCCTCCGATGCGCCAGGCATGTACGAGAGCGTGCGCGCGTCGCACGTGGTCACGCTACCCAAAGTCGATTGCGTCATCGACGGCTTGCGTGTCAAACGTGTCGGCGAAAAAACGTTTCAAGTTGTCCAGCAATTCGTCGATGACATCGTGACGCTGCCCGACCCCGACATATTCGACGCCGTGCGATGGACGATGGGACACTGCAAGCTCGTGATCGAGGGCGCGGCGGCCGCTCCCATCGCCGCCTTGAAGCATGGGCTCATCAAAGCACCCAAGGGCGCCAAAGTCGTCTGCGTGTTGAGCGGCGGCAACGTCAATCTCGATCCATTGAAGCAGGCGAGCTTCAACTAGCCAAAGATTATTAGCTGAACTCTACGCCTCGCTGCTCGCGACCAAACGACAGGACCAGAATCGCCATCAAGCACACGACGACGGCGCCCGACGCCATCGCGATCGGGTATCCGGTGCGCTCGGCCAGCTTCGCCAGAATGGTGGGAATAGGCCCCGCGAGCGCGGCGCCGCACTGGTACCCGAACCCTGGCATGAACCCGCGCACGCCGTTCGGCGAGAGCTCGTTCAAGTGGGCCGGGATGATACCCCAGGCCCCCTGCACCATGAACTGCATGAGAAACGCGCCCACCATGATGAGTGAGAACGAGGGCGCGAAGATCCAGAGTGGGACCACGAGCACCGCGCCCAGAAGCGCGGCGATCATGCCCTTGCGACGGCCGATTCGGTCTGACAGGTGTCCGAACCACAGGCCGCCCGTCAGCGCGCCGATCATCGAGACCGCCGTGACGATTGCCGTTCGCTGGTCCGAGTAGCCGCGACCTTTCTTGAGGAAGGTCGGGAAAAGATCCTGCGTGCCGTGCGAGACCAAATTCATGGTCGTCATGAGCAGGACCAACGCCAGGAACAATCGCCAGTGCGAGAGGATGCCGTCGAAGAGTGAACGCCAGTTCTTAGGTCTAGTGCTGCGCTCCCAGACTTCCGACTCGCTCACCCGCATCCGCACGAAGATCGCGAGCAGCGCCGGCAGGCCCCCGATGTAGAACATCGGCCGCCATCCCCACTTCGGCAACACGAAGAAGTAGCAGATCGAGGCGAGGAGGTAACCCGTCGCATACCCCTCCTGCACGAGTCCGGACAGGATCCCGCGTTTCTGTGACGGCGCCTTCTCCATCGCCAGAGCCGACCCGACGCCCCACTCGCCGCCCATACCAATGCCGAACAAGGTGCGGAGCACGAGAAACGACCAATAGGTCGGCGCGAATCCCGTGGCGACCTCGACGATCGAGAAGAACACCAGGTCGATCATGAGTGGCAACCGCCGGCCGTAGCGTTCGGCCATGAGGCCGAAGATGAAGGCGCCGAGCGGTCGCGTGGCCAGGGTCAGCGTGACGGCGAGCGCGATGTCGGGGATGGAGCGGTGGAACTCCCTCGCGATCGCCGAGAACGAGAACACCACCAGAAAGAAATCGAACGCATCGAGGGTCCAACCGAGGAAGCTCGCGGCGACGGCCGCTCCGGATCCGCGTGATTCGTTCAATTACTTGAACTCCAGCATGACGAATCGCGCGTCGGTCGGACCGGCGTTCGTGAGCGGGTTGTGCGTGTCACCGACCGTGCCGGGCCCCCCGCGCAGCGGTTGCTCGCGGCCGTGCGTCAAATTGATGTCGGAGACGGCGACGATGAAGGGATTCTTCGTGTCCACCTGCTGGCCGGGACCGAGCGTCATCGCATAGGCGGTCCACTGATCCGACGTGTAGACACACGGAGAATCACAGTGAACGACATTCGTCGCGGGGTGCTCCAGTTCAATCGTCACGTTGTGAAACATCGAGGCACCATCGTTGCTCGCGACGTGCGTCAGCGGCCCCTTGGTGTAGCGAATCTCACCATCGTGTAGGTCGAGGTGCGTTGTCAGGCCCTTGTAAGCTTGGCTCGTTATGGTTGCGGGACCGAGGGTGACGTACAGATAGTCGTACGTATGCTCGTGCATCAACGTCGAGGTACGCGGCGGAACATGAACGTCCCACGCGATGACATTCGGACTCTTATACACGAAATGGTGATGCGGCTCGTGGAAGATGTCCGATATCGTCGGCGTACAGCCCAATGTGCACACGAACAGTGCAGCGACGCTGGGTTTCAGCATGGACCGAAACTAACCCACTATTACATTTATCGCTGTGGACGCTCTCATCGAAGCCATTTTCGCCGTTTCGCCCGTCGTTCGATACGTGGCGACCTATAATCATGGCGAGCTGACGTCCAAGAGCCGTCCCAATCGCGCCGGCGCATCGAGCGCCGAGTCGGACCGCTACGAGGAACTGATCGTGAATCCCACGCTGCTGACGCTAGTGACGCAGCGTGGGAACATCGATGTCGGTGGGGTCAAATACGTCCTGATTCGGTACGGCCGCTTGTTCCAGTTGGTCGTACCGACGGCGTTCGGCCATGTGTCCGTCGCGATCGAACCGGACGCCGATCCCCTGGCGCTCGTTCAGCCGCTGGCCACCCTTTTAGCAAGACGTTGGACTTAATCCCCACTCACGGATACTTCATGGCGGGCAGGCCGACGTAGGTTCGTAGGAGCGACAGCTGCCCGATGTGATAGGACTCGTGCTGTGAGAGGAACGACAGACCACTGAGGCGCGAGACCCCTTCGCCCAGAAACGGCGGGTCGCATGGGGCATCCAACTCGGCGGCCTTCATGGCCACGAGACGATCCCGCAAGGCATGCCCGGCCTTGGTCCATGCGGCGTGTGTCTCTTCCAGCGTCGGCCACTTTTGGACCTCGTCCAGGCGACCCGCCGACCCGATGTATGCCTCGAGAGGGCTCGGCTGCGGCGCGCCTAGGATCTTGAGCAGAAAGTATCGCGAGTCCGCGACGTGGGCCGCGACGAACGCCGCGTGATTCGTCGTCGGCGTGGGACGGCGCCTCGACATCTCGTCGCTCATCCCGATGAGGCAGTTGCGGAACAGCAAAGTGTTGAGGCGCAGCAACTCGGTGAGGGGTTCGACGCGTTGGTCCATGTGGTCTAACGCTTGCTCCTATGGGTTCGTTGAGGCCTATGGAGCTACTCAAGCGCGTGTGGGGCAACATTTTGAAGACCGATGTCCTCGGCCTCGCGGCGCAGACCGCCTACTTCTTTTTCTTCTCGCTCTTTCCGCTGCTGCTCTTCACGGCGCCCTTCTTGAGCCTGGTCGGCAATAAGGCTGCGACCGTTGGCATCATCATGCAAGCGCTCGCGCGATCCGTGCCACCGGATGCCTATCTGTTGATCCAGAACGTCGTGAACGACGTCGTCTTCGCCAAGAACGCGCCCGGCGTGGTCTCCGTCGGCGCGATCCTCACGATCTGGGCCGGATCCAACGTGTTCTCCGCGCTCATCGACGCTCTGAATCACGCCTTCGCCGTCAACGACAGCCGCCCCTGGTGGAGACGCACGCTGATCTGCTTCGCGTTCGTGATCGGGGCCGCCTTGGTCGGTCTCATCGCGACGGTCGTCCTGCTCGACGGCGAACAGGTCGTCCAGATCATCACGGGATTCTTTGGTCTCGGCGAAACGACCCGGTTCATCTGGACCGTGCTGGAGTTCCCGATCGCCGTCGCGTTCGTCGTGCTCCTCATGTGGGCGGTGTACTACGTCCTCCCGGACCTGCGACTCAGTGGGCGCGAGGCGCTCATCGGCGCCGTGGTCGCCTCCGCGGCGTGGATCGTGGTGACCTTGGTGTTCCGGATCTACGTGCAGCACTTCGGGAACTACAACAAGACATACGGGACGATCGGCGCGGTCGTCATCCTGCTCACGTGGATGTATCTGACCATGCTCTCGGTGCTGTCCGCCGGCGTGCTCGCCGCCGAGTTGCACTCGCGGCATACGGGGGCGCCTACCGGGGCTGATCTACCGAAACCTTCCGAAGTTGTGCAGGCGACCCAGACAAGTTCGTAATGTGGCCGTCATCGGCGAATCGGTCCCAGCCGCTATTCGTGATGAAATAGAAGTCATCACCCACCACGACTCCGTGCGTCGGATCTCCAAACCCAGGCGTCGCTTGTTCGACGACTGACCAGGTGACGACTCGGCGCAGGTCTGGATCGAGGACGAACCGGGCGATGCGTTCGGGGTTCGTGCCGTTCTGGATCGCGTAGAGCACGTGGCCGACGAGGTACATGCCGTCAATGCCATTGAGGGCAACCGTGTCCGCGTGCTCCAACCAAGTAATCTGGTGCGTCTTCGGATCTATGGTCGCTATGCCCATCGCATAGTCCGCGACGACGACCCGACCATCCGGCGCGACGGCCGGATTTTGCGGCGACTCGAATGCCCCCGGTGCCATCAATGCCGACAGCGTTTGCTTTCGTCTGTCCACGACATAGACCCCGCCTCCGGCACCATCGGACACGATCACGTTCCCGGCAGCATCCAGCGTCATGTCTCCGAGCACATGATTCTTGCCGTCGACCGGCAGATCGTATTGATGGACCAGCTTGTGGGTCGACAGATCGTACTGCCGCACACCGGTGTGCCCAGAATCAGTCGCTTGGTAGCCTTCGGCTTGCGCCATGCCGGCCACCGATGCCCATAAGGTATGTCGCTTGGCATCGACGATGAGCGCCATGGGAGAAAGCAATGCCGAGTCGATGGTGGTCCAAGTGGCTCCAGTCAACCCGATAATCTTTCGGCGGTGGATCGAGCTGATGTAAAACCGGCGCGAGAACGGGTCGTACGCCACATCCTCGGTCAGCAGATCGGGATCGTTCAAAGTCAAAACAGTGGTAGCGTGATCAATGGCCTTCGTATTCGCGGTCATGGTCGACAAAACCGCGGTGAAGTCGGGGCGCCCGCGAAGCGGCGCCAGAGCCGAATCCTTTGCCGCGTCATACGCCAATCCCATCGCCCCAATCGTGCGCAGATAGCGGACAGCCGAGTCAGGCTGACCCAGCGCGGTAGCATTACGCGCCAGCATGTACAGCACGTCGGGATGCCCATGGAGCAGCTCGAGCGCACGGAGCAGATGCTGATGCGCGACCGCGGGGGCACTCGCGCGCGCGGCAGCGAGATGCTGGTGATACGTCGAGTCGGGATGCAGACCGAGCGCGATGAGCAGCAACAGGGTCACCATGGCGACCCAACCTACAGCACGGACCCTACGTCCGAAATGCTAGGTTCGAAATGCCGCGATGACCGCGCGGACGCCGGCGACGGCCTCGAGGAGCTCGGACCCCGTGGCCGAGACGTTCTGTGTCACGGCGGTCTGCTCGTGCGCCGACGCCGCGACCTGCTCGGCGCCCGTGGCGTGCGCGGCGGCGGCGGCCGACGCGGCCGCGACGGCGCGGTTTACGCCCGTCACATCGCGACGGTTGTCAGCGGCAGCTTGGGCCACGCCCTGCGCGGCGACGCGCACGCGCTCCACTGACGACCCGATCTGCTCGAGCGCTCGCTCGGCGTCCCGCGACACTTCCTGCACGCCAACAACGCTCGCACGACCTTCTGACATCGCGCTCACAACGGAGCGCATGCTCTCGTGCACGCTTCTCACATGATCGGTGATCTCGGACGCGGACTTCGCCGAATCTTCCGCGAGCTGCCGCATTTCCCCGGCGACGATCGCAAAGCCTCGCCCGGCTTCCCCAGCTCTCGCGGCTTCGATCGCCGCGTTGAGCGCCAGCAACGAGCTTTGTTTCGCGATCCGCGTAATCGTCGCCGCAAACCCTTGAATGGCTTCGGACCGCGACGCCAACTGATCGACCTCGCCCGCCGTCGTATCGACGAACGCCCCGATCTCGACCAGTAACGCCAGCGCCTGGCTCAACCCAGCGCGGCTCTCATCGGCGGTCGACGCGATTTGATCGCCAAGCTCGAGGACCCCAGAGGCGGCGGCCATGATCTCCTCCGCGCGGCGCTCCATATCGGAGAGCGCGCCCTCGATCGACCGCATACCACTCAGCTGCTCGCTCGCCGCGGCGGCGATCGTCGCGACCGCGCCGGTCACCTCTTCGCCCGATGCCGTCAGCTGCTCGCTCGACGAAGCGATCGTGCCCGCCAACTCCTCAACCCGGCGCGAGGCTCGTTCGCCTTCGCGAATGACGGCGCGCAGATGGTCGACCATCTCCCGGAACGCCACGGCCAGCTGCCCGAACTCCCCGTGCGCATCGCGGACCGTGATCCGCAGGTCCCGGTTGGCCACATGGCGCGCCGCTTCGGTCACCGCCGTGAGCGATGTGATGACATCCCGTCCGAGTCCCAGGGCGAGCACCGCGGCAACGATGAAAAGCGCGAGTGACGTCGTGATGAGCATGACCTCGGATCGAACCGCCGCTGTGTGCACATCGGTAGCCCGCTGCTGCAGATCCGCGGCCAGCGTGTCCTCGACGGCCCGCACGACCGCCAGCGAGTCACCAGCCTCCGCATACGTCGCCACATCATCGGAATCAGCCGTGCGCCGGAACTGATCCGCGTAGGCGTGCTCGGCGGCCAGCGCCGCCGCCGCACGATCCGTCAGCGCGAAGGTCGCCGCCGCCTGGGAGGCGGCTAGCTGTTCGTTGGCGTGCGCCAGCGCGAGATACGAGGTCACCCGTCGCGCCGTCTCCACATCGGCGCTGAGCCCCGCCATCGATCCCGCGACGTCGAGGTGCGAGTCGACGAGATCGCCGTAGGAGTCGAGGACCTGAGTCGGTGTCTCTTCGTGTGCCGACACGCCGGTCCGAGCGACGCTCAGCCGGTCGACCTGGCGTGACGCATAGGCTAGCGCATCGCGGATGCGTTTCGTGTAACGAGCAGTGTCGAGCGACGCGGTCGTCGTCCGTAACAATTTGAGGGCGGTGTCGGTCCGCGCGCGCCGGGACGCGAGGTCAGCGCTGAACCGGCTCCCAGCGGACGCGCTCCGTTCGTCCTGGACGGCATGCACAAACGCGCCCAACCGCACGACGACGTCGGCGAACTGTCGCTGGGTGTGAGCGACGGAGGCCGAGTGATAGGCGCGTGCCACGTCCATGGCGACGAGGACGCCGAGGCCGGCAAGCGGCACCAACATCATGAGCGCCAGCTTCGTCCGGATCCGCATCGCATATACGACGGACACCAAGACGCGTGGTCACAACGTGGCGATGTGGCGCGCCCCTACGAGGATGTGTTGGCCCATGTGCAAGCCGGGATACGATCATGAGGCTCACCATTCTGGAGCAACGTTTCATGGACGCGCACGACGCAAAGAATCGACGCGAGTTCTTGAAGACCGGTGTCCTGGCCGCCGGGGCGGCCACTGTGGCAGGCGGCAGCTTCCTGACCGGCGCGCTGCCGGCCCTTGGCCAGCGGCCGAGCGGGAGCCTCGGCCGCGGCGATGCCGCGATTCTCCGGTTTCTCTCCGCGCTCGAGCAAATCGAAGCCGACCTCTGGCAACAGTATACAGAGCTTGGGGGGGTCCAGACGACCGAGATGGAGCAGATCATCCGGCACAAGCTCGCGGGCGGCAATGCGCCGTACACGAACGCGCTGAACCAGCTCGATGGCGACATGGCCCAGTACATCCACGACAACACCGAGGATGAGTTCACCCATCACCGGTGGCTCAACGATTACCTCAAGTCCAAGGGCGTCGCCCAAGAGGATTTGTCCCAGTTCGCCACGCTCGAGAGCAGCACGGCTGAGGGCGCGCTCCAACTGGGACGCATCACGAACCTCATGCGGTTAACGGTCGATACGACGTGGTTCACCCGGCTTCGGGCCCGCGAGTTCAACCCGGACCTCAACCCCAATCACGTTTTTCTCCCGGTCGTGAAGAGTCTGGCGATGGGCGAGTTCCCAGCCATCCCGCGGAGCAACGCCGATCTCAAGCCGAACAATCACCTACAGGCGATCGCCAACACCGCCGGCTTCCATTTTGGGTGGATCGAGCAGGGCGGGTCGAGCCTCTACATGCAGCTCGCGCAGCGTGCGCGGCACCCGGAAGTGTTACGGATTCTTCTGAGCATCGGACCGACCGAAGTGATGCACTTCCAGACGTGGCAAGACAAAGCCGGCAACGCGCTGGTCGCACCGTTGGCCCCGCTCACCGATCCCACGAATCCGCAGCTCACCTTCCCGCTCATCGGCGACGGCAATGAGGACATTCAGACGAATCTCATCATGCCAGAGCCCACTTTCTTTTTGACGAACAAGTTCCACCATGTCTCGATTCTCCGTCCGACGGAAACCGAGGGTGCGGCAATGGCGGCGGCCCAGTCGTTCATCGATGGCGGGGTCTTCAGGGGTCAACCGCCCGCGTTCATGGAAATGCTGAAGGACCTGGCGCGCGACGCCGACGCGGCGCGCGGGCACGATCAGATCGTATAACTCACGTCTCTGTGGCTCCACTCCCCATGCAGCGTTTTCCACATGTCGGTGAATTGACTCACGAGCGGAGACGGGGTGTCGTGGAGCCACAGGATCCACCGTTGCTCGAAGATCGGGCTGTCGGCGAAGTCACGGAAGACGAGCCCGGGCGTGCGCTCGTAGAGTGGCCACGAGCAGTCTGCTGTTGCCAGCGTCCAGGCTTCGCCTTCCGCGACGAGTGGGCCGATGAGGCTGGGTGGCCCGCCAGCGCGCACGTCGGCGAGCCGCGGCTTGAGGCCACGGCGGGCAAGCGCCTGCACCAGCGTGTCATAGCCCACCGGATCGGCGTCGCGGCCATAGGTGATGAGCGGCAGGTCGACGAGATCGCGGAGACGAACCACGTCGGACCCGGCTATCGGATGCGTCGCGGGCAGCACGGCGCCGAGTGGGCGTTCGGCGATGCACGCGCCCGCCATCTCACCGGACGCGTCCGGTGGAGAACAGAGAATAGCGAGGTCGACCGCACCGTCGCGCACGGCGTCGATCAGCGCGAGCGGCGCCGTTTCCATCACCTCGATGCGGACCGAGGCGTGCCGGCGGCGGAAGAAGCTGAACGCGGCCGCCGCGTGTCCCGCGAGCACGGACGAGGCGGTCAACCCAACACGGAGCACGCCGGACTCGTGCCGGCTCATGCCGCGCGCGTGGGCCATCGCGCGCTGGCTTTGCGCGAGCGTGGCGCGGGCGGCCTCGACAAACGCCGCGCCCGCTGGAGTGAGACGCGTGCCGCGCGGCATGCGGTCGAAGAGTCGGACCTCGAGCTCGCGCTCGAGGTTGCCTATCTGCTTGGACAAGGCCTGCTGCGCGAGATGCAATCGGGCGGCGGCGCGCGTGAAGCTGCCCTCGTCGGCGACGGCGATCGCGTAACGCAGGTCCTTCAGATCCATGCGGTAGCTTCGCCACCATCACGCGATCGAGCCACTGGCGTGGGGCGAACGACCAGGCGCGCGTGGCCAACGGGGTTTACCCTGTTGGAAATATTGATCGCGGTCGTGCTCACGAGTTTCATCGCGCTCATCGCGAACAGTGCGCTCTACATGAGCTTGGGCGCGCGGGATCGCGTGGGTCGCGCCATGGCGGATGCACAGCGCGCACGGGCGACGCGGGACATGCTCGTCGACATCCTACGCAATACCCGCTCACCGCAACGGCGCGGCGACACGACATTCGTCCTCAGTGGCGACACATTGATGTTCGTCGCCGCCGGCGCCGGGCCGCCGCTCGACGCGGAGTGTGACTGGCGTGTTACGATCGCGCCCGCACGGGGCGGACTCAGGTTTGTCGCGACACCCGTCGGCCGTGCGCCTCTGGCCGTCGTCGCGTTTCCGTTGCCTGGCGTCACGCGGATGGACGTGCGCGTGCTGGCGCCCGGTGACGCGCAGTGGCTTGATGCGTGGCCCGCGACCATGGTTGCGCCTCGCGCCGTCGTTATCACGCTCTGGGATCGGGCTCGACGCGTGCAGCCGCCGATTCGCGTGGTCTTTCAATGAGACGAATCAGGCGCGGGCTCACGCTACTGGAAGTCCTGGTAGCGATGTTGATTTTGAGCCTAGTAGTTGCCGGGTACCTAGAATTATTTCACGGGAGTCACCTCCTACTCGCGCGGTCGCGTGTATGGTCGCAAGCCGTAGCGTATGCAGCTGATGGCATGGAGCAAGCAAAACTCGACGAGACGCAAGAGGTGTCACTACCCAATGGATTTCGGCGACACGTCACATCGGCCGCTTGGAGGCCTGGAATTCGCATCATCACTATCACGGTGATGTTGCCAGACGGCGCTCATTTTGATGTGCGGCGGCTGCGTGCGCCATAGGCGCCGCGGAGTTGCGCTCATCTTAGTGCTAGGCCTCTTGCTCATCCTCGGCGGCATCGCGACCGATGTAGAGCGCACAGCGCGCCTGGAAGCCAAAACGGTCGAAGCCCTGCGCGCCAGAACGGTAGCCCGCTATGCCGCCGAGAGCGGCATCGCGCTAGGGGTCGCCGAGCTACGCTCGCACCATCTAGTTAATCGCGCGAACGTCCTGCTCGGCGATGCCGAGTTCAGCGTGGACGCCATCAATCTCAACGCACGTATCGATCTCTCACGAACGGACAGCGCGACCGTGCGCGGACTCTTCGAGGAGTTCACGGACCGAGGCACGGCAGGGGCGATTGCGCGGGAACTGGCGGAGCGGCCACTCCAGCGTGTTGGAGAGTTGGTACTCGTGCCGCACGTCACGAACGAACTGGCGGAAGCGGTCGTGCCCTTCGCGACAATCTGGAGTGACGGAGCGGTAGATACGACGGCCGCTCCGGAGGCGGTGCGCGCCGCGTTGTCAACGTCCGCGGCCGTCGTCGCCACACCGACGCGAGTCTTGGTGGTTGCCCGTGGATGGCAACAGCGATTCCCACTCACGCACGAGATCCAGGCAGTCTACGCTATTGAGGGCGGGACACCGGAGCTCGTCGCGTGGCAGGAGCGCGACCTATAAGGTACACCCCGGCCCCAAGCGCGTTCGCGCCGATGATGAGAATGGAGATCTTCAAGGCGAACGCCAACGGGCTCACCACGTCCACGATCGGAAAGATCGAAAGAATCGCGTAGAGCGCGGTGGTCGCGAACCCCGCGAACGCCAAGATGCGGAGCCAGAGCGGGGCGGAAAGCCCGCCGACCAGGGGAATCGCGAACAGCGCGAGATAGGTGAGACCGTAGAAGACGCCGGAGGCAGTCTCGAGGAGCTGAAAGGCCTCTTGCTCGCCGACGTTGGTCATGCCCGCGACAGCGAAGACGAGGGCGCAGGCCGCGATGAACAAGATCGAGTTCACGGGCGTCCGGTACTTCGGGTGCAACCGCGCAAACCAGGCCGGCATGAGGCGATCCCAACCCGCGACCATCGGCATGCGGGTGGTCGCCGTGAAGATCACGCTCGAGTTCGCGACGGTTCGCGAAGTCGCCGCGAACACCGCGAAGGGAACGAAGAATGCGACGGCGCCGGCCGAGCCCAGTCCGAGTCGAAAGGCCTGCGGAATGGGGCCAACCAAGTCGAGCCGATCCAGCGGCACGAGCGCCTGGACCGCCGAGGTGCC
>DASRDS010000196.1:0-10883 GCA_035652495.1 Gemmatimonadaceae bacterium
GGACAGACGATCGCAGGCAGCAACCGGGCAGGCAATCGCGGCAGGCAATCGCGGCAGGCAATCGCGGCAGGCAATCGTAGGCAGGCGGACGCGGGCAGGCGATCGTGGGCAGCCACGGGGCAGTCAATCGCGGGCAGGCGATCGTGAGCGCTACCGGCAGGTAATCGCGTATCGTAGAACGCGAGCGCGAAGCGCGAGACGTCAGTTATTCGCGAGAAGGGGCGCCAGTGCGCGTAGCCGTTCCTGAAATTCAGACTCGCCGATGACTGGTGTCACGTCGTCGTAGTCGCACGGAATCTCGGCGTCGAGCTCGAGCCAGGACACGCAGCCGGTGTAACGTCGGATCTCTGGGACGACGATAGGGCTGCGTAGTCGCTCAACGCGCAGCGCAGCGAGCGTCAATCCAGGTTCGCGATAAAAGAATCGTGAATGGACAGCGGAGGGTGAAAGCCCCAATTCGTGCTGAACGGCAGGGAGCTGCGAGATGTCGGTCACGGCCGAGGTCATAGCCGTGCGCGCGATGTACTCGATGCGCACGTGCCCTTCTGGCGCCATCGCTTCGTGTGATCGCGACACGCGAGAGACGAGGTGCTCGGCGAGCAAATCGGTCGACTGATGAAACCGGGTGGGATAAAACACGAAGCGATCGTGTCGCAAGGCGAACCCGCGCCGGTCACGAATGCCGCCCTTGCGGACGATGCAGATGATGTCACCCGCGCCGAGCGCGTCGACCATCACTGCCCACTCTTTGAGCGCAGTCCGCTCAGCCGTCACGGACTCTCGGGAAACGGCAATGCCGTCACGGCCGCCGCGAGCTCTCGCTCAGCTCGAGCCGTCACAAAACTCCCCAGCGCGACCTCGCGCCGCACAATGGCGAGCGCGATGATCCCAAGTCGCGGTGAGACGACCACGCTCCGCACATCGCCCACGGGCTTCCCCGTGGGATCATGCAACTCCGCCCGCTCGGGCGGCATCTCGTCACGCGTACTCGCGAACGTCAGCCCGCGCAGATGCCGATTCACGTGCCCGCGGAAATGAATGCGCGCGACGGTCTCCTGACCCGTATAGCACCCTTTCGTGTACGAAATCGCGCCCAAGTCGTCGAAGTTGGCTTCCTGCGGAATGGTCGTCTCGTCGATGTCGATGCCCCACTCGGGCATCCCGGCCTCGACGCGCACGATGTCCCACGTCGTCGCCGAGCACGGGATGGCGCCGGCCGCGATGAGGCGCCGCATGAGCGAGTCTCTCGTTTCCACCGGCGCGAAAATCTCGAATCCACGAACCCAGTCGACACGCAGAATGGTGCCGATGTCGGCGACGACATGCGCATAGTCGTCCAACGCCGTCAACGTCTCGACGGCGAGCCCCGCGACGGTCGCCACGGCCAGCGCCGCGGTCGCGCCGTACACGCCGAGCGCGCACGTCGATGCGGACTCGTCGACGTACGGCGTCATGCGCGGATTCACGTATTTCTTGATGACGTCCGCGAACCCCGGCGCCGCGAGCGTCGGTACGTCGACGATGATCGCGTCACTCATACGCAAGATGCGCACGTCGGCGACGATCTTCCCCTTTGGCGTCAGCATCGCCGCATACTGCCCCTGCCCAGGGGCGAGACTCACAACGTCATTCGTGACCAACCCGGTCAGCGTGTCCGCCGCCTTGGGGCCGCTGAACCGCCACCGGGCTCGCGAGCTCCGGTCGACGAGCCCCGCGCCGGCCTTGAGCGCCGCATACTCGCTGGGCAGGACATGCGGCTCAATGCGAACGGACGTCATAGAATCAAGTAAACGGGTTCTCCCGAGCCGCGTAAGAGGCGTCGAGGAGGTCCACCGGATGGATGACCCGCGCGGTCGCGCCTGAGCGCACTAATCCCGCGCCGATCTGCATGAGGCAACCGGGATTGCCCGTGGCGACCCATTTCGCGCCAGACTCGACGATCCGCTCGAGTTTCGGCGCCAATACGCGCTCGGCCAGCGCGGGCTGGAGCAAGTTGTAAATGCCCGCGCTGCCGCAGCATTGATCCGCATCGACGAGCGGCACGAGCTCGAGCCCGGGAATCGCTCTCAGCACCTCGAGCGGTGCATCGGCCACACGCTGCGCGTGCAGCAGATGACAGGGCGCATCGTAGGTCACGCGCCCCTTCGCTCGCTCCGGAATAGGTGCCCCTGGCACCGGCCCCGCCGACGCCAATAACTCGCTGACGTCTCGCGCCTTGGCCGACACCGCCGCGGCCCGTGCGCTCCAGGCGGGATCATCTTCGAGCAGATGGCCGTACTCTTTCACCATCGCGCCGCAACCCGCGGCGTTGATCGCGATGTAGTCCGGGTTCGCTCGCTCGAACGCCGCGATATTCGCACGCGCGAGCGCTCGCGCCGTGCGCACATCGCCCGCGTGCGCATGCAGTGCTCCGCAACATCTTTGGGGTGGGGTCTCGACGATGCGATACCCATTGACACGCAACGTGCGCTCGGTTGCTCGGTTCGTATCCGCGAACAGACCCTCCATCACGCATCCAAGAAGCAACGCCACCGTCCCGCGCTGGTTGCGGTCTGGCGTGGGATAGGCTCTCACCGGCTCGCGTTCAGTCGAAGCCAGCATCGCGCTGGTCTGCCCAACGGTGCCGTGCACTCGGGCGAAAAAGTTGGGCATACGCGTTGCGCGAAGCGCACGTGCCCCCAACAACACCACGCGCAGCATCCACGGCGTAGCGAAGATGCCGAGCACCAAACGCCCAATCAGAGGCAGTGGTCGTTCGGCGATGAGTGTAGCGCGCGTTGCCTCCAGCAGATGCCCATAGGGAACGCCGGACGGACACACGGTCTCGCACGCACGGCACCCCAAGCACTGTCCGATATGCGTGCCAACGTCAGGATCAGTCGGCGCCAACGCGCCTTCGACCAATGCACGCATAAGCACGATGCGTCCGCGCGGACTATCGTTCTCATCGCCCAGCGCGAGATACGTCGGACACGCTTGCAGGCAGAACCCGCAATGCACACACGCATCGAGCCCGTGCCGTTCCAGGCTCAGCGGCGTTTCAGGCATTCGCGTCTCAGCCATTGCCAAATATCCCTGGATTGAGCACGCGCCCCGGATCAAACGCCGCGCGCAGGTCGCGCGACAAGAGATCGGACGCGGGCCCAGGTCCGAGCGACTGCCATACCGATGCGGGCAGTCGCTCACCAATGACGGTGCCGATGCCATCGGGAACGGCATCAGACCCGACGCACCGCACGATGCCACGCCGCGGACTGGCGTCGACCATCACGTCGCCGCGGCTCACGGTATCCCAGATGACGCCAACGCGCGTGGGCAAATCCGAGCATCGAAACACGCCCGTACCGCTGCCGTCCGCCGCCCGCAGCCCGCGCCAGACATCGCTCGGCAACTCGACAGCGGGCCCGAGCGCCGCTCGCTGTGCTTTCGCCGAGCGGGCGTTGCCCGCGATGCGAACGAGAATCGCCGAGTCGTCGACGCCGAGGTCGAGCGAACGCGCGAGCGCGCTGTTCACGACCTGCAACGCGATGGGCGCGATCGGCGCGACCGCGAGCCGGTCGAGCACCGGCGCGATATCCCGCCAGGCGGGTCCGACCGGGATCACGAACGTCTCATCGACCGCGGGCAGCGCGTGCAGCCGCACGGTGACGCTCGTGATGATGCCGAGCGTCCCCCACGATCCCGTGATGGCCCGCGTGAGATCGAACCCGGCGACGTTCTTGACGACGCGTCCGCCGCCGTGCACGATCGCCCCCGTTCCCGTCACGACCTCGAGCCCGAGCACGAGATCCCGCGGCCGCCCGAACGCGTGGGCCAACGGCCCCGCCGACGCCGTCGCGATCGTCGCGCCGATCGTGCCGGCGTCCGTCCCATACGGATCAAGCGCCAGCCACTGATCCTCGGCCTGCGTCGCGGCCGCGATGTTACCGAGCGTCGTCCCCGCACGCGCGGTCAACGTCAGATCGCCCGGCGTGTATTCGACGAGTCCAGACATCGTGCCCAGCTCGACGACTCGCTCGACCGCCACCGGCCTTCCAGCATCGAGCCACGTCCCCGCGCCCACGACGCGCATTGGTACCCCTTCGAGCACGATGTCCCGCAACTCGTCGGTGCTCGTTGGCGCCACTGTGCTCTTAACGCTCACGGCAATACCGGATGGGCACGACCTTACCGGGGTTGGCACGACGCTCGGGATCAAACACGGTTCGCACGGCGCACTGCGCGGCCAGAGATTCGTCGGAGAAGATGCGATCCATGTACTCGATCTTATCGAGCCCGACGCCATGCTCGCCCGTAATAGATCCGCCGGCGTCAATGCACACTTGCATGATCTCCCGCATGGCGGCCTGCACGCGCTTCACTTCGTCGGGATTCGACCCGTCGTACGGAATATTCGGGTGCAAATTCCCGTCGCCGGCGTGAAAGACGTTGCACACCAGCACCTCGTGTCGCGCGGCGATCGCGCGGATCCGAGTCAGCACGCGTGAGAGCGAGGTGCGCGGAACCACCGCGTCCTGCACGACGAGATGCGACCCCACGCGCCCCATGGCGCCGAACGCTTTCTTCCGTCCCTGCCAGAGCCGCGCGCGCTCGCCCGCATCGCTCGCGACGTGCACCGTCCTCGCGCCATGCGCGAGACAGATCTCGCGAATCGTGTCCGCGTCGTCGTCCAACCCCTCGGCCAACCCATCAAGCTCGGCGAGCAAGATGGCGTCCGCATCGGTCGGATATCCCGCCGCATAGATGGACGCCTCGACCGCGCGAATCGTCGGCCCATCCATCATCTCGAGCGCAGCGGGCACGATCCCCGACGCGATCACGGCCGATGTCGCCTGCGCCGCGTCATCGAGCGACAAAAAGTCGGCGAGCAGCGTCCGCACGGCCTGCGGGTTCGGCGTCAGCCGCACGGTAATGTCGATCGCGACGCCAAAACATCCCTCCGACCCGACAAAGAGCCCGAGGAGATCATACCCCTCGCGCTCGCCCGCGGGGTTGCCGAGCGTCACGACCTCGCCGTCCGGCAGCACGACCGTCAACGCGAGGATGTGATTGAGCGTCACGCCGTACTTGAGACAATGCGGCCCCCCGGCATTCTCGGCCACATTCCCACCCACCGTGCACGCGGCCTGGCTCGATGGATCAGGCGCGTAGTGCAACCCGTACGGCGCGGCGGCCCGGCTCAGCGCGGCGTTCACGACGCCCGGCTCGACGACCGCGAGGCGATTCGCCGCATCGATCGAGACTATCCGAGTCAGCCGGTTGAGGCCCAACAGCACCACGCCGTCAGCCAGGGCCCCGCCGGACAATCCCGTGCCCGCGCCGCGCGGAACGAACGGCACCTGAGCCGCCGCCAACGCGCGCACGACGGCAATGACCTGCTCGCGCGTCTCCGGGAACACGGCCACCGAGGGCTGCTTTCGATACCCCGGCAGTCCGTCCGACGTGTACACGAGCAACTCACTCGGCCGCACACGAACCGCGTGCGGACCGACAATACCAATCAGGGTTTCAGGCGCCAGGGTGTGGCCCATGCCCATTCGATTTGGCGCGCACGTGCACTGTCGCGCGGCGCTCGAGGGAGTCGACCGCGGGCGACAACAACATCTCGATGTCGCGCAAACGGCCGCTCGGCGATCGTGACGCCAGTAATCGTTGCCGCGCGGCCGGATCCATCTCAATGAGCGCCCCCACCGCGAATGCGAGCAGCGCCGGATTCTCGGGCAGGGCGGGCAACGCGTCCGGATCATCCGTCAGCGTCCGCGCCGCCGTCCCCACGCGCTTGAAGAGCTCCCGCACGCGCTCCGCGCTGGGCTCGAGCGTCAACGGCGGCTCATCCGCATCATCATACTCCGACGCCTCCGCCATGAAGTACGGCCGCGCGGAATCGAGATAGCGGTCGAGCATGAACCGCTCGGTGCCCCGCACGATCACATTCGACCGGCCATCGGGCAACAGCTCGGTGCTCTCGATATGCGCCACACATCCGATGTGTCCTGATGGCAGATCCCGCTCAGCCACGCCATCGGGACGGAACGCGATCCCGAACTCCCGGTCGCCCTCCAGGCAGTCGGCCAGCATGATCCGGTACCGGGGCTCGAAGATGTGTAGAGGAAGCGGCACCCCGGGGAACAGCACCAGCGGAAGCGGGAACAACGGGAGCCGGCGCGTCGTCACGTTCGCAATGTAACGCCCGATTGGGGCACGGAGACCGTGGCCTTTCGCTCCAGCTTGCCCCAGCCCACGACCCGCCCGTGCAGGGCGGCCATGAACGACCGGACGACGACCCAGTACATGAGTTGTCGATAGACGAAGCGCTGAATGAAAATGAGCCACGTGAGCGCGTAGTCCTCGTCCGGCTCCATCAAAAATGCTACGACGGCGCCAAGCCAGTCGACGAGCAAGAACACGGCATAGTACGTCAGAACTTTCTCGAGGCTCGTGAGCGCGTACGTCGCGCCGTGCGCGTAGCGCGTCTGCGCGATCGAAACGAGACTCCAGAGGAACATGAGATCGGCCAGCGGCGACAGCGCCGGGAGCAGCAGCTGGAACAGCCAGACGTTCGGCAGCGCGATCCAGCCGAGCGATCCGTACTTGTTGCGGAACAGGGTGTCGCGATGCTTCCACGCGCACTGCAATGTGCCGAACGACCAACGGAATCGCTGCTTCGCCAGGGTCTTCAACGAGTCCGGCGCCTCGGTATACCCGATCGCGCCGTCGGCATAGGCGATGGAGCTTCCGGTTCTCCGAATGCGCAGCGTGAGGTCCTGGTCCTCCGCCAACGTATCGTTCTGGAATCCGCCCACTGCCTGAACCAACGACCGCCGCCACGCACCCACCGCGCCCGGCACGACCGTGATGCCATTCAGCAGTGAGAAGGCGCGGCGATCCAGATTCTGACTCGTCACATACTCCAACGCCTGCCAGCGGGTGACGAGGTTCACGCGATTGCCGACCTTCGCGTTCCCAGCGACCGCGCCGACCCGAGGATCGGCCAACGGTTGCACCAGTTCCGCCACCGTGTCGGTCGCAAAAATCGTATCGGCATCCAACCCGATCACGATGTCATGGTGAGCCTTGGTCAGCCCAAAGTTGAGGGCCGACGCCTTGCCACCATTCTCCTTGCGATGAATGCGGACGTTGGGATGCGCGCCGTAGGCCTGCAACGCGGTCTGGTAGGTGTGATCCGACGACCCGTCATCCACGACGATGATCTCGATCTCGCCCGTGTACTCCTGCGCGAGCAGACTCTCGATCGTCCGTACAATGACCTTGCCTTCGTTGTACGCCGGCACAATCACGCTGACGCCCGGCGCGAATGGCGTTGGCGCGCCACGACGTTGGTGGCCGCGGAGGCGCTGGATGATCGCCAACGGCCCGATGCCGAGCAGTCGGGCGACGCCCAGGATGACGGCGACCATGAAGATCCAGTAGAACACGATCTCGAGGACGCCGTAGACACCGAGTCCGAGCAAATCGATGACGCGCGTGACTTCGTCGACCGGCGGCAACGGTGGCATCGCTTGTTCGCGTGGGATGCCCACGAGGTTCGAGACCAGCACCAGGGTGTCGCCACGCGCGCGCAGCGAATCGATGATGGTGCCGAGCGCGGCGACGGTGCGCGAGCGGTCGCCGCCGCCGTCGTGGAGCAGGACGATGTTGCCGCTGTCGCGCGCCGCGAGCACGTTGCGCACGATCTGCGGCACGGGAATCGGCTGCCAGTCTTCCGCGTCGTCGCGGAGACCGATCGTGAGGTACTGCTTGTCCGTGGCGACGGCGACCGCGTCCAACTCGTCCGTCGTGGTCGGGGTCGCGTCTCCGAAGTACGGAGGACGGAAAAATGCCGTCCGGTGGTCCAACACCGACTGGATCACGTGCTCGTTGATGTCGATCTCGCGGGCGGTGCGCCACCGGCCGACGAGCGCGAGATTCGGGTGCGTCATCGTGTGATTCCCGATCTCGTGCCCTTCGCGATATTCCCGCTGGAGCAGCGGGATGTGCGGCAGGATATTGTCGCCGATGACGAAGAAGGTCGCCGGCGCATGCCGCGACAGCAGCGTGTCGAGAATTTGTGGCGTCCAACGGCCATCCGGTCCGTCGTCGAATGTCAGCGCGACTTCGTGCTCGCGATAGCCGTAGCGGTCGACCACGTACGGGTGTGGGACGACCGTGATCGAGTCGCGCGTGATGAGCGCCGTGGTGGGGTCGACGCGATAGGTGCGCTCGCCCTCCGTGGGGCGTTCACGGATGTGCAGGATCTCGCCGCCGGAGTCGACTTTGTCCGGACCTTCTTTGAACTCGTCCTCGATGAACTCGACGTCGTATCCGGGCGGGATCGAGCGGAGGCTGTCCGGTGTGCCATCGAGGCCCTGGCGGCCCAGCACGGCCCACAGGGAAGGGTCCTCGGCGCCGAGTCGCCAGATGGCGGTTCCGGCGGCCCCGAGCTCCTGGCCCACCTTGAGCTGGTTGTACGCGGTCGCGCCGTCGAGATACCAGATCACGTGGTCGGTCGAGTCGACGTCAGTCCACTCGACATACGGATTCAGCGAGGCCGAGTCGAAGCGTGTCGCCGCGTTGTAGCGGCGTGCCTCGGCCATCGTTTCTTGGAAGGTCCGTTGCTGTCCTTGCGACAAGCTGGGATCATCGTTCCAGTCGTAGCCGTACGCCCCGATCATCAGAATGAGCTTCTCGGCCGGGACGATCGAGAGAATGCGGCGTGCGTGTTGCTCGTAGAACGACTGGCTCGCGATCGGCCCAGGGTTGCCGCCGCCGTAGTGTTCGTCGAACAGCATGGCGAACAGGTAGTCGTTCACCGTCGCCAGCCGCCTCAAGAGCGCCGCATCGGTCTCGGCGTGGACGGTCTGCGTCACGAGCCGCTTGTTCGGCGCGAGCACGGCACGCATCTCGCGCGTGAACTCGACGAGGGAATCCTGGAGTTTGTCGGGGACGTCTTCGATGTCGATGGTGACGCCCGCGAGTGAGTCTTTGAGGATCACGTCGTGGAGCTGCGTGATCACTTTTTGCCGGGCCGCCACATGGGTCAGCAGATATTTGGCGGAGGCGACGTTGAATCCGCCCTTTCCGGGTCCCGCGAGCGCGCTGTCGAAGTTGCTGACTTGAATGAAAAATGCCGGCGGTGATTTGTCGCGCGTCTGCCGCGCGATATCGAACACGGTGCGGTCGATTCTCAACGCGACCGAATCGCCGTTGTGCGACAGGAACGACCATTCGCCGACAACCCAGTCGAGGTCATTGATGTGTTTGTTCAATGACGCGCGCGAGTTGTCCTGCCAGTTGATATAGAACCCGGCGACGATCGGATCCGTCGGCTTATTTGGCCGCGCATTCAAGCTTCCGCCTCCAGGCGGAATCAGCTCAGCCTTACGCGCCGGCGGCGCCCGGCGAAACACCTGCGCCACGCGTCGCCGGAACGCATTGCGTTCCCGCTGGTCCCGCGTGACGGCGAACGGCTCCGTATGTTCGACTTTGAGCGTCGGCGCGATCGGCGGCGTCAGGACACTGATCGCCAGGAAAATCCCGACAATCGTCGCCAGCGCGCCGAGTGTGATCCATAACCGCCGCCAGCTCTTGGCCCGGCGGCCGTGGGGGTCCATGAAGACCGGTCTGACGGGATCGTGGGACATCTACGGGGAAAGATGTCTTGTGTCGGTCCCCAGCCGGTAGAGCCGCCAGGAAGGACTGCCGAGCCGACGCCCGACTATTTCAGCTCCGGCTTACGGCGGGAGATGTCTGGTGGTGCTTTCGCGTCTCCGGAGCGAACCGGGAAGCAGACCTACCTACGCCGCGTTCCAGAAGCCGGCGAGCGCCGAGCCATCCGGCGACTCGCGCAACTTTTCGAACGCCCGCTCGCGAATCTGCCGAATCCGCTCGCGCGTCACGCCCAACAGGGCTCCGATCTTCTCGAGGGTCATGGCCTCGGATCCTTCCTCGAGGCCGTAATACAAGCTCAAGATCTTACGCTCGCGGGGAGTCAAGTATTTACGAAAAGCCTTTTCGATGAACTCGCGCATGAGCGTACAATCCGTCGACTCCTCGATGTCGGCGCCGTCGACACCGGCGAAGCGTTCGCCGAGCGTCGCGGCCTCGCGGTCCGACCGGTCGATGGGCGCATCGAGCGAGACTTCGGTCGATGACATCTGCTTCGCGGCGCGAACGGTTTCTGGCGTCTCCTCGATGAGCCGCCCGATCTCATGATCGGTGGGATCCCGCCGCAGCACTTGAGCGAGAATGGTCTCCGCGCGAGCCAGCTTGATGAGCTGGGAATTCTGATTCAGCGGAATGCGCACGGATCGCGTCTGCTCGGCCAGCGCTTTCAGCACGGCCTGCCGCACCCACCACACGGCGTACGAGATGAACTTGACGCCTTGGTCGGGATCGAACTTGCGCACGGCCTTGAGCAGGCCTTCGTTCCCGATCGCGACGAGCTCGGAGAGATCGAGCCCGTGCCCCTGATACTTCTTCACGTACGAGATGACGAACCGCAGATTCGCGGTTACCAACCGCTCGGCGGCCTGTTCGTCACCGTGCTGTGCCCGTCTCGCCAGACGTCGCTCTTCTTCGACTTCTCGGATGAGCGGGAGTTTCTGGATGTCGAGTAGGTACTGATCGAAAGCGGTGGACGGGGCGTTGCGGAAGAACCCTTTCGTGCTGCTTTCGGTCAGTGGTTGCATACACAGTGGGGTTGTGGAAAATCGGGACGCCCACTGTAATAACGTCACGTTAACGGGTCAACAGCCATGATTCGTGCCGCGGCCAGCGCTTCCGTATCTGGCACGGCGATTCCATACGCGGAATCGGCTCCCGCCATGCACCCGATCGCGCTCGGTAGCGCGTACTCGACGTGACCCCGGCGCGCTTTTTTGTCG
>DASRDS010000197.1:0-13638 GCA_035652495.1 Gemmatimonadaceae bacterium
CATCCAACAAGAACACCGGCGCTGTCCCGATCCGGCGCTCCAGCGTTTCGGCCTCCAGCATTCTCAGCGCGATCGCAACGGTTCTCTGCTGCCCAGCGGATCCGAACGTGCGCAGATCATGCCCGTCGAGCGATAGACGCAAATCGTCCCGATGCACGCCCATCCGCGTCATCCCACGTCTGGCATCATGTGCGCGTCCGTGCTCCAGCGCCTCGGCAATCGTCTCTTCAGTTGCCTCTTCGCCGAGTGTGCTTGCGTAATGCATACTGACGGGCGAGGACTCCCCGATGGCGCTTGTGAGGTCAGTCAATGGAGATGTGGAGTCCTGTACCCATGTCGACCGCTCACGCCAGATGACCGCCCCGTGCTGAGCCAGCGGCGGCTCCCACACCGTGATGGGCCCCCCGGTCCGTAGCGCGGCATTGCGACGAACAAGCGCCGCGCGGTACGCCTGCAGGGAGCGCAAATACGTAGGCGACGTGACACCGAGCATGATGTCCAAAAACCGCCGCCGCTCCCCGGGCGCACCACGGACCAACGCGACATCCGCTGGCGAGAACATGACGGATGGCACCGCACCGAGCGCGTCCGTGAGCCGCGCGGGCTCGACGCCATCGAGCATGACGCGCTTGCGTTTCGAAGCGCGCTCGTAACCCAATCCAATGTCGCGATCGGTGTGCGCGCGCACGTGAAATGCCGGCGCGCCGAACCGGATCACGTCCGCATCATGCGCCCCGCGCACCGACCGCAGGATATGCAGATAGTAGATCGCCTCGAGGAGGCTCGTCTTCCCATGTCCATTGTCGCCAACGACCGCGACACCCTCGGGCGGCAACGGGAGGTCAACGCGGGCCAGATTCCTGAAGTCGCGCACCTCGAGCAACCGGACTTCGGTCACTTCCCAACAAATTCCGGCGCGCGCTTCTCGAGAAAAGCCGACGTCCCCTCGACCCCATCTTTCGATGCGGCCAGCCCGCCGAAATACGCGGTCTCCATGGCGAGCGCCGTATCGAGACTCATGCCCAGCCCACGGTGCACGAGATCGATCGTGAGGGCCAGCGCCAGCGGTCCGTTGGCGAGTATTTGGGTCATGACCGTTCTCGCCACGTGCTGCAATTCGTCGTTCGGCACCACGCGCGTGACGAGCCCGATCCGCATGGCCTCGGCCGAGTCGATGGTCTCGCCCGTAAGCAGCAAATGCAAGGCGCGCCCGGCGCCCACCAATCGCGGCAGCCGCTGCGTCCCGCCGTAGCCCGGCGCCAGCCCGAGCTTCACCTCGGGCTGCCCGAACTTCGCCGACTCCCCGGCGATGCGGATATGGCACGACATAGCCAACTCGCAGCCGCCACCAAGCGCGAAGCCGTTGACCGCCGCGATGACGGGTTTCGGCGAGGTCTCGATCGACCGGAATACGCGCTGGCCGAACTCCGACGTCGCCTGCGCCTCGATCGCGCTCAGCCCCTTGATCTCACTGATGTCGGCGCCGGCGGCGAAGGCCCGGCCCGCACCGGTCAGGATGATCCCGCCGACCGTGGGATCGGCCCGTGCCTCCGCCATCGCGGCGCCAAGCTCGGTGAGGGTGACATGGTTGAGGGCGTTGAGCTTGTCGGGTCGGTTGAGGGTGATCGTGGCGATGCGCTCACCGACCTGCGAGACTACGGATTGATGCGGCACGAGAGTGAATCTAATTGGATCCTGCGGAAGGGCACGGCGCGGTCGGGCTTTCGATACGTCTCGCATACGGGCCGACCCATCCACGATCGCGCCATGCTGGCCCGGATCAAGGCGCTCCGCATTCCGCCCGCCTATCGCGACGTGCACATCGCGCGACGCCCGACCGCCACGATACAGGCGTTCGGCTACGATGCGCGCGGGCGGAAGCAGTACCGTTACCACGCGAGCGCGGTCGAAAAGAGCGCGCACCGAAAGTTTCGCCGGATCGCGCGCATGGGGCTGGATCTGCCGAAGATCCGCGCACGGCTGGCCAAGGATCTCCGTCGTCCCGATTTCTCGCGCGAGCGCGTCACGGCCGCCGTCGTCCGTCTCATCGCCGAGGGGTACCTGCGCGTCGGCAATGAGCGTTATGAGCGCGAGAATCGTTCGCACGGCGCGACCACGTTGCGCAAATCGAACGTCACGATCAACGGCGCGAATGTCGTCCTGCGCTACCGCGGCAAGCGCGCCATCGAGCAGCGACACACGATCGTCGACCGCACGCTCGCCGCTGTTCTCAAGCAGCTGCTCGCGGCGCCCGGCGTGCACGTGTTCCGCTACCAGAACGACCAGCGGTGGCATGACGTGACCGCGAGCGACATCAACCGATATTTGCGCGACCTCCTTGGGGTCCCGTACACGGCGAAAGATTTTCGCACGTGGGGGGGCACGCTGCAGTGCGCGATCTGCCTCGCTGGCACCGAGCCCGCGGCGAACGTGACCCAGGCCAAGCGCAACGTGGTCGCCGCCGTCAAGACCGTTTCTGAAGCCCTCGGCAACACACCGGCGATCGCGCGCAAGTCGTATGTGCATCCGATCGTGATCGCGCAGTACTTGGATCACGGCTACACGATCGCGCCGTTTTTGACGGGCCGGTGCGTGCGTCTGGCTCGCTGCACGCGTGAGGAGGAAGCGTTGTCCGAGTTCCTTCAGTCGCATTTTCGCTAGATTTGGCGCCGTGCAACCCATAGCGGCAGTCCAATGGGCGCCCGGATGTCGGGCCGTCCGGATCATCGATCAGCGGCTGTTGCCCGGCCAGTATGTCGAGCGCGACCTCGCGACCATCGACGAGATTTGCGACGCCATCAGAACGCTGGCCGTTCGCGGCGCTCCCGCGATCGGTGTGGCGGGCGCTTTAGGTTTGGCCGCTCTCTTGTCTCACGATATCTCTCACGCCGCGGAATACGCGAAACGAATTCGCTCGGCGCGGCCCACCGCAGTGAATTTGGCCTGGGCGATCGACAGGGTCATGGCCGCGATCCAATCGCTCGCGGATGCTGACGTCGCAAGCGTAGCGCGCGACGAGGCGACCGCGATCCTGGAAGAAGACCGGGCGATGTGCCGCCGCATAGGCGAAGCGGGAGCCGCGCTAATCCCGGATGGTGCGCGGATACTGACCCATTGCAACGCGGGCGCCCTGGCGACTTCAGGGATAGGGACGGCGCTGGCGCCCGTATACATGGCGGCCGAGCATGGCCGCCGCGTCGAAGTGTTCGCCGACGAGACCCGGCCGCTGATGCAGGGCGCCAGGCTGACGGCGTGGGAGCTCTCCCGCGCCGGAATCCCAGTCACGGTGATCCCCGACAGCGCCGCCGCGAGCCTGCTGCGCTCGGGCAAGATCGACTTGGTCCTCGTCGGCGCCGATCGCATCGCGGCCAACGGGGACGCGGCGAACAAGATCGGCACCTATAGCGTGGCGATTGCCGCGAAACGCCATGGCGTCCCCTTCTACGTCGTCGCGCCAACGTCGACCTTCGACCCGATGACGGGTTCGGGTGAGGCGATTCCGATAGAAGAGCGGGGGAGAGACGAACTGACGAACGTGCCCGCCGGTGCGAGCGTGTTCAATCCAGCCTTCGACGTCACGCCGGCGGAATTGATCACGGCATTCGTGAGCGACCGTGGTGTCCATCATCCACCCTATCGCTTCTAATGTCGTATGTCTTGGCGCTGGATCAGGGGACGACGGGTAGCACGGCGCTCGTCATCGACGAGTCCGGCGGCGTCGTCGGCCGCGGTTATCGCGAGATCGCGCAGCACTATCCGCGCCCTGGCTGGGTTGAGCATGATCCCGCCGAGCTGCTCGATCGGACTGTCGCGGCGGGTCGCGAGGCGATAGCGGCGGCTGGTGTCCCGCCCGGATCAATCCGCGCGCTGGGACTTACGAATCAGCGCGAGACGGTCGTCACCTGGGATCCCGCGTCGCCGACGACCGCGCCAAAGGCTATCGTCTGGCAGGATCGCCGGACCACGGACGCGATCACCGCTCTCTCTCCGCACGCCTCGCGTGTCGCTCAGGTAACCGGTCTGACGTTAGACCCGTATTTCTCCGGCACGAAAATGGGTTGGTTACTCGAAAAGATGGATGCCAAGGATCGGCGCAAGATGCACATCGGGACGGTCGATACCTGGCTCCTCTGGAATCTGACGGGTGGCCGTGTCTATGCGACGGAGCCCACGAACGCGTCGCGGACGATGCTGTACGACATAGATAGAAAGACGTGGAGTCCTGAAATGGGCGAATTGCTTGGCGTGCCGATCCAGGCGCTCGCGGACGTTCGCCCGTCATCGGGCGTATTCGGCACGACCGAGGCGTCGTTCTTCGGCGCACCGATTCCGATTGCGGGGATCGCGGGCGATCAACAGTCGGCCCTGTACGGCCAAGGGTGTCACGCGCCTGGAACGGGAAAGGTGACGTACGGTACGGGCGCGTTTCTCCTCGTGAACCAGGGCAACCATCGGCCGGATGTTGGACAAGGCATACTGACCACGATCGCCTGCGACGCGCGCGGGGCGGCATGCTACGCCACCGAGGCCGCCATTTTCATCGCGGGCGCCGCGATCCAGTGGCTGCGCGATGGCCTCGGCATCATCGCCGCGGCCGGCGAGACCGAAGCGCTCGCGCGCTCGGTGTCGTCGACCGATGGCGTCTACTTCGTGCCCGCGTTGACGGGACTTGGCGCGCCGCATTGGGAGCCCCGCGCGCGGGGAACCATCGTCGGGGTCACGCGCGGGACCACCCGCGCGCATTTCGTACGGGCCGCGCTCGAAGCCATGGCCTACTCGACGGGCGACGTCCTGGGCGCGATGCACGCGCATCTGCCGGCGCTCAGAGTCGACGGCGGTGCATCAATGAACAACTGGCTGATGCAGTTCCAGGCCGATGTGCTGGATGTGCCGGTCGAGCGGCCGGACATGGTCGAGACGACAGCTGCCGGGGCGGCCGGGCTCGCCGGGTTGGCCACCGGCGTCTGGAGCTCGCCCGACGAGTTCCTCGAGGGACGCCACTTCACCAGATTCGACCCGGGCGCCGGCCGGACCGCCGCCAGGGCGGGTGCGGCCGGATGGACGACCGCGGTCGATACGGCCCTCTACTGGGCGAGATCATATATTGAGGGGCATGGCCAAACGCGATGAATTGCCGAACGAGCGGCGCTCGAACCTCGAGCTGCGCTCGGTTATCGACGAGATGCTCGAGCGCGTGCGGGACTTCCGCCGTTTGACCGGCGCCTGGACGAAGGAAGAACGGGAACAGGCCGAGCGGGAGCTGGAGGCCATCATGGCTCGAGTTCGAGCGGCCGCGACAACGTCGAAGGAGTAAGGTCGCTATGCATCCGCGAACGAAATGGATTGTCGGTGGCGCCATTATCCTGGGCGGGGCGGGGTTCCTCATGGCGCAGGCCATCACCCAGACGGGCGAGTACTATCTGACCCCGCAAGAGCTGGCCACGAAAGTCTCGCAGGACCCCTCGTTCGTGGAGACCGGCGTCAAAGTCGGCGCGCGCGTGGTACCGGGCTCGATCGTCCGGGCGGCCGGTGGACGCGAGGTCAACTTCAAAGTCTCGGACGGCGCCCAGACCTTCCCGGTCGTGTATAAGGGCATCACCCCCGACACCTTCACCGACGGGGTCGATGTCGTGGTGGAAGGCCGCCTAGGGCACGATGGCACGTTCCGCGCGACCACGCTCTTGGCCAAGTGCGCCTCCCGCTACGAGAACGCGCCCGAGAAGTACCGCCAAACGCCGGGTTATAGGCAGCAGTCCACGTGATCCTCATAGGAGAGCTGTCGCTCTGGCTGGCGCTGATCGTCGCCGCCTGGGCGACCATCGTGTCGTTCGCCGGCGGTGCGCTCCACCGCTCTGATCTCGCCAGAAGCGGCGCACGAGCGATGTACGCAACTTTTGGCTTCATTCTTCTAGCATCATTGGGATTGTGGACGGCGCTCGTCACGCACGATTTCAACCTTTCGTATGTCGCCGGACACGTCAGCGCGAATCTGCCGTTCGTTTACACGCTGACGGCGTTCTGGGCCGGCCAGGCCGGCTCGATGCTCTTCTGGTGCCTCATCCTGACGACGTACAGCGTCATCGCGGTGTGGACGAACCGCAACCGCAATCAGGCGCTGATGCCGTATGTGACGGGCACGCTCGCCGCCATCACGCTCTTCTTCGTGGCGACGATGTGCTTCGGCGCGAGCCCGTACGAGCGGCTCGACTGGACACCGCCGGACGGTGCCGGGATGAATCCTCAGCTCCAGAATCCCGGCATGGCGATCCATCCGCCAAATCTCTATTTGGGGTATGTCGCGACGGCCATCCCATTTGCATTTGCTATAGCCGCGTTGATCACACGCCGCCTGGACGCCGAATGGCTCGGCGCGGTTCGCCGGTGGTCGCTCGTGTCATGGTTTTTCCTGACCGTCGGCATCACGCTCGGCATGTGGTGGGCGTACGTCGAGCTGGGCTGGGGCGGGTATTGGGCGTGGGATCCGGTCGAGAATGCATCGTTGCTCCCGTGGCTGACCGGGACCGCGTTTCTGCATTCGATCATGGTTCAGGAAAAGCGGGGTATGCTGCGCAAATGGAACGTCGTGCTCGTGGTTTCGACGTTCTTGCTCGCCATCCTCGGGACGTTCATCACGCGGAGCGGCGTGATCTCGAGCGTTCATTCGTTCGCGCAATCGCCCGTCGGGAACTGGTTCGCGGGCATGCTCATCATCTGCCTGACGGTGACCACCTACCTCGTCGCGACGCGCTTGAAGGACCTGGAGGCTAAGGCCGAGCTGGAGAGCATGATCAGCCGCGAGGCAGCGTTCCTTTACAACAACCTCTTATTGGTCGGTATCGCGTTCTCGGTTTTGTGGGGCACCTTGTTTCCGATTCTCTCGGAAGCCGTGCGCGGATCCAAGATCACCGTGGGGCCGCCGTTCTTTAACGCGGTCAATATTCCGCTCGGCCTGCTTCTCCTCCTCCTCACGGGAATCGGACCGTTGATCGCTTGGCGTCGCGCCTCGGTCGCCAACTTGAAACGCCAATTCGCGTTCCCCACGTTCGCCGGTCTCGCTACGCTCGCCATACTCCTGGCTAGTGGAATGCGCGCCCTATCCGCCGTGGTCTCTTATTCATTGGCGGCGTTCGTGGCTGGCACGATTTGCCAGGAGTTCTACAAGGGCGTCGGCGCGAGGCGTCGAATGCACGACGAATCCATGGTGACAGCGTTTATCCGACTCGTCGCACGAAATCGCAGGAGATATGGCGGATATATCGTGCACGCCGGCGTCGTCATTCTCTTCTGCGCGTTCGCCGGATTGGCGTTCAAGAAAGAGAATGACGTCACGCTGCACACCGGTCAGACGTTCGAGGCGACGGATCCGTACGGACATAAATGGGCGTTCGTCAGCCAGGGCCTGTCGCAGTTCGACCAGCTCAATCGTCACGTCGTCGCGATCACGCTCAAGCCCACGCGTGATGGCAAGCCGATGCCGCTCATCGAAAGCGAAAAGCGGCAGCATTTCGATAGTCGGGGGCAGCCGAGTTTCGAGCCATCGACCGCGGTCGGTATTCAGGATGGTCTCGCCGAGGACGTCTATGTCGTGCTCGCCGGCGCGACGAATGAGGACACGGCCGAGATTCGGATCACGTTCAACCCACTCGTATGGTGGGTGTGGTATGGCGGCATGATCATGGCCTTGGGCGGCCTTGTCGTCATGTGGCCGCAAGCCGATCGGGCTCGCGCGAAGAGCGGCTATCGCACGGTGCTTGCTCCCGAGCACGCCGGGACGCGCTAGTGCTCGATCGTCGGTCGTTTCTCATGGCAGCGGCTTCGGGGGCGGCATCGGCGGTGCTGGCACCACATCTGGTCGCTCAGCAAACGCGGCCAACGATGTCGGGCCCGATGGATGAAGCGACCTATCGACCCATATCGCGCCCGCCGAAGGCGGGAGCGACTGTGTCGATGTCCGATGATGCGCGGGACGCATTAGAGCATCGCGTGCACTGCCAGTGCGGCTGCACCCTGGACGTGTACACGTGCCGGACGACGGACTTTACGTGTCCGGTGTCCCCACAGATGCACCGCGACGTGATGACCCTGGTCGCGGGTGGATACTCCGCGGACGAAATCCTCGCGACGTTCCGCGAGACCTATGGCGACAAGGTCCTGATGGCCCCGCCGCGTCAGGGCTTCAACTGGGCCGGCTACATCGCCCCGTTCGTCGCCGTCGGCACTGGCACACTCGTGCTCCTGGCGCTCCTCAAACACTGGCACAAGCCGGAAGCACCGGTCGCCGCGCCGAGCGTCGATGCGTCGAGCGATGAGCTCAAGCGACTCGAAGACGCCATTCGCCGGGACGACTGACGTGCTGGCCTTCGTGATCGGAACCGTTATCGCGCTCGCCGCCGTGGCCTTCGTGCTCTATCCGTTGCTGGCACCGAGCCGGCCGCGGATACGATCGGCGGACGTGCCGGAAGAGATCCCGGGGTCAACGGCGGTCGAGGCACTGCGTGAAATCGAGTTCGACCGCCAAACCGGCAAGCTCTCGGACGCGGATTACGCCACGCTCAAAGCGAACTACACGGAACGCGCGTTAGCCGAGTTACGCACCGAGAAGGACCCTGCGCGGACCGCGACGGAAGCGCCCGCGCAGCGTGTGCCGTGTCCTCAATGCGGCCCCCGGCCGGAATCAGACGCCGCATACTGCAGCGCATGCGGCCGATATCTATCCGGCGCCTGTACCGTCTGCGGCGCCCCGGTCACCGAAACCGGCGCGCGATACTGCACCGGCTGCGGGAACGCCCTCGCCGCCTAGGCAGCTTAAGGGTTGACGGTCGCGTAGACCGTGTCTGTCAAAACAATGGTCCCAGCCCCTGGTCCCTGAAACACCGTGGCTAGCAGGTTCTCCTGTGCGGTCGTCAACCCGACCGTCCAACTGAGGCGCATATCGGCGATAATGCGACCTGGCGATGGCGCCGCCAATATCCGCTTGCCTGCCTCCTGCTGATACCAATTAGTGCGTGTTTATCGTGTTGGTCGAGCCCGCGAAATTCCCGTTGTTCAGGTCCTCGGCCGAGAGGCTCAGCGTTCCGCTGCCGGGGGCCACGCGCGTCGCGAACTTGTACTTGATGTGGATGTTGCCATGGGCTGGCACGGTGACCTGGGTGTCCTCGGGCGTACAGCTCAGGACGACGGTTCCATCGCCGTCGCATTCCACATCGTAGCCCTGCATCGTCCCTAGGCTGTTGCTGTACGTAGCGGTGAGGGTGTCATTCGTCTTGTTGGCCGGCGCGCTGAAGGTGGAGAAGCACGGAACGACTGACACGTTGCCGCCGGTGCACACGGAGGGCGGGGGCGGGAGCAGGTTGCGAGCCCTGGCGGCGCTCAGACGCGATTCGCTTGCCGGCGGTGACGAGGGAGACGTGCAGGCCACCACGATCACGGCGATCACGAGACTCGCGAGCACAGCGGTACGGAACGGCGACATCGGAACCTCGAGGAGTGTGGGGCCACACTCTGGGATCGCCTGGAAATCGCAGCAAGTAACGAGTGAAGGCTCGGCGGGGTTTGGCCGACACTCGCCGTTACCGTCATGCGTGACGTGTCGTTTGTTCGCCTTCCAACCCTCGAGGCCCTACGCGCCACTAATTGGCATGCGCACACTCGTTCTGGCAGTCCTTCTCGTGCCGGCCGTCGCCATGGCTCAAACGCGGGATGAAGAAGTCCGCTTGGCCAAAAGCGCCGCACCGCTGGCGATCTCGAAGGACGCAAAGATCTACGTGCTCGATCACGGCCATTGGGTTGTCGCCGAGCCTGGGCGGTCGACCGAGATCTGTCTCGTGGCTCGCCCCACCGCGCAGACCGTCGCGCCGATGTGTGGCGACGCCGAAGCGGAAGCGACGATTTTCGCCGTCGAGCGGTTCCGGTCCGAGAAGGCCCTAGCCGGCGAGTCGTTCGACAGCATCAAGCAACAGATCGCCGACGGCTTCAAGTCGGGGCGCTTTCACGCGCCCAAGCGTCCGGCGTTGATCTTCATGATGTCATCGGGGCAAAATCTCGCGGATCCCAACGGGAAAGCTGTCGGCAAGGTCATCCCTCATGTTATGGTTTTCTATCCCAACATGCGGAATGCCGATTATGGACTGGTCGCATCCGAGGATCCCAACATGCCTGGCGTCATCGAAGCCGGTTCGCCGACATCGGCCTTGATCGTCGGCATGCACGATTGGGTGGATCCCACGCCAACGCAGTGACGCTCGGCGAGGACGCGTTTCGCGCGTTGTACCGGGCGCACACGCCGGCACTGTATGCGCTGGCGATGCGCTTGACGGGGAGCGATCAGAGCGAAGCCGAGGATCTCGTTCAGGAGACCTGGGTGCGCGCCACGCGCAAGCTCTCCTCGTTCCGCGGCGACTCCGCATTGCGGTCGTGGCTCTGCGGCGTGTTGGTCAATGTCCGACGGGAGCGGATTCGGACGGTGTGGCGGATGGTCGATGGGTTGGATATCGAGCCCGCCACGGCTCCCCCGGATGATGAGGCGTTCGATCTCGAGCGCGCGATCGCTGGATTGCCGGCTGGCGCGCGCGATGTGTTCGTGCTCCATGATGTGTACGGCTATGCGCACCACGAAATCGCTCACCTGCTCGGCGTGGTCGAGGGCACGTCGAAGAGTCAATTGGCGCGGGCGCGCAAACTGCTCCGGACGGCGTTGCACCTCGACGAGGCTCGACCATGACTGACCTGCCCGACGACATCCAACGCGCCCTCGCCGAGCTGCCACGCGAGCGAGAGGCCGGTCCCGCGCTCGAGGAGCGGGTGGTGCGAGCGGTCTACGCACCGGCGCGCCGGCGGTGGTGGGCCGCGACGACGGTGGCCGTGGCCGCCGCGGCGGTGTTGGTGTTCATGGTCGCGCATGCCTGGCCGCAGCCTCGCGCGGCAGGCCAGACGTACGCGCTGCTCCTCTCGGAGGGGCCAACCTACCGGCCGCCCCCACCGGGTGGTCTGCCGGCACGCCGGCACGAATACGCCCTCTGGGCGGATAGCCTCGACCGCCTCGGCAAGCTCGATCTCGAAGGCAGCGTCGAAGGATCCACGAACCCCGATGGGCTCTTCATCATCCGCGCGGCAGACCTGGCCGAGGCCGAGCGCATCGCCGCGACGTGCCCCCATAACAAGTATGGGGGCCACATCGAGGTCAGACGGTTCGTCGAGTGACGATCAGCCGCGCTCGACAGCGGCGAGACGGCGCAGCGCGATTCGGATCGGCACGAGCGTCGACGCCAAGCACAGTGCCCCCGCCAGGCCAAAGCCGATGATCAGCTCTTGCATGTTCTGTCGACGGCTCAGGTAGTCATACACCGGGCGCGCCTCCATGGCGATGACCGCGAGCATCAGCAGGACGGAGACCATCATGAAAACCAACCCGCCGAATGAGGTCGGAATCTGGGCGGCGTTCTCGGTCTCGAACTGCGGGAAGATCGTGCCGAAGCAGAGCGCCAGCGCGGAGATCGCGAACGTGAGCAACGTGATCGTGAAGACCGACACGCCGAAGATGAAATCGTTCACCTGCAGCATCGTGTCGGTCACGACGACGATCAACAACGCCAGGATCAACAATGGCGTGGTCCCGACCCAGAACTTGGCCCAGAGCAGATCGCCGATGTCGAGCGGGCTCGCGCGGAGCAGCCACCACGTGCGCCCTTCCAAGCTGACGCCCGGGAAAATGAACCGGCCGGCCACGGACGCGATCACGAATCCCGCGACGAGCAGGTTGCAGAACGGAATGACGTTGCGCAGGACGTTCGAAACGCCATCGGCCTTGAGCGGCAGAAACTTCACGTTGAACACGTAGACGACGATCAGCACGGCCAGCAGGATCAGCTGCGACCACTGGGTGCTGTCGCGGAAGAAGATGCGGAGCTCCTTCAGCACCAGCTCACGCCGCAGCACGCCAAAGGGCGCGAGCGCGGTCCGCATGACGCGCGACACGGCGCCGCTCTTGGCGAACTGCTTGCCCGATTCCTGCGCTTTCGTGAAGCCGATCGGATAGAGCCACGCGTGCAGACCCGCGCCCAGGACAAAGAGCGCGGCGGCCGTCGACCACAGGAGATAGAAGGGCAGTGGATCGGCTTTGCCGGTGAGCCAGGACATCACCGCCTGCTGCATCCAGTCGCTCGGCGACCAGGGCGACTGGCTTTTGAGCACGGATACGAATTCGACGAGATTCCTGAACCCTTCTGGCCGCGCGAGCCGCTCGGGCCGCATGACCCGGAACAGCACGACGACCGCGCTCGCCGCGAGAACCGCGATGACGCTCAGGATGTCGCGGGTGCGCCGCGCGGGAAAGATGTTGACCAGGACCAGGGTAATGGCGCTGCCGACGATCGCCGGTAGCAAGATGTACGGCAGCAGCGCGCCAATCGCGACCAAGGGGAAGAGCAGTCCGCCATGGTACACGACCCCGTACGTCGAGAGGATCGGGACGACGAGCAGGACGACCATCCAGCTCGAGTTAATGACGGTCTCGATCAGCTTCGCCGTGTAGAGGCCGAGCCAGTCGACCGGCGCGCCGACAAGCGTGTCCAGGTCGCGCGCGAGGAAGAAGGTCGACAGGGCGTTGATGATGTTCGAGAGGAGCAGGATGCCCAGAAATCCCAGGAGCAGCGTGCCGAGGAGCTTCCCCGCCATCAAGTCGCCGATTTCCTGCACGTTCTTGAAGTACGCCAGCACCCGGTAGAGCAAGCCGATGATGACGGTCCAGAACAAGATGCCGAGCACGGCCAACGCGGCGACGCGCGCGTGGCGCGCCCGGTCCCCCTTTCGGGCGCGGGCGCGCGCCGTCAGCCACTTCGGCGTCAGGATATGGATCGTTTCAGCTATCGAGGACACCGAGCAGCTCCCGGACGGCGTTGTCACCGGTGAGGCGGAGGAAGATGTCCTCTAAGCCGGCGGTGCCGGCAACCGCGTCGGCTCGCAGCTCATCCATCGTGCCGCACGCGCGAATGCGCCCGCCGTTCATGATCGCGATGCGGTCGCACATCGTCTCCGCGACGTCGAGCGTGTGCGTCGACATCATGATCGTGTGGCCCCGCTTCGTGTATTCACTGAAGAGCTGCTTGAGTGTCTTCGCGGCTCTGGGATCGAGCCCGACGTGCGGCTCATCCACGACAATGACCTCGGGCTTGTGCACGAAGGCGCTCGAGATGATCAGCTTCTGGCGCATCCCGTGGCTGTAGCTCTCGACCAGCTCATCGCGCCACTCCTCGAGGTCGAATACGGCGAGCAACTCGCGCGCGCGTTTCTCGACGTCCGGGCCACTCTGGCCGAACAAGCCGGCGACGAAGCGCAAGAACTCGGAGCCGGTCAGCTTCTCGTAGATGAATGGCCGGTCCGGAATGAATCCGAGGACCGCCTTGGCGGCGACGGGGTTGGCGACGACGTCGACGCCGGCAATGCGCACCGTGCCCGCGGTCGGGCGGAGGATGCCCGCGATCATGCGCAGCGTCGTGGTTTTGCCGGCGCCGTTCGGGCCGAGGAACCCGAAGAGCTCACCGCGCGGCACGACGAGGTCGACGTGATCGACGGCGGTGAAGGTACCGTATTTCTTCGTGAGGGCGGCGAGTTCGATCATTTGAAGCGGCGTCCTGGCCAGTT
>DASRDS010000198.1:0-45712 GCA_035652495.1 Gemmatimonadaceae bacterium
GTCGAGATGGATCGGGACATGCTGCGCCGGTCGGTCAACACCGGGTTCTCCGGCGGCGAAAAGAAGCGGAACGAGATCCTGCAGATGGCGGTGCTGGAGCCACGCCTGGCCGTGCTCGACGAGACCGACTCCGGTCTCGACATCGACGCCCTGCGCATCGTGGCGGACGGCGTCAACAAACTTCGCCGCCCAGACAACGCGACCATCGTCGTCACGCACTACCAGCGGCTCCTCAACTACATCGTGCCCGACTTCGTGCACGTGTTGGTGAACGGCCGCATCGTGCAGTCCGGCGGCAAGGAGCTGGCGATGGAGCTCGAGGCACACGGGTACGCTGGAGTGCCGGCGTGACGTTCGTCGAGCAGTTCCGCGATATCGGCCCCGCCTATCTCGCGGCCGAGCGTCGGGCCGGCATCGAGCATTTCGCGTCGGCCGGGTTTCCGACTCGGAAGGACGAGGATTGGCATTTTACCAGCGTCGCTGGGATCGCCGAGACCGACTGGACCACGCTGCGCGATCCGAGCGGTCAGGTTCAGCTCGACGATATTGCGCCATTTTTAATGGGCCTCGACGCTCCGCGTCTGGTCTTTGTCAACGGGCGCTACGCGCCTTCGTTGTCGTCTCGCCGACTTCAGGATGGCGCGGCCGTCGAGCAGTGGTTGACGAAATTGGCCACCCCGACACGCGATGCGTTCACGGCGCTGAATACCGCCTTCATGACGGATGTCGCCTTCGTTCATCTGTCGAAAGTCGAAGAGAAGCCCATTCACATCCTGTATGTGACGGACTCCGAGGCGGCCAAGGGCGTGACCAGCCCGCGTACGCTGATCGTAACGGAGCCTCATGCCCAAGCGACGATCATCGAGAGCTACGTCGCGATCGGAGATGCGACGTATTTCACGAACGCGGTCACCGAAATTCAGGTTGCCGATGGCGCGCGGTTGGATCACTATCGCATTGAGCGCGAGAGCGAGCGGGCATACCATGTCGGCACGACGGAAGTACGCCAGGGCCGCGACTCGCGCTACCACTCGTTCTCGTTCGCCACGGGTGGCGCCCTCGCGCGCGTGAATCTGTACACGGTACTCGGCGGCGAAGGCAGCGAGGCGCTGATGAATGGGCTGTATATGCTGGACGGCACACAGCATATCGACCATCAGACGCGAATCGAACACGCCGCGCCGCATTGCGCGAGCCGCGAAGTGTACAAGGGCATCATGGACGACGCGTCTCATGGCGTCTTCAATGGGAAGGTGTACGTCCATCCCGAGGCACAGAAAACGGACGGAAAGCAAACGAACAACAACGTTCTCCTGTCGGAGACCGCGCAAGCCGACACGAAGCCGCAGCTCGAGATCTTCGCCGATGACGTAAAGTGCACGCACGGCGCGACCGTGGGCCGGCTCGACCAGATCTCGCTGTTCTATCTGCGGTCCCGGGGCATTGGCCTGGAGCAGGCACGCACGCTGCTCACGTACGCGTTCGCGGCCGACGTGCTCGAGCGCATCGATCAGCCGGAAGTGAAGGAGGCGCTGGAGGCACTCACCTTGGAACGTTTCGTCGGAGACGGCGCCGAGCTCGTGGCCGCGGGATAGCACGCATGGCGGATCTCCGCGAGCTGTACCAGAGCGTCATACTCGACCATAGCCGCAGTCCGAGAAACTTCGGCCCGCTCGGGGAGGCGGACGCCGAGGCGACCGGGAATAATCCGATGTGCGGCGATGCGGTCACGGTATGGGTGCGCATGGATGGCGACCGGATCGCCAATGTCCGGTTCGCGACCCCGCCAGGCACCGGGTGCGCGATCTCAAAAGCCTCGGCGTCGCTCATGACGACCGCCGTCGCGGGAAAAACGCGCGCGGAGGCGGACGAGTTGTTCGGCGCGTTTCATCGGCTCGTGACTGGACAGACGGCCGACACCGAAGGACTCGGTCGCCTCGCCGCGCTCGGCGGCGTTGCCCAGTTTCCCATTCGCGTGAAGTGCGCCACGCTGGCTTGGCATGCGCTGCGGGCCGCGCTGGAGAAAGTCGCGTGAAGACCGACGGGTTTGTGCCGGTGGCCACGATGGCGGATCTGCCCGACGGAGAGCTCATCACCGTCGATGCGCCCGACGGCGAGCCGGTGTGCCTCGCCAATGTGAGCGGTGTCATCTATGCGTTGCACGACCGCTGCCCGCATCAGGAATTTCCCATCTCTTCCGGCTCGCTCATGAGTGACGGGACCATCGAGTGCCCGCTCCACGGCGCCCGCTTCGAGGCGCGGACCGGGCGCGTGTGTTGCGGGCCGGCGCTCGACGATCTCGCGCGCTATATGGTGCGCGTGGAGCGCGACACGATTTTGCTGGGGCCACGCGCATGAATCGGCGCGACGATTTTCCCTTGCTGGCGCGCTCGCCCGGGTTGCACTATCTCGACTCGGCGGCGACCTCGCAAAAGCCCCGGGTGGTGCTCGACGCGATTCGCGATGTGTATGAGACCGCCTATGCGAATCCCCACCGTGGGGCATACGCATTGTCGGTCGCGGCTACCGACCGATACCATGCCGCCCGTCTGCGCGTCGCTCGCTTTCTCGGCGTCTCGGATCCCGATTGCTTGATCTTCACTCGCGGCACGACGGAATCCCTGAATTTGGTCGCCGCGACGGCCGATATACATCGCGGCGATGAAATCGTCGTCACGCGACTGGAGCATCACGCCAACTTTGTTCCTTGGCAGCAGCTCGCGTTGCGCACTGAGGCCACCTTTAAGATCGCCGAGATCACGTCGGACGGTCGCCTCGACCTCGATCATCTGCGCTCGCTGATCACGGCTCGCACCAAGGTGCTCGCGGTCACGCATGTATCGAACGCCACGGGTGCGATCACGGCACTGGGCGATGTGCGGCAGATCGCGGGCGGCATAACGACAGTAATAGATGGCGCGCAAAGCGCGCCGCACATGAGAGTCGAGTTCGACCACCTCGGAGTCGACTTCTACGCCTTCAGCGGCCACAAGATGCTGGGCCCCACAGGGATTGGCGGGCTGATAGGCAAAAGGGAACTCCTCGAGAAGATGCCGCCTTACCAAACAGGAGGCGACATGATCGAGTTCGTCGGCGACGAGCACACGACCTGGAACGTGCTCCCGCACAAATTCGAGGCCGGCACGCCGAACCTTGGTGGGGCGGTAGGATTGGCGGCAGCCGTTGAGTATCTCGACGCCATCGGCATGGACGAAGTGCGGCGCCATGAGCAGCAGTTAACGGCGCTCGCGACCGAGCGTCTTACTGCGGTAGAGGGCGTGCGCGTATTTGGACCGCCTCCCGCGGAGCGCAGTGGCGTGGTCAGCTTTACAGTCGCCGATATCCATCCACACGATCTCGCGACCATCCTAGACCAGGATGGCGTGGCGATTCGCGCCGGACATCACTGCGCGCAGCCACTGATTCGGCGGCTCGGTGTCGGCGCGACCGCTCGCGCGTCGTTCTACGTGTACAACGACGCAAGCGACGTGGATGCCCTCGTGGCCGGCGTCAAACGTGCCCAGTCCCTATTCGCGCATGTCTAACGCCGATCTGTATCACGAGGCAATTCTCGATCATTATCGGCGACCACACGGCCGAGGATCGCTGCCGGAGCCAGATGTACAGGCGACCCGCACGAACGCGCTCTGCGGCGAAACGATGCACGTCGACGTCACGCTGGACGAGGACCGGGTGCGCGATATCCGGTTCGACGGCGACGCCTGCGCGATCGCACGCGCCTCGGCGTCGATGATGACCGACCTCGTTCGTGGCCGTTCACGGGCCGAAATCGAGCAGTTCATCACCAAATTGAAGCAGTTCGTCACCGCCAGCCCCAGCGCGCCGGATGATTCCGCGCTGGGTCCACTCGTCGCGCTCGGCATCGTCCGCCGGACGCCCGCTCGGGTATCCTGCGCGCTGCTCGCCTGGGAGACGCTGTCCGAAGCGCTGGCGCAGACCCTGTCGCTTGAGCTATCGTAGCGGGATGCGGAAGAGACCTACGCTCGCCATACTGGCGGTTGTGCCATTAGTCGTCGCCGGTGCGCTCGCCTGGCGCCCCATCACGCATCGAGCGGATCTGTTCCAAGAGGTCTTTTCCCTCGTTCGCGAACGCAGCGTCGATTCCCTGTCGGCCGACGCGCTGTATGAGAAGGCCGCCCGCGGACTCGTGCACTCTGTGGGTGACCCATACGCCGAGTTGTACTCGCGCGACGAGTTGGCCTCGTTTAACCGCGAGTCCCTCGGTGGCGCATATGGCGGCTTAGGGCTCCAGATCGAGGATCACAGCGGCCATCCGACGATCGTTCGGGTGTTCCCGCATTCGCCGGCGGCCTCGGGTGGGCTTCGGGCCGGCGACGAAATTATCTCGATCGACAGCGCATCGGTCCACGACTGGCCGTTGGACAAGGTGTCGCGGTCCCTTTTGGGCCGGGCAGGCACACCGGTCGAGGTGGCCGTCGCCAGACTCGGGGAAGCGGCCCCGATCAAGGCTCGGTACGTTCGCGAGAGCGTTCACGTCCCCTCGGTGCCGTACTCGCTCATGCTGGATGGGCAGATCGGCTACGTGCCGCTGCAGGTCTTCAGCGAGTCCGCCGCGCAGGAAGTGCAGGCGAGTCTCCAGCGGCTCATTGCCGCTGGGGCTAAGGGTATCGTGTTGGACGTGCGGGGCAACGGCGGCGGCGCGGTCGATCAGGCGCTCCTCGTCGCGAACTGCTTCTTGCCCGAGGGCACGGAGCTGGCCAGCGTTCGCGAGAGGGCCGGCCCGCAGGAGATTTATCGGGCGGTGCGCCATCCGCTCACGACGACCATCCCCGTGGCCGTTCTTATTGACGGCGGCTCGGCGTCCGCCACCGAGATCGTCGTCGGCGCGCTGCAGGACCATGACCGCGCGCTCGTTGTCGGGACGACGTCGTTCGGAAAGGGCCTTGTGCAAAGCCTGTTCGCGCTCGATGGCGGATACTCGCTCAAGCTCACCACCGGTCGCTGGTATACGCCGAACGGCCGGTCGATCCAGAAGCCGCGGAAGCTTCTGCCGGACGGCGAGCTGGTCGAGGTCCAGCCGGACTCCACCGGCAAGCCAAAGCCCGCGTTCCACTCCGACGCCGGCCGTACGGTGTTCGGCGGCGGCGCGATCACGCCCGACCTGACGGTATTGCCGGACACGCTCGACGATACCGAGCGGACGTTCATCACGGCGATCACGCCGGCGTCCCAGGCCGTCTACCTCGCGACCTACGCGCTCGCGCGGGAAATCGGCCAGACGGTCAAGCCGGATTTCATGATCCAGCCAGCGTGGCGTGATAGTCTCTTCGATCGGTTCCAAGAGGCCAAGGTGCCAGTCTCGCGGAAGCAGTTCGATGCGGCGCGCCCGTTCGTGGACCATATGCTCGGGGATCGGATCGCCGAGTTGGCGTTCCCCGACTCGATCGCGTTCCGGCGCCGGGCCACGGACGATGTGCAGCTCAACCGCTCGCTCGAGTTGCTGCGCCACTCGCGCACGCAGGCCGAGCTGTTCGTGGTGGCGGGTGGTACATCTCCGAGCCCAGCGCATCACGGCTGACGGCTGTCTCGGCTCGATCGTCCGATGGATATGAGTAAACTCGCGTCATTCATCGGGATGACCGTCGGCGGAGCCATCGGATGGTACGCCGGCAACCTCGTTGGGATCATGACCGCATTCATCTTGTCGTGTGTTGGTACGGGCGTCGGGCTGTACGTAGCCCGTCGCTACGCGCGCGCATACTAACAAAGATGCACGGCCATCGCCTTGAACGAGGCGATGATGGGAGTACCCGGATCCAATTGCAGATCGGAAGCGGAACGGGTAGTGAGCGCCGCGACCAGTGGCGTGCCGTCCACCATGACCGTCACGCGCGTGAGCGCGCCGGCGCGTTCGACCGTCTCGACATACCCGTGAAAGACGTTCCGCGCCGATGAAGCTGTCGCCGTCGGCGAAAGCACGATCTCGTCGGCGCGGACCACGGCGTGACCGGGACCCGGTGTCGCATCGCCGTGCGCGATGAACGTGAGCGCACCGTTGGACGTATGAAATTCCACCGTCCCATCTGTTTGGACGCTGACCGAGCCGGCGTAGATATTCTCGACGCCGAGGAAGCCGGCGACGTCCGCTGATGCTGGAGCACGGAAGATGACCTCGGGCGGACCTGACTGCAGCACGCGGCCCCGGTCCAGCAGGACGGCGACATCGCCGAGCAGTCCGGCTTCCGTGAAATCATGCGTGACCTGCAGCATGGTCGCGCCGATCTCGCGATGGATCGCGCGAACCTCGCGCCGCACCACCGAGCGTCGGCGAGGATCGAGCGCGACGAACGGCTCGTCGAATAAGAGAATCGGTGGACGTGGGGCGAGGGCGCGCGTGAGCGCGACCAGCTGGCGTTCGCCGCCGCTCAGCGTGTGCACCGGACGGTGCATCAAGTCCTGCACGCCGAGGCGGCGCGCGATATCGTGCGCGTACGCGAGATCGGTCGTGCCGTAGGTCACGTTGTCCCCGACCGACAAGTGCGGAAAGAGATACGCGTGCTGGTACACGAGACCGATGCCGCGCTGCTCGGGCGGGACGCCGCGCATATCCTGTCCGGACAGCCGCACCGTCCCGCTGGTCGGCGCGATCACACCCGCCAGCACCTCCAGCAGCGTCGTTTTTCCCGCGCCCGCCGGTCCGATGACCACGCCGTATCCGCCCGCCGGAATCCGGAACGAAACATCCGTGAGCGTGAACGTTCCCGCACGCGCGGAGAGGCCGGCGACGTCGATCATCGCAGGCGATGCAGCATCGCGATCGGGATCAGCGCCAGCAGCACCAGCACGGCCGCGACTGGGAGTGCACCCGGCAGTCCAGCGGTCGTGAACCGGTCGTAGCTCAAGACGCTCGCGACCTGCGGGTTGTACGTGAGGATCACGACCGCGCCGAACTCGCTGACGGCCCGCGCCCACATGATCACCGCGGCCGCGACCAGCCCACGCGAGGCGAGCGGCAGGGTCACGCGGCGGAACACGCGCCAGGGCCGATCGCCCAGCGTGCGCGCGACGGTCTCGAATCGGGCATCGACGCGCTCGAACGTCTCGCGGGCCGCGCTCAGATACAGCGGACACGCGACGAACACCATCGCGCTCACAATACCCGCTGGCGTGCCGGTGATGCGCAGACCGGCCGCCAGCAGCACGGAGCCGACCGGCGTGTGGCGGCCCAGCGCGAGCAGCAGCGCAATGCCCGCCACCGGGTGCGGGATCAGCACGGGTAGATCGAGCAGCGCCGCCAGCGCCGCCCGACCCGGGAATGCGCGCCGCGCGAGCAGGTACGCGATGGGCGTACCCCCGAGGAGTCCCAGCAGCGTCGCCGTCGTCGCCGTGGCGGCCGTCAGTATGAGGGCATCTCTCAACTCGGTGTCGCTGCCCAGGGCTTGAACGCCCTGTCTGCCGCCAGCGAGGACCACCTCGGCCAGCGGCGCCGCGAGAAACAGCAGCAACAACGAGGCGGCCAAAGCCACCACGACCGTCGCAACTCTCGACACGGCGGCAAGTTAGTCTACTCGAAACTCGCGGACCATGTGACACGTATATTAGGTCGAGATGAACGATCTCGCGGTTGACATCCGAGGCGTACAGAAAGGCTTCGACGGCCACACGGCCGTGAAAGACCTGTCGCTCGCGGTTCCTCGCGGCAGCGTGTACGGCCTCCTCGGCCCCAATGGCGCCGGTAAGACCACCACCATCCGCATGATCCTGAACGTGATCGTCCCGGACCAGGGCACGATCAGCGTGTTGGGTCGACCAAACGGCGACACAGCGGTCACCGATCGGATCGGATATCTCCCGGAAGAGCGCGGGCTGTACCGCAAAATGCGGGTGCGGCGCGTGTTGCGATTCCTCGGCGAGTTGAAGGGCATGAACCGGCGCGACGTCGATCGACGTATCGACGAGTGGCTCGCGCGGCTCAATCTCACCGAGTGGGATGAGAAGAAGGTCGACGAGTTGTCGCGCGGCATGCAGCAGAAGGTTCAGTTCATCGGGACGCTGCTGCATGATCCCGAGCTGGTCATTCTGGACGAGCCGTTCAGCGGGCTCGATCCCATCAATGCGCAGGCATTGAACGATACGGTGCTGGAACTGCGGCAACGCGGGCGCACCGTCATCTTCAGCACCCATTTGATGGATAACGCGGAGCGACTTTGCGATTCGGTGTGCATTATCGCGAAGGGCACCAAAGTGTTGGACGGGCCCGTCGCGCAGGTCCGCGCTGAGAATGCCGGACGAACGATCGCGCTGGCTTTGATGAACGGCACATCAGAGGCGGTCTCAAAGATTCTCGCTGATAAAACGTTGATTGATCGCGTCGACAACTCCAACAAGACGCTCGAGCTGGAGCTCGCGGCCAACGCGAGCGCGAAGCGCCTATTGGAACAACTCGTAGGCGCCGGCGCCGATATCACACGCTTTGAAATCGTTCAGCCGTCGCTGCACAAGATCTTCCTCCAACGAGTCGGCGCCGTGGGCGTCGCCGAGGGAATGTCCGGCCATGGGTAAGCTCGGCGTCGTCATCCGCCGCGAATACTTAGAGCGGGTCCGCTCGCGCTGGTTCGCGTTCGCGACCATCCTCGGTCCGCTCTTCTTCGGTGGCGTGAGCATTGGCCAGATCGTGCTCGCCTCGCACGCCGCGGTCTCGGCCGACGCCTCGCACATTATCGTGATCGACGCGACGGGCACGGGACTCGGCAAGCGTATCGTCGATAATCTTGGCGCGGGCGTGTCGATGGATACATCCAAAGCCACGCTCGAAGCCGTGCCACGCGACCAGCTCGACTCGGCGGAGGCGCGCGCGCTCACGGACGTCATGCACGCGAAGTACGAAGGGTACCTCGTCCTCGACGCCGCCACCCTTGCCGGCACCGCGGCCGTATACAACGGCCGCAACGCGTCAGCCCTTCAGGACATCGACCACGTCCGCGATGTCGTGCGAGACGCCGTCCTGACGGAGCGGCTCGTCAGCGCCGGGCTCGACCCGGCGCAGATCCGCTCGCTCACCAAGGTCCCGCTCCAACTCCATACCGAGCGCGTGACCGAGCACGGACTCGGCGGAACGGGTATGTCCGGCGCCCTGTTCGGCTACATGGTCGCCATTCTGCTCTACATCACGATCGTGGTGTACGGACAGAGCATCGTCCGTGGCGTATCGGATGAAAAGGCGAGCCGGGTGTCCGAAGTGGTCGTCGCGAGCGCGCCGCCGGATACGCTCCTCGCCGGGAAGATCCTCGGCGTGGGCGGCGTCGCGATTACGCAGCAGCTCATTTGGGTCTTCGCGTCGGCGGCGATCGTGTTCTTCCGTGCGCCGATCCTCCGCGCGCTCGGCGCCAGCGAGACGGCCAACATACCGTTGCCGGGATCGATCAGCGTTGCCGGGGGCATCGAGCTCGTCCTGATCTTCCTGCTTGGGTTCTTCTTTTACGCGGCCCTCTTCGCCGCGATCGGCGCCACGGTCGAGAGCCAGGAAGATGCACAGCAGGCTTCCCTGCCCGTCACGATGCTCCTCGTCCTGAGCGTCATGTTCGTCGGACCGGTGTTCCTGGCCCCGACCAGCATGCTCTCACGTGTGGTGTCGTGGATTCCGTTCTCGGCGCCGATCATGATGCCGTTGCGATTGAGCCTGATTCAGGTGCCGCTGATCGAGATCATCGGCACCATCGCCGGACTGGCGATCGCGAACCTGATCGCGATCTGGTTCGCCGCTCGCGTCTATCGCGTCGGCATCCTCATGTACGGCAAGCGGCGGTCGTTCGGCGAGATCATCCGGTGGGTGCGGATTTCGTAGTCGCGGTTCGCTTCCACTCACGCCCTCTCACGGCAACCAGAACAGTCGGAACGACGAACAAGGTGATCGGCGTGGAGAGGGCGAGCCCGCCGATCACGGCCAGCGCCAGTGGCCGCTGAAGCTCGCTGCCCGCGCCGAGACCCAGCGCGAGGGGCAGAAGCCCGAACAACGTGCAGAGCGTCGTCATCAAAATCGGCCGAAGGCGCGTGCGCGCCGCCTCGCGAATGGCCGTCTCCAGATTCACGCCCTCCTGCTCCATGCGGAGCTTCGTGAAATCCAGGAGGATGATGCCGTTCTTCACGATGAGCCCCACCAGGAGGATGAGCCCCATGAACGAAGAGACGTTCAGCTGGGTGCCGGTGATGGTCAAGAGCGCGAGCGCCCCGACGAACGAGATCGGCGCGGCCGAAACGATCACGAATGGCTCGATGAACGACTCGAACTGCACGAGCATGACGCCGATGACGCTGACCGCCGCCAGGCCCAGCACAATGAGAAGCGCACGAAAGGCTTGCTGCTGGCCGGCGTACTGACCGCCGATTTCGACGCGAATACCCGGCGGCGGCGGGTGAGCGGCCAACACTTTTCTGATATCGGCGTTGATGGCGCCCAACGAGCGATCGGAGACATCCGCGGTCATCGCGAGCATCTGCTGTTGATTCTCGCGATCCAGCTCCGCCCGCGTGATCTGCGGCGTGATGGACGCGAGCGAGGCAAGCGGCGTCGGCTTGTGGCCCGGACCGATGATCGGGAGTGATCCAAGACGCAACGGATCGAACCGCACGGTGTCCGGCGCGCGGACGCGGACGGCGATCGCACGGTCCTGCGTCCGGATCTCCCCGCCGACGACACCGAGAATGGAGCCCGAGACATCGGCGCCGACCTGCTGCGGCGTCATGCCGATGCGATTGGCCTCGGCCCCGCTAATACGCAGCATCAGCTCGGGCGAAGGCTCGCTGACGCCGTTGTAGAAGTCTTCGACGCCCTCGACCTTCGTCATGTCGGGCTCGAGGGACTTGGCGTAGGCCTCGAGCGACTCCAGCTGCTCGCCGAACAATTTGATCTCGACGGGCCGAGCCGCCCCGGCCAGGTCATTGATGACGTCGGACAGGATCTGCACGAACTCGATGTGCAACCGCGGCACGGCCTGCTGGACCTTCTGGCGCACGTCGTCGATGACCTCATCGACGGATTTGTCGCGCTTCGAGCGTGGAACGAGACGCGCGACCAAGTCGCCGGAATTCTGCTGTGTCGCGAAGACCCCAAGCTCCGCGCCCGTGCGGCGCGAGGTGGCCTCGATCTCCGGCGTCGCGGCCATGATTCGCTCGGCGATCCGCACTTCGCGGTCGGTCTCCGCCAGCGCGGTGCCGCCCGGCGTGAAATAGTCGAAGACATAGGCACCCTCGTCCATCTCGGGGAGGAAGCCGGTGGCGACGCGCATTTGCGCCAGCACGCCGAGGCCTATCAGCAGTGCAGCGGCGCCGATCACCCAACTCGGGTGATGCAGCACGGTCGCAAGCGCCTTTTCGTAGCGGTCGGCCAGCCGATCGGTCTTGGCGCCCTCTTGGCGATGCTTGACGAGCTGCTCGCTCAGCAACGGGATGATCGTCAGTGCCAGCACTAGCGAGACGAGGACCGCGATGGTCAGCGTCACCGAGAGCGCGATGAAGAACTGGCCTACGACACCCTGCAAGAGACCCAGCGGCAGAAAGACGACTACGGTCGTGATCGTGGACGTCGTGACCGGCCAGATCAGCTCCTGCACGGCCTCTCGTATCGCGCGCTGGCGATTGTCGGGAGCCAGGGCGAGATGGCGCGCGATATTCTCCGTGACCACCACGGCATCGTCGATCACCAGACCAATCGCGATCGCCATGGCGCCGAGGGTCATCAGGTTAAACGTCTGACCCACGAGCGACATGAAGAACACGGTCATCGCGAGCGTCAGCGGGATCGACGTGGCGCTGATCGCCGTGATGACGCCATCGCGAAGGAAGAACAGGAGCACGATGATGGCGAGGACCGCGCCAATAATCATGGCGTCGCGGACCGACGTGACGGCGTCCTTCACCAGGGTCGCTTGGTCGTACACCGGCTCGATCCGGACGCCGGGAGGCAGCGTCTTCGTGACCGTCTTGACGAGGCTCGCGATGCTGTCGGCGATCGCGACGGTGTTGCCGCCGATCTGACGCGTAATGTTGAGCGACGCCGCTGGCCGGCCATCGCCCGCAATGATCCGCGTATGGTCCTCGGTGCCGAGCATGACCTTACCCAGGTCACTCACGCGGATACTCGAGCCGGACGGCGTCGGGACGACCACATTTTCGATGTCTTCGACCGTATGCGCTTCCTGGTCGGTCACGATCAGGAACTGCTGGTAATCCTCGGCCACGCGTCCCACGGCGTCGACTGACGTAGCCGCCTTAATGGCGTTCGCTACATCGTCATAGCTGATCGATTGTGCCGACAGGCGCGCGGGGTCGACGATCACCTCGATCTCTCGCACATCCGTCCCTTGCACATCCACTCGTCCAACACCAGGCACGCGCGAGAAGACAGGGCGGATCTGATAGCGCGCGATGTCGTACAGGCTCGCGGCGTCACCACCGATCAAGTTGTACGACAGGATGGGAAACACCGACGGCGTCAGACGTTCGATCTCGAGCTCCAACTCCGGCGGCAGCGACCCACGAATCTCGTTGATGCGCGTGTTGACGAGCTGCAGCGCATAAATCATATCGACGTTCGGCGCGAACGTGATATCGATCTGCGAGGCGCCGCGAATCGACTTCGAACGCACGCGCAGCACGCCGGGAACCGTGCTGATGGCTTCTTCGATCGGCCGCGTGATCGCGAAGACGACCTGACGCGCGCCGAGTGCGGAACCCTGGGCGACGACCGTGATGCGCTGGAACGACAGTTCCGGATAGATCGCGGACGGCAGACGGAGTCCAGCCCAGATGCCCGCCGCGCTGACGAGCGCGATGACCAGGTAGATAAATCGCCGCTGCGCCCCGAGCAGATCAAAGAGCTTCATGACTTCTTGTCGCTGTCGGACGCGGCCTCGGCCGGTGCGACCTGTTGGCGCAACGGCACGACCTTCGCGCTGTCTTCCATGCCGTACGCGCCGACGGTGACTACGACGTCACCCGCCTTGACGCCGTCCGTGATCTCCGCCTCGGTCTCGGTACGGCCGCCCACGGTGACCTTCTGCGCCATACCATGGCCGCTCTCGACCACGAATACTTTGAGCCCGTCGCCATCCGGCACCAGCGCCTGCACCGGAATGACGACCGCGTGCGGATGCACCGCCACCGCGATACGCCCGAACACCGTCTCGCCAATGCGCAGCGCGCGCGCCGGATGCGTCAAGCGCGCCCGCACCAACACGCCGCGTGATGCCGAATCGACCGTGGCGCCCACCGCGGCGACCTGGCCCTGGCCGAGTGACTCGCCCTCGGCGTTGCGGCCGGAGGTGAGAACGATCGTGTTCCCCGCATGCACTTGGGCCCCGTCGCCGGGCGAGAGACTGAAGACGATGTCGAGCATCGCCGGATCCGCCACCGCGACCACCGGCGCCGACGGATCCGCCGACGCACCGAGGATCGCGCTCATGCGGGTCACCGTGCCGGAAATCGGCGAGCGCAGCGTGGAGAGCTGTTGCGCACGTTCGGCCGTGACGGCATTCGCCTTGGCCTGGGCGAGATCAGCCTGCGCCTGGTCCGCGTCCTTGCGAGCGAGAATGCCGGCGGCCGCGAGTCGCTCGGCGCGCTGCGCGGCGTGCTCGGCGTTGTCTAACGCGGTGCGTGCACTCTGGGCAGCCGCATCGAACGGCGCCCGCTCGAACTCCACGAGCGGGTCTCCCTCGTGGACGACATCGCCCGGGGCGACGAAAATGTGGGCGACGCGTGTGGGCGCGGGAGCCGCGAGCTCGGCGTAGTGACCCGGGCGCGGCGTCACCGTGCCGATCGCGGTCACCGTCTCCGTGAAGGACTGCTGCACCGCCGTCGCGGTCTGCGCGTTCACGACTGGCTCGACGTCTTTTTTCTCCTCGCCGCCACCGCCCTTGCAGGCGGCCAGCGCGACGAGCGTAGCGAGACACATCCGATATTTCATTGGTCGCCTACTTTCGACGTGAACAGTCGCACGGCGGCGGCCGCGGCGGCGGCCTCACCGACATCGTCGACGTATTGGACGAGCGCGTCGCGCGCGCTCTTTCGGGCTTCAAGAACGCTCGGCAGCGCCTGGGCGCCTTCGGCGAACGCCGTCAGCGACATCGCCGCGACGCGGTTCGCGGATTCCAAGAGACCACGGTCGCGCTGGGCTCGCATCAGCGCGGCATTCAGCGCGCGGTGCGCGGCCGCAATCGCTGCCGCGCTTTCACGGCGCGCTCGGGCGAGTTCCGCCTGTGCGCGCGAGACATTCGCTGCCTCTATGCCGACCTGGCCGCGATTTTGGTTGAACAACGGGAACGGGAAAATGATGGAGGCCGACGGGAGCGGATATGGCTGCGTCGGGTCGCCGCCCTCTACGCCCAGCGAGATGGATGGCGTGGCGAATGCGGCTCGCTTCGCTACGCTCAGCGCTGCGCGTTCCGACCCCAGTGCTTCTTCCGCCGCCGCTACTTGGAGTGTCTGACTCGTGGCCGTATCCGCCGGCATGGCATCAACGAGCATCAGGGAGTCAGATACAACAACGTGGACCTGGTCAGATGGCATCCCCAGTAGGGCTTGCAGATCTAGCACCGCACCGATCGCGGCCAACGAATCCGCCGCGGCGGCATTGGCGGACTGGCCGGCCGTAACCGTCGCGAGCTCGACGTCCAGATCACTCGCGTCTCCTGCTTCACGACGCACGTGCGCCAGGCGCAGGAGACTGTCGGCATAGATGCTGTTCTCGTGCGAGAGCCGTGCGTGCTCCCCGGCGACCTGAGCGCGGACATACGTCGTCTCGGCATCGAACCGGGCGCCGGCCCGCTCGAACGCAAAGCGATAGCCGGCCGAGTGATTGGCCAGGTCAGCGCTGTGAATACGGGCCGATCGAAGCCACGGGTAGTCGATGGGAAATTCGATGAACCCGTGGTAATGCGGCGTGTCCTTCGTGTATTGGAACGTCAACGTGGGATTCGGCCACTCACGCGCTTGCGTGAGGCCCGCGCGAGCGGTCGCCGAATCCGCACGGGCCAAGGCCACCCGTGTGCCCCGCGCGACGGCGGAATCGACCGCCTCCCGAAGTGTCAAGGGTTGCGGCGTCTGTCCGAATACTGTAGTTCCAGCCGCCAGAGCGACCGTACAGATCCACGCGGAAATTCGAACCGGCATCGTGATAGGGTACCGGACTAAACTGTCATGAGGATTACACGCGCGGTAGACGGACTGTCGCGGCAGACCGTGCTCACGGCTCTGGTCGTTGTGGGGCTAGTGCTACGTGTCTGGCAGTACGCGGCGAACCCATCATTCTGGTACGACGAAATCTCGATAGCCCGCAACATCACCCAGCGTTCGTTGGGAGAGTTGATATCCGGGCCGCTCCTCTACTCGCAAGTGGCTCCGGTGGGCTTCGTCGGCGCCTTGAAAGTCGCGACGCTGGTGTTCGGCACGAACGATCTCGCGCTCCGCTTCGTGCCATTCATCTGTGGCCTGGCCGCGCTGTTGCTCTTCCGGCGCCTCGCCGAACGAGCCCTCGATGGCGAGGCGACGATCGTCGCCGTCGCGCTCTTCGCCTTGGCGCCGCCGTTGATCCGCTACACGACGGAGCTGAAACAGTACGGGATGGACGTGATGATCGCGATCGCCCTCACGCTCATCGCGCTCGATCTCCGTCGACCTGTCCTGGCGGGTCTCCTGGGGTTCGTGGTCGTCTGGTTCTCTCAAGCCTCGATTCTCGTCATGGCCGGACTGGGGGCGGCCCTCCTGATCGTTCGCGGCAGGCAGGCGATCGTGACGGTGTCCCTGTGGGCGCTCGCGTCGGTCATGGGCATCGTCGTGGCCCGCTACTACGTCACGCCGGAGATCATGGCGTTTATGCAGCGGTTCTGGGATGTGCGACATGGCTTTCTGTCCTGGCCGCCGCATCTCGTCACCGCGACACAGTTTTTCGGTGACCCGTGGATGTTGGCTTATCCATGGCCCATGGTGTACTCGGTTATCGCGGTATTCGGCTTCGTCATGCTGTGGCGGAAACGTCGCGACGTGGCATTGCTGCTGGCCGGACCCATGCTGGCCGCGGTGGTCGCCTCGGTGGCGCGACAGTTCCCGTTTCACACTCGGGTGATCCTGTTTCTCCTCCCGAGCGTCATTATCGCCCTGGCATCGGCCATCGCGTGGGTGCGGCAGCCCGTGCTCATCGGGGCACTGCTGATCGGGCCACTGTGGGCCATCGCGCGCTTGCCACCACCGTACGTCATCGAGGCGTACAAACCGATGTTCGCGTTCTTTCGCGATCACCGCCAGTCGACGGACCAGGTCTACGTGTTCGCGAATACATCCGAGGCGGCGGATTACTACGGTCCGCGCTATGGGCTCAATGACGGGGCGTACTACGTCGGCATCTGCGACCGGCAGGACAACCGATCGTACCTGACGGATCTGGATCGATTTCGGGGGGTGCCGCGGCTCTGGGTGTTGAGCTCCGGTGTGCCACCGTACCGCCCGGCGCGACGGACGATCGGCCGGTATCTGCGGACGATCGGCGTGCGCACCGATTCGATCGTGCTGCCGTCGCTCAACCTCCTTCCGGTCAGCGCCGAGTTGTACGATTTGAGCGATTCGGTGCGACTGGGGTCTGCTCAGGCGGCAACCTTCGATGTCGACGCCATTCCTGACACCTTGCGTCCAGGGTGTCGGAATCTCAGGCAGCCGAAGGCACCGGCGGGAACGTCACGGTGAAGCGCGCGCCCTGGCCCGGCATGGACTCGAGATCGATGTGGGCGCCGTGCGTGTCCGCGATCCATTTCGCGATCGACAGTCCCAACCCGGCTCCATCCGACCGGCGGCGGGCGTCGTCTCCGCGATAGAACCGGTCGTAGATGCGAGGCAGCTCATCCGGTGTTATCCCCACACCGGTGTCCTCGATTGTCACAATCGCGCGTCCGTCGACGGACGTAATACTCAGGGACACACGCCCGCCGGTTGGCGTAAACTTGATGGCATTATCGAGGAAGATCACAATCAGCTGCCGCACGAGCGCCGGGTCGGCGTCGACGGGCGCTTCCTCGAACTCGCGCACGCTGAGATCGACGCCACGCGTCTCGGCCAGCACCCGCACTCCGCTGACGGCCTCCGCGGCCAGGTCGTCGAGGAAGAATCGCTTGCGGACGACCGTGCGCTCGCCGGCATCCGCGCGCGCGAGGATCAAAAGATCATCGACGATGCGGCCCATGCGCTCGGCCTCGAGGCCGACGGCCTTGAGCGCCTCCACATACGCCTCGATCTTCCGGTCGCGGGACAGCGCGACGTCGGCGCGGCTGCGGAGGACCGACACCGGGGTTCGGAGCTCGTGGGCGGCATCGGCCACGAATCGCCGCACATACGCTAGGTTCCGCTCGATCGGCTCGATGGCCTTCCACGCGAGGAACCAACCCCCGACGGCCACGAGCAGCACGGCGACGAACGCGCCGATGATGATGGCGCCGATCAGCGTCGCGTACCGGTCCTCGATCTCGAAGCGGCTGGCGACGATGACGACGACGTAGTGCCGGCCACTCGTCACCTCGAACCGCTCGGCGTGCGCCTGGAACTGGCGCTCGTGCGGCGTGTCGCCGTCGAGCTTGTAGTGGCGGTCGTACGTACCCTGCGCCGCGGCCTTTGACGCGATGTCGCGCACGGGATCAGGCGGGTCGCGCGGCACGATCGGGACACCGGTCGAGTCGAACAGGAAGAGTCGGTGGTCGGGGATGACGAGCTCGGAGAACGCGTCGGCGATCTGCGCCGAGCCGAGCTTGGACTCGGTCTCACGGATCTGCGTCGCACGCTCGGCCGCGTGCGTCGCGTCGGCGAGCGACTCGTCGAGCTCTTCGGCGAGCCTGCGCCCGATGACCGTGAAGACGATCGCGCCGAGGACGATGAGAATGAGGGTGAACGTTCCGGCGTACCACGCCGTGAGCTGGAGCCGCAGGCGCGTGAGCGGCGTCATCATCTACACGCCGAACCGGTAGCCCGCGCCGCGAATCGTGTGGATCAGTTTGGGCTCGAAGTCATCGTCGATTTTGCGGCGGAGGCGCCGGACCAACACCTCGAGGACATTCGTGAACGGGTCGTGATTGTCGTCCCAGACGTGCGCGGCGATCGCGGCCCGATCGACGACTTTGCCCTCGTGGCGCGTGAAGAATTCCAGCAGCGCGAATTCCTTGGCCGTCAGCGTGATGGGGCGAAGGCCGCGCTGGACCTGGCGGGTCTCGAGGTCGATGTCCAGGTCGGCGACTCGCACGCGTTGCGGCGCGAGCGCCGGCTGACGGCGTGATAGGGCACGCACGCGGGCGAGCAATTCACGAAACGCGAATGGCTTCGTGAGGTAGTCATCCGCGCCGGCCTCGAGCCCGCGGACGCGATCGTCAATCGCGTCACGGGCCGTGAGCATGAGGATAGGCGTCGCAATGCCTCGGGAGCGGATCTGGGCGCACAGGTCGAATCCGCTCCCGCCGGGCAACAGGACATCCAGGATCATGACATCGTACGTGCCCAGCACGGCGCGTTCGCGCGCGGCGGGCACATCAGCGGCGACGACGACCTCGTAGTGGTGGTCGGCCAAGCCGTCGGCGAGGATCGACGCCAGCTCGGGGTCGTCTTCGACGATGAGGAGTCTCACACCGGTACGGATCTCGCGCAGTAGCGGTCGAATGCGTCGGTCAGATCGTGGGCGATGTCATCGGCTGAGCGACCCTCGATCTGGTAGCGCTCGAGCATGAACACGATCTGGCCGTTCTTGAAGAGGGCAATCGAGGGCGACGAGGGCGGGTAGCCCACGAAGTAGCCACGGGCGCGCTGGGTCGCCTCCTGGTCCTGGCCGGCGAACACGGTGGTCAGCGCGTCGGGGCGCGTCTCGTGCTGAAGGGCCCGAGCGACCGCGGGACGGGCGTTTCTCGCGGCGCAGCCGCAGACGGAGTTCACGACCACGAGGGTGGTACCGGTCGAGCCGCGCAGCTTCGCGTCGACGGCATCGGCGGTACGGAGCTCTTCGACGCCGAGGCGCGTCAGCTCATGCCGCATCGGGGCGACTAACCGTTCGTCATATATGCTCATGCATGTAATATACACCACATGCACCCAGTCCTCGTCAGCGGCGCCGCGGGGTTTATCGGCTATCGGTTCGTGGAGCGATGCCGGAAAGAGGGGATTCCGGTGGTGTCGGTGGATGCCCGCGAGCACTTCGCGGCGCGGCTGGAACATCGCGACGTCGAGACCGGGCCGATCGTGGATCGCCACGGATTGTTCGACTGGCTGTCCGCTTCCCCTCGCCAGCTCTCTGGCATCGTCCACCTCGGCGCCTGCACCGACACGACGGAGACCGACGAGGCGTTATTTGCGCGGGACAACGTCGAATACTCGAAGCGCTTGTGGACATACGCCACCGAGCATCGGCTGCCGTTCGTCTACGCGTCGAGTGCCGCCACGTATGGCGACGGGACGCTCGGGTATGACGATGACGAGTCGCTGATCAAGAGCCTCGCTCCGCTCAACGCGTACGGCCGCTCCAAGCAGGCATTCGATCTCTGGGTGCTGCAGCAGAAGACCGCGCCCCCGGCGTGGTCGGGATGGAAATTCTTTAACGTCTACGGCTACGGCGAGCGACATAAAGGCCACATGGCGAGCGTGGTCTTGCACGCGTTTGACCAGCGACACTCGGGCGACGCCATTCGGCTCTTTCGGAGTCATCGTCCTGGCATCGCGGACGGACAACAAGCCCGCGATTTCATCGACGTGGGCGATGTGGTCTCGGTACTCATGTTCGCGTTGAGAAAGCCCGTGACTCGCGGCATCCGGAATCTCGGTACCGGGACGGCGCGGACGTACTTGGATCTGGCTCGGGCCGTGTGTCAGGCCTTGGGTCTAAGCGAGAAGATCGAGTACGTCGATACGCCTATCGAGATCCGCGATAAGTATCAGTACTTCACTCAGGCCCGCATGGAGCGGTTGCGGCAGGAAGGGTATCGCGAACCCTTTACGATTCTCGAGCGTGGTGTGGCGGGCTATGTGAAAACACTACTCGATGAACCCGTACGCGATCGCCTCTCGGTCTAGCGGGCCGGACACCCACACGCGCTGACCGACGCGCGCGCGAAGGTTCGGCGACGGACTCACGAGGGCGTGTCGGACCCCGTCCTCGGTCACGATGTAGAGCGTATCGCCATCCTTGAGCAGCCGGCCATCGGTCGCGGGCTGGCCGTTGGCGCTCACGACCGTGAAGCTCTTGACGGTGAACTGATCGCCGGCGCGTTGGCCGACGACTTGAACGCCCAGGCCGTTGACGTGCTGGAGCGCCGGCGGGCCGACCAAGCGCAGGGAGATCCCGGAGTTCGCCGGGACAATGACCGTTCGAGGAAAGGGATCGGTGCCGACGATCTGGATCGTGCCGATGACCGTGTCGGCCTGAACGGCCCGAGCGGGATCAGCCGTCGATCCCGCTCGGGTCGTGCGGCATGCGATCGTGCATGCCAGAACCAGGGCCGGCCACCCGAAACTCATTGTACTCGAATAATACCGACCCGAAGCCCGCTGCTCGTGCTGATGCTGTTACCGCTACCGTCCTGTAGCTGAATGTACTGATTCCCGCTACCCGAGGCGCTGAGCAGGAAGTACTTGGCGGTCGTCCCTGAGACGCCGGTGACCTTGACGTTGATGTTGCCGGCGGCGAGCGGCGTGGGTGTGATCGGCCACGTCGGTGTCGTCGAGAAATTCGCGCCGAACAAGCCGCAGGGATTTCCGTTGCACGTGAGCGACGTCTGACCGACGTAGAAAATCTGGCCGAAGTTGAAGCTCGGGACCGTGATCCTCGGGTCGGCGGCCGTATAGGTCGCGGTGTCGAAGATCGCGCTCGCCAGATTCCAATACACGAGCAGCTCTTCGATGCTCTTGCCGCTATGGGCGGAGACGTTCGCCAGCCCCGACAGCGTCGGTTCGTTGACGAGAGACTGAATGAACGACGCCTCGGTCGACGCGTACTGATCGGTGGCCCAGCGCGCGAACTCCCAGCCCGCCCCATAGTTCGTTGGGGTCGCGTTCGCTCCCGTGTTCCCGAATCCGAGCCCGGTCGCCGATTGGCTCTCCGCGGCCAGGTAGTCGAACAGGAACGGCAGGTGGCTGCCGGTCAACGCGACCGGCTTGGTGTTATTCGCATCCTGGCACGCGGGGGATTCGTTCGGGCCGAGGTAGAGCTCGCACGCGACGGTCTGGTTGAAGTTCGCGTGACCCTTCCACGTCGTGCCGTTAAAGTTCCGCTCCCAGATGTCCGCGGACTCCTGTGCGAGGCCCTCTTCGAGCCAACGCTCTTCGAAGGTGGCGAAGTTACTGTTGATCTTGCGATCCGTATAGGACACGATGTGCTTCGTCTCATGCGAGGCGGTCCCGCGCATCAGATCTTCCCAGGCCTTGCCGACCCAGCCGCTGGCGGAGTCCGGCGCCCAGTAGTAGAAGACTTCGGTCTGGTTCCCGAGATCCGCGTTCTGGTCGCTGAGGTTGCCGTCGAACGGGAAGAAGTCGCAGCTGTTCACGAACGCGACGATGCCGCCGCCGAAGTCGTTCAGCACGGGCGAGATCACGACGGTGATCTTGCCGATGCTCGACAGCTGGTTGTCGTACGCCAGCGGATTGCCAATGTAGGTGTTGATATGCGGCCACGTGACCGCGTCGTATTCGTTCGCGAACGTCTGGTAGAACGCCGAGTCGCGCTGGGCAGAGGGCCACTTCGTGGTGTTCGTGTCGGCGAGGACGATGACGTGCGCGCCAACCGCCACGGTGCGGGCGCCGATCGAATCGACTCCCGTGCAACCCGCGCCGAACGAACTGGCGACATAGATCTTGTTGACCGTGCCGACTGTCTGGGACACCGAGAATCGAGGCCGCGAGACGGCGCCGCCGGATATTTGGGCCGACCGGCCGGTGCGAGCGAACCGCTGACCCACCGCGATGTTGTGATCGAGCATCGCCATGTGGTTCGCCTGCAGGTTGTGCAGGCGCTGCATCCGCTTGACCGCCGCGGCGCTCAGCGTGAGCGAGGGCGTCGGTCTCGTCGCGGCTGCGGCGAGATGCGCCGTCGGCAACGACGCCTGACGCACGCGCTGCGTGCTCGTCATCGAACCGAACAGCGTGAAGTCTTCGTTGACGGAGGCGCTCGTGTCCGTGTTGATCACCGCTATCAGATACTGCTGGCCGGGCTGGAGCACGATGTTCGTCGCGGTCACCGGAGTGCCGAGGAACGTCGTGTCGCCACCCACGCTGAGCGTGGTGTTTCCGGCGGGCGGGAAGACGATGAATCGGACCTTGAGGTTCGCCGGGTTCGACGCGCTCGAGGCGTTGACCGGGATCGTCGCCGTGTAGGTCCCCTGCGCGAGGGAGCCGGTCGTCGCGTTGAGCGTGATCGTCGCCGGGGCGCTCGTCGTGGAGAGCGTCGCGTTCAGCCAGCCGCTTCCGCCGCCGGCGTAGGTGATCGTCCCCAGAGCCAGGCCGGATAGTGTGCCCGTCCCGCTGTTCGTGACGTTGACGGTCTGGGCGGTGGGGTTGCCGCCGGCTAGCTGGGCGCCGAACACGATGGTCGTCGTGGCCAAGCCGATCGCCGGATGCGTTTGTGGTGCGGTCGATGTTCCGCCGCAGCTCGCCAGGAAGGCGACGCTCAAACCCGCAATAGCCAACGATCGCACACTGCGTACGTCCATCGTTCCTCCGCCGGGGTGGGGCGCCGAGAAGTATACCCTTACCAACTCAACGCGTTGGTTACCGCGTCCGCCGATGCGGGCAAGGTGATAATGTCGGCACTCGGTGCTTGGCTCGCGTCCTTGAGGCCGTGCCCCGTGCAGACGCAGACGCAGCTGCTCGCGGCTTGTGTTTGACCGTCGGCGACGCTCGCGCGCAACGCGGCGATCCCGGCGGCCGACGATGGCTCGCAGAAAATCCCCTCGCGCTGCGCGACTTGGGCGTAGGCCTCGAGAATCGCCTCATCAGTGATCGCGCGGAACGCGCCGCCCGACTCCCGGGCGGCCGCGACGGCCGTGTCCCAGCTCGCGGGGCGACCGATCCGGATCGCGCTCGCGATCGTCTCGGGATGCTCGACCGGCGCGCCTCGCACGAGGGGCGCCGCCCCGGCGGCCTGCCCGCCGATGATCCGCGGAAGGCCCGATTGATACCGGCGGAAGCCCGCCCAATAGGCGGAGATGTTCCCGCCGTTCCCGACGGGAAGCGCGAGGATATCGGGCGCGCGGCCCAAGGCGTCGCAGATCTCGAAGGCGGCGGTGGCCTGACCCGCGATGCGGTGAGGGTTCACGGAGTTGACGAGCGCCACCGGATGGCGCGCGACGAGCTCCCTGGCGACATCCAGGGCCGCGTCAAAGCTGCCCTCCAGCGCCACCGCGCGGGCGCCGTAGGCCAATGCCTGGGCAACTTTGGCCATGGCCACCTTGCCGCCCGGCAGCAGCACGATGGCGGCGAGCCCGGCGCGAGCGGCGTAGGCGGCCGCGCTGGCCGCGGTGTTGCCGGTCGAGGCACAGATGACCGTGTGGGCGCCGGATTCGGCGGCCTTGGCGACGGCAACGACCATCCCGCGGTCCTTGAACGAGGCCGTGGGATTCATGCCCTCGAATTTGACGTAGAGCTCTTCGACGCCGACCCAAGCGGCGAGCCGTGGGGTCGCGAGCAAGGGCGTATCCCCCTCGCCCAACGTCAGCGCTGGCGTCGCCGGCGTGACCGGCAGGAACGCGCGCCAGCGCTCTATAACGCCCTTAACAAACCGCGGCGACGATATCGTCATAGACCGCCGACCCGGTCGGCAGCGCGCCCGCGCCCCGGCCGATGAACGTCAGTGAGCCGGCGAAATCTCCCTCGATCAACACGGCGTTGTTCTCGTCGTTCACGTGAGCCATCGGATCCGATGGGGCGAGTTTCTGCGGGCCGACCCGTAAGCGCAAACTGCCATCGGTGAGCACCGCCTCGGCGATCAACTTAAATACTTCGCCCTCTTTCGGCCGTACTCCCTCGATTCCGGCTCGCTCGACGCATTCGACGGGGACCCAGTGGCCGAACGCGTGGCGGACGAGAATGACCAATTTTTGTGCGGTGTCCAGTCCCGACACATCAGCCGTCGGATCTGCCTCGGCGAAGCCCTTTTTTTGCGCTTCTCTCAATGCTTCGGCGAACGACAGGCCATCGGCTGACATGCGGGTCAGCATGAAATTGGTCGTGCCGTTCAAAATCCCGCGTATGCGCGTGATGCGGTTCCCCTTGAGCGTGCCTCGGAGCGTGTGAATCACGGGGATCGCTCCACCGACCGCGGCTTCATAGCGCAGCGCGACGCCATAGGCGTCCGCAATCGCTTCGAGCGACGCACCGTGAGTCGCGATGAGCGCTTTGTTCGCCGTGACGACATGCTTGCCGCTCTCCAGCGCACGCCGCACCACTCGACACGCCGGATCGACGCCGCCCATGAGCTCGACCACCAAACTCACTTTGGGATCGTGCAATGGCTGACACCAGTCGTCCGTGATCAACGCGGGATCACAGTCGATGGCTCGCTTTCTGAATTTGTCGCGCACCACGACGTGGCGCAGCGTGAACCGGCCGTCGCCGGCCGATCGCATGATTTCGACGGCGGCTGAGCCGACGGTGCCCAGGCCATAGACCGCCACGCCTACGGTGTTCGACATACCAATGTCCCCCTAAGGACAAAAAAAGAGGCCCCTCGGATTTTTCCGGGGGGCCCGTGGGTCGGTGACTGTGCGCTTTAGAGCAAGTCGCGACCGCCGGCGCCGTCCCCCGGGAGGGGTCGCGTCGTCATAGTCGTCGTCGTGGTCGTGCGCAGAGAGCCGATCATCGTCATCAAGTATTCGTAAGACGGGAAGCCTTAGTCAAGTGTCACGCCGCGCGAATCCGGGACGAGCGGAAACGCGACGACACCATCCGGGCCCGCCGTTTCCCGAAACGCCCCGGCCATCGCTTCCGCCACCGTGGCGGCTTTTGCCGGATCCGTCACGGCAAGGAGCCCGGATCCAGCACCGGACACCGTTACCCCCCACGCGCCGGCCGCCAATCCCGCTTCCCGCACCTCGGCGCCACCGGGAATCAGCGGCAGCCGATACGGCACGTGCAGCTTGTCGGCGAGACCGAGCTTGAGAAGCTCGACATCGCCGGTCTCCAGTCCCCGTATGAGCGCCGCCAGGTGTCCGAGCGCGTGCGCCGCTTCGGCATGCGGGACGGTTGCCGGCAGCGCCGCGCGCGCTTTCGACGTGGATAACGGGACGCCGGGAGCCGCGTACGCGAAAGCAATATTGCCCGACAATGGCAGCGGAAACGCGTGCGACTCGGCGACCGCCACCAATCCGCCCAGTAGACATGGCGCGACGTTATCGAGATGCGATTCCCAACGAAGCGCCGAACGAAGCAATGTGTCGGTCGACAGAGGATCACCGCGAACCGCGGCACCGAGCGTCAGACCGCCGACGACCGCCGCCGCGGATGAACCGAGCCCGCGACCGACGGGAATCTCAGATTCCAAGATGAGCGTGCCGCCGAGGATCGGCGCGACCGATCGCATGGCCTGCGCGAAGAGATCGAGCTCCTCGGGCATGCCCTGCAGACCCACGAGCGTTCCGCGGCGGTCGATGATCAATGGCCCATCGCCCGGCTGATATTCGGCAGTCAGGTAACGACTGACCGCGAGACCGATGGTGTCGAACCCCGCGCCTAAGTTTGACGTGCTGCCCGGAACCCGTACTCGGTGCGCTCGCATGGGGTCAAAGATATGTTGAACACTCTCGTCGTCGCCGCGATGCTAGCGGCTGACACAAACCGTTTCGCCGTCTGCCCGACGCTGCCGTTATCGACAGACTCGACGTCCCAGACGGTCTATGGCCGCGTGTCCGATCCGTTCACGCGACTGTCCATGCCGGCGGGGTTCACCGGCGTCGTGGCCGAAGCGGTACGGGCGAAGATGACGATTCCGGCGAGCTTGCCCATCGTGGTGTTCGATCCGACGGGCCGCCCGACGATCGCCACGACCGCGGCGTTCTCGTTGATGCCGAGCGGCGCGGTGCAGAACATTGTGCCAATGGTCTCGTCATCGTCGCCCGCGATCGACTCGCTGCTCATCGCCGGCATCGACCGTGCGGCGACGGATTCGAGTTTTCCGCCGCTGCCACCGCGTGCGGGCAACGGTATTCGACTGGCGTTCGCGTTATCGCCCGATTCGACCGCGGACGCGGTACCCATGTTCTCGATCCGCGTGCCGCGGTGGCGTGACTACGAGCCCGCGCGTCTCGACGGCCGGCCGGACACGGTGGCGGCCACGGTGGTCATCGACGAGAAAGGCGTGCCGTTGCTCGGAACGATCCAAGCCACGGGTGCGCTGGCGCCGAATCAGCTTGATTGGTTTCGCAACGCGCGCTTCGTGCCCGGACACATCCAGCGGTGCGCGGTCCGGTCCCTGGTCCAGCTGCCGCTCAGCGCTCGACGGTGACGCCTCGCCAGAACGCGACGTGGTTCAGGATGTTGGCCGCGGCGTTCTTCGGCGACGGGTAGTACCACGCCGCATCGCGGTTCGTCTCGCCATCCACGACGACGTCGTAGTAGCTGGCTTCGCCCTTCCACGGGCACGTCGAGTGAGTGCCACTGTCGCGCACGTGCTCCCGCTTCACGGCATCAGGCGGGAAGTACACGTTGCCCTCGACGATCTCTACGCGGTCACTCTCCGCGAGGACCTTTCCCTTCCAAGTCGCACGAGCCATGCTAGAAAACTAACCGTGCTCCTCGTCGCGCGCACGCTCGGCATGAATCGCGCCGACCGTATGGGCGCGATGTTCGCTCAGCAATAACAAATAGCGGACAATTTGGACGACGACCGCGAGCAACGCGGCGAATGCGCACACGATGATCGCCGTAATCTCGAGCGAATTGACGGCCATTTGCGGCCAATCAATGAACGTCGCGCGGCCCGTGCCGAACGGCTCGCGGTGCACCGCGATGAGCACGAGGCTCGTGAGCGCCTCGCCGGCTACCGTCGATGCCGCGAACGCCGGCGCGCGCCACACCCAGTGACGCACCGTGTAGTTCGAGAGATGCACGGCCGCGGTGCTGCACAGCGCGAGACCGGCGAACACGTAGTACACCCAGGCGGTCGATTCCGGCGTGTGCGGCAGGATCAGCGCGCGCACGAGGCGCAGCACGATGCCCGTCAGAATGCCAAGTTCCGCCGCGGAAAGCGTGAGCGTCCGGAACGGATTGGTCCGTTCCAGATTCCACATGATCGTGCGCCGCGGAAAGAACTCTGGCATGTTAGTTCAACGACTCCTCGACATGCATGGTCATGCTAAGAAACGCTGCGGAGATGCGACTCAGACGATGACTCCATAGGTTGCTCAGAAGGGCGCATTCTGCCCTGGTTGGCTAACCTATGGAGTCGTCGTCGCCTGCAGCAACAGAGAGTACGCCCACCAGCGTCTCCTCCAATCGTTCGAAGCTGAATGGTTTCGTCAGCGTCGGTCGATCGACTGCGCGGTCACCCAAGCTCACGACATCGCCGGTGATGAACACCGTTCGTGCGGCCAATCCGGGTCGTTCGGCGACGAGCGAGTGGTACAGCCCTACCCCATCGACCCCCGGCATACGGAGGTCCGTCACCACGATATCCACGCGAGGTTCACCCTCGCGCACGACATGTAACGCCGCACTGGCATCACACGCAGATACCACGCCAAACCCGCGCAGCTTACCAAATGCTTCGAAGCCATGTCGTAGTGTGGCTTCATCATCCACGAATAACACGGTCATGCCCGCGAGGGCCGAACGCGCCGTATAGGCAGGCATTTCCGCGCTGACATGCCGTTCGGCGCGCTGGTTGATGGCCGGAATCGACACGACAAAGCGTGCGCCAGTCGCGCTCTCGACGAGCGTGATGGTTCCCCCATGCGCGGTGACGATGCCATAGCTGACCGACAGGCCCAATCCCGTTCCCTCGCCTTCGGGCTTCGTCGTGAAAAATGGCTCGAAAATTCGCTGGCGGAGATCCGATGGGATGCCCGGTCCCGTGTCGGCGACATCCAGGACCACGGTATGGCGATCGCCACGTGTCGCGATCGAAAGCGTTCCACCGCCGACGTTCGCCATCGCTTGGATCGCGTTGGTCACGAGATTCAGCACGACCTGCTGCAACTGCCTCGCGTCGCCATGGATCGCGGGGATATCCGGCGACAGATCCATCGCGACGCGAATGCCGCTGGACGTGAGTTGGTAGTTGCGTAATCTCACGGTCCGCTCGACGACCTGGTTCAAATCGAGCGGCTCGCGCTGTGGCGCGCTCCGGCGAGCAAACGCCAGTAAATCGCGGACGACCTGACTCGCGCGCCCGGTCTCAGAACGAATCACGTCAATCGACTCGCGCTGCTGCGGCGACAGCGTGTCGTCACGCAACAACAACTGCGCAAACGCGCTGATGGACGACAGCGGATTATTGACCTCGTGCGCGACGCCAGCCACCAACTCACCGACGGCGGCGAGACGCTCGGTCTCCATCAACCGAGAGCGCATTTCACGCTCGCCCGTCATGTCACGACCGATGATGAGCAACGTCGGAGGATCAGTCTCCGGCAGCCGACGGGCAGCGATGGAAACGGCACGCGACTCGCCGCCGGGTCGCACGACATCGACGTCCAATCGGGTGGGCAGTCCGCCGAACGCACCCGTCAGCGCCTCGCGCAGCCGCCGTTGATCCTTGGCCGCGACGAACTCCATGAGATCGCGATCCGTCGGATCCAGTCCCACCAGCTCGCGCACATAGTCATTCGCCTCGGCGACCCGCCCGCCGAGCTGCACGGTCAACACCGCGTCCGGCGCGGCGCGGAACAACGTGCGGAATCTGAGCTCGGCCTGCCGAAGATCCTGAACCAGATCCGCGTTGGCCAACGCGACCGAGAGCATGTCCGACATCGCCTCGACGCGCGAGATGTCGTCCGGCGAAAAGGCCCTCAGGGCCGAAGACACGAGACCAACCGAGCCAATGCGCTCGCCGCCCCGCTGGAGCGGCACCACGACCACCGAGCGAACCTGGGGGACCGCCTTGGCGACGGACTCGCTGAGCAATCCGGGATGCTTCGTCAGATCGTCGACCGCGAGCGTGCGCCCGGTCTGAATCACGCGCCCGTTCGCCGACTGCATCGTGAAGATGGCCCCGTCGAACTGCGTCAGCAGTCCGGCGGCGGCCGCGATCCGGTACTTCGTGTCATCGATCACGAGGGCCACCGTCCCACCCTCGGCGTGCGCCACGTCATTCACGGCTTCCAGGAATCGCTCGAGGACGCGCGTGGGATTGAGCTCCAGGGCGACGTGCTGCCCCAGCATCCACATCCGCTCGAGCACCCGCTCGGCATTGGCGAGCTCGCCGCTGCGCTCCGCGATCCGCTGCTCCAGCGTCGACGACAGCGCCCGCTCCGCCTCGACACTCCGGGCGAGGAGCGCCGCCTGCTCGGTCTGCGCGGCGAGCGAGCGCGTCGCCCGAGCAGCGAGCAAGGCCACGAAGAGCGAGACCGCGAGCGCGAGCGCGGGACTCGCCTCGCCCCGGAATCCCAGCACGAACGTCGCGATCGAGACGACACCGGTCGCGATGATGATGAACCGCGCGCGGACGGTCGACGACCCAGTGATCTCGCGGCCCGCCAACGGCACGGCCGCTCTTCGCCCGCGGACGATCCACCACGCCGCGAGCGCAAAGGCGACGATCGCGACACCAAACGCGGGCGCGCGGACCGACGCGTCCTCCAAGCCCACGGCGAGCGCTATGGCACCGAGCCCCAAGGTGACCCCTCCGGCGCGGCCCACGCGGCTGCCGCGCGATGCCATGAGGAGCCCCAAGAGCGACAGGAACAGGATCAGGAGCGACCGTTGGGCGATCGTCCAGGCGGCACTGGCGTCAGGCGACGGCGGAAGCGCGTACGACAACGTGATGCCGACGACGATCGCGGCGCAGACGAGCAGCGAGACGTCGAGCGCCAGGTCCCGCCGACGCGCGCGCCGGTGCCATCCGAGCTGGCCCGCGGCGCCAGCGATCAGCGCCGGGTAGACCAGCCATGCGATAAAAGAAGATTCAGTCACTCAACCGAAGAGACGCGCCCCCGGGAAAGGGGGTTACTTAACCCAATGCCCGAGGCGCTTCCAGCGAATTTCGGTGATGGCCCGAAAGTAGTCGAGCCCGGCCTCGGTGTCGTACGAGTAGTAGATGAACAGTGGCTGCCCTCGCACGTTGCCGCGGGGGACGAGGCCCCAGTACCGGCTGTCCTTCGACTGATACCGGTTGTCCCCCATCATGAAGTAATGCTTCGGCGGAATGACGATCGGGCCCCAGTTGTCATGGGTGATCGTATCCGGCGGCGCCGGGAAGCGCGAGTGGGAGAGCTGGAACGGCTTCTGCCACAGGAAGAGCGGACTCGCCTCGTTGGGCGGTGATTCCGGATTGGGGTCGTTCGGGTCGTAGGCATTGAAGCCAGGTCCCTGTGGCCTCGGGACCCCGTTCACATAGAGCAGACCGTTCCGCATGTACAGCGTATCGCCCGGCTCTCCCTGCAGGCGCTTCACCAGCGTCGGATTCGGATCCTCGGGCTGGTCGACCTGCGTCGGCGACTTGAACACCACGACGTCGCCATGGTGCGGGCTCGAGTAGCCCGGCAGCAGAATATCCGTGAATGGGATATGGGGGCCGTAGACCAGCTTGTTCACGAACAGCCAGTCCCCGACGAGGAGCGTGGGAATCATGCTCCCGGTGGGGATACGATAGGCCTCGACGATGAACAGCCGGATGAAGAAAAAAACGATCAGCGCGCCGAGCAGACTTTTGGCGCTTTCGAGCGTGGTACGCTTTGGCTTTCGTGGCGTGGGCACGGACCGGCCATGTTATGGTGAGAGCGCTCGACCAGCGTAGTAGCCGAGCGCTCACACACCCGTGCCAGCTTACGCGTCCTTGAGATGCTTGTTCACGAGCTTCGTCATGTCGAACATCGACACCTTGGTCTTGCCGTTGAAGATCGGCTTCAAGGCGTCGTCGGCGTTGATCATGCGCCGCTCTTTCGCATCCTGCAGGCCTTTTCTCTTAATATAGGCCCACAACTTCTTCGTCACCTCGGTCCGCGGCATGGGCGAATTGCCGACGACCGCGGCGAGTTGGGCGCTGGGCTGCATCGGCTTCATGAATGCCGCATTCGGCTTGCGCTTCGCCGCTTTCTTCGCCGGACGCTTCTTCGCGGCTGCGGGACGCTTGGCGGCTTTCTTCTTCGCTGCTTTCTTGGCCTTCTTTTTGGCTAGGGCCATCGAGCGTATCTCCGGGGAAGTGAGTACGAATATCCCTGTAATGCGGGTGCAAACTACATCGCCCCAGAGCGTACGCAAGAGAGCGCGCTATGATTTCTCGGAGAGATCGATCATGCGGGAGCCCCGGATGTACTCGACCGAGCGTGGATCCCGCAGCGTAGACAAGCGTCGGACGACACCCCCGATCCGTACGGCTTGCTCGGCGATCGTGCGCAGGCATTGCTGCCGTTCCTCGGCCGTCATCGTGTTGTCTTCGAGGAGCGCCACGTTCCCCAAGAGCGCCGTCAGCGGGTTATTCACCTCGTGCTGGATGGCGATCGCCGTCTCGCCAATGCCCGCCAACCACTGTGCGCGCTGCAAGGCGTCCACCGCCTGCCGCCGCTCGAGATCCACCGCCATGTGTCGCTCGGCGATCGTGATCCGGGTGGCGAGGGCTTCGGGCGTCAGCGGCTTCATGAGGTAGTCATTGGCGCCCGCGGCGAGAACGCGGCGGAGATCGTCCGTAGCGCCCCGGGCGGTGCACATGAGAATGAACGTGTGCTGACCCGCCGGCGTCCGGCGCACCTTCTCGCAGAGATCGACGCCGGAGAGGCCGGGCATCTGCCAGTCGAGCACGAGCAGCTCGGGCGCATCGCGCTCGAACACCGCCCACGCCTCGAGCCCGTCTGGGGCGGTGACGACATCGTGGCCCGCGCTCTTGAGCACGACCTCGATCAGGTCCCGAATCGCTTCGTCGTCGTCCGCCACCAAGATCTTCATCGGCCCCCCGTCAACACACCCTGACGCATTACCGGCTCGGCGCTCGCGTTCGGCTGCGTGTCGTTGTCGTCAGCCCGACCGACGCCCGTCTCGTACCACCCCACCGTCACCTTGCCGCCTTTCACGTGCACGTCCGGCGCGCGTGCATCGACATCATCGCCGGAGGCGCTCACCCGCGTCTCGAACAAATGCCCGGCGGTGTAGGAGATGGCGAGCATGACCTGCGGCGTCCGACGATTCGGGTCTTCGTAGGCGACAACCACCGTATCGCCTGCCGCTGAAACGGCCGCGGCTACCGGCCTCTCGCCGTAGACGATCACGAGGGGTGCGTGAAACATCCCGTTCATGAGATGTTCATAAAAAATCCCCGAGCCCTCCGGTGGCTGGAGATAATAGGCCAAATGCAGATAGCCGCTATCCGGATCATAGGCAATCGCGGGCGCGGGCCGCGAGCACCCCATCACCGATCGATCGCGCTCTTCAGCACTGACCGCCGTTTCCCAACGCTTGCCGTTATCGATGGATCGCGCGACCCGCAGCACGGCGCTCGAGTCCTTGCGTACCGTCCACCATGCGGCATAAACGAGACTATCGGCGCCGAACGCGAATCGAACGGTGGCTTTGCACATCCGCCGCTCGGGCTTCACCTTCGGCGTCGTCGCCGGCTGGGCTGGCCCTCTCGGGACCGCCGGACCCGCCCACTGTACCGGCGGCTGCCCGCACGCAACGAGCCAGACCATACAACCCATCGCGAGAACGACTTTAACTTTGGGCATCATGTCTCAATCTGCGCGAGTTCCTCGACCCGTGAATGAGCCTGTCAAGAGTTATGCACCAGGCTCGCCGGAACGGCTAGAACTGAAAGCCCGTTTGGCTTCCATGGCCGGAGAACGGCCCGATATCCCCCTGGTGATCGGTGGCGAGCGCGTGCGGACCGGCAACATCGTCCACGCCGTCATGCCCCATGATCATCACCATGTCCTCGCGGACTGGCATCAGGCGCGCCAGGAGGACGTTGAGCAGGCGGTGGAGTCGGCTGCCGACGCCCATCGGGAATGGAGCTCCTGGAGCCAGGCAGAGCGCTCGGCGGTGTTTCTCAAGGCCGCCGAACTGCTGGCCACAACGGACCGGGCAACGGTAAACGCGGCGACGATGCTGGGCCAGTCGAAAACCGCGCATCAGGCCGAAATCGACTCGGCCGCCGAGCTCATCGACTTCTGGCGTTTCAATCCGTTCTACGCGGATGAGTTGTCAGCCGATCAGCCGATCTCGGACCGGTCGATGTGGAATCAGATCGACTTGCGACCGCTCGAAGGGTTCGTCTACGCGATCACGCCGTTCAACTTCACGTCGATCGCGGGCAATTTGCCGACGGCGCCGGCGCTCATGGGAAATACCGTCGTCTGGAAGCCGGCGGCGACGGCCATGCTGTCGGCGTGGTATCTGCTCGAGGTCCTGGAAAAGGCGGGCCTTCCTCCGGGGGTTATCAACCTCATCTCCGGCGACGCGGTCATGATCTCCCAGTTCGCGCTGGCGCACCGGGATCTGGCCGGCGTGCACTTCACCGGCAGCACCGGGGTGTTCAACTCGTTTTGGAACACGATCGGAGCGCATTCGGCGAAGGGCGCCTATCGATCCTACCCGCGTATCGTCGGCGAAACCGGTGGCAAAGATTTCATTCTCGCCCACACCTCCGCCGACCCGCAAGCATTGGCGGTGGCGATCGCCCGCGGCGGTTACGAATACCAGGGACAGAAGTGCTCGGCGCCGAGTCGGGTCTACGTTCCGGCTTCGCTGTGGCCGGAGGTGAAAGAACGCACGGTGGCCATCATGCGTGAGATCCGCATGGGCGACATCCGCGATTTTCGGAATTTCATGGGCGCGGTGATCGACGAGAAAGCGTTCAAGAAGATCAGCGGCTACTTGGCCGACGCGAAGGCCAACGCGAAGATCGTTCAAGGCGGCGGGGCGCACGGTGAGACCGGGTGGTTCATCGAGCCGACGCTCGTCGAGACATCGGATCCGGGTTATCGGCTCCTCTGCGAGGAGATTTTTGGGCCAGTCGTCACAGTACATCCGTATCCGGATGCGAAGTGGCGGGAGACCATGAGCGTGATCGACAGGACCTCGCCATATGCCCTGACTGGCGCGGTGTTCGCGAGAGATCGAGCCGCGATACGAGAAGCGGCACAGACACTGCGACAGGCTGCCGGGAATTTTTATATCAATGACAAGCCCACGGGCGCGGTCGTGGGCCAACAGCCGTTCGGCGGCGCGAGAGGATCAGGCACGAACGACAAGGCCGGGTCCAAGCTGAATCTCGTCCGCTGGGTCAGCGCCCGCGCGATCAAAGAGACGTTCGTGTCGCCGACCGACTGGCGATATCCCTTCATGGCAGAGGCATGAAGTATCGGTTTCATACGGCCGACGTGTTCACGCAGAAACGATTTGGCGGAAACCCGTTGGCCGTATTCCCGGATGCCCGTGGGCTGACCGCGACCCAGATGGCGCTCCTCGCGCGCGAGTTCAACCTGTCGGAGACCGTGTTCGTCCTGCCGCCGGCCGATCCGGCGAACACGCGACGCCTGCACATCTTCACGCCGGGGCGCGAGCTGCCGTTCGCCGGGCATCCAACCGTCGGCGCCGCGTTCGTATTGGCCGCGCTGGGTGAAATCCCCACACCCACGCCCGAGACGCGCATTGTGTTCGAGGAAGGTATCGGACTCGTCCCAGTCACGATTCACTCGCGCGACGGCGCGCCGCGCTTCACGCAGCTCACGGTCGCGCAGTTGCCGGCACTCGGCGCGCCACCACCGGCGCTCAGCGCGGTGGCCGCGATGCTGTCGCTGTCGCCCGATGACATCGTGCACGATGAGAACGCGATTCAGACTGTTTCATGCGGCGTTCCATTCTTGATGGTGCCGCTCAAGTCGCGCGAGGCGCTCCGCGACGTGAAACCACGCGCCGACTTGTTTCGCGCCACACTCGCGCCATCCCGGACCACCGAGGTGTACGTATTCTGGGACAACGGAGCACGCGTGCACGCGCGGATGTTCGTGCTCGATCCCGAGCTCAAAGAAGATCCCGCAACGGGATCGGCGTGCGCTTCGCTCGGCGGCTATCTCTCGTGGCATGGGCGAACGGCGCGCGGATCCACGTCCACGATCAGCGTGGAACAGGGCTTGGATATGGGGCGACCGAGTTTACTCGAGGTGGAAGTCGATACCGCGGCAGACGGGAAGGTCACGGGTGTGCGGGTCGGCGGCGCCTCTGTGCTCGTCGCTGAGGGAAGTATTTACTCGTTGTAGTCGGCGAGTTGCGCTGGTCGCTTCTGACCTGTATCGTCTCCAACCCGTCTTTCCAAAAAAATCGAATCGACGAATCTGGAGCGCGCGCATGCGTTACACAGCCGGGCGGTTGCGGTATGCATGGTGGGTGTCGGTCCTCATTCTCGCGGCGTGCCGCCAAGAGTCCCCGACGGCATACTACGAGAGCCCTCCAAAGGGCAGGTTCGCCACCGTCGATGGCTCACTGATCACGGTCGCGTACACATGCGGCAATTATTTCCGCATCAGAAACGCGAACTGGGCGAACGCGCCGCTCACTTACACAGTCGAAGAAACCGGCGAACAGGGAGCACTGACGGTTCCCTCGCGACCCCAACAGTACGGATACAACGAGTCGTACCTGCTGACGAACACCAAGGGCACGCTGCAGCTATCGTCCGCCGGAGTGGTCGTCGCGACGCAAGCCAATGCTGGCACATCATGCGCGACGGCGTCCACCGCCGGCTCGTGGAGCAACGTGGTCTCCTGGCCCGTCGTCTCCATTCACTCGGCCCTCTTGCCCAACGGCAAGGTCATGACATGGGGCCGCATGGAGATCTCGACGCCGGAGTACCCGAGGATCTGGGATCCGGTCGCCGACCCGAACGCCACGGCACCGCAACAGCAGTACCCTGTTCCCAATAACCCGTTCTGCGCGGGCGATGCGCTCATGCCCGATGGTCGGCTTTTGGTCGCGGGCGGTCATTACTTCACGAGCTCGGGCCGGAAAACCGCGGAGATTTTCGACCCCGTGGCGTTGGCGTGGAGTCAGACGCCGGACATGCACGATGGGCGCTGGTATCCGACCGTCACGCCGCTCGCCACCGGCGAGATGCTCGTCGAATCGGGACCGGACTCGTCGATGGTTCCCGACTCGATCCCGGAAGTTCTGCAGACCGACGGCACCTGGCGGCTCTTGACCGGCGCGAAGCGGTATCCGGAGATCTACCCGTGGAACTTCCAAGCGCCGAATGGGCAGGTGTTCTCCGCCGGTCAGACCGTGAACACGCAGTACATCAACACGAGCGGCACCGGCTCGCTCGGTCCGGTCATCAAGCACGTGGTCAACACGTATCGCGACTACGGATCCGCGGTGATGTACGATGTGGGCAAGATCATCGTAATGGGTGGTGGGATTCCCACGGAGCGGACGGCGGAGGTCATCGACCTCAATAAGCCAAATCCGCAGTGGGCCTACACGGGCTTCATGGTGTTCCCACGCCGGCAGATGTTCGCCACGATCCAGGCCGACGGTCAGGTCCTGGCCACCGGCGGCGGGTGCTGCGACTCACGCGGCGGCGGAAATCCCGTCCTCATTCCAGAGGTTTGGAATCCGAGCAACGGGCATTGGACGAACATGGCGCCGATGCAAATCGCCCGGCTCTATCACTCGACCGCGCTCCTGCTCCCCGATGGGCGCATCCTTTCGGCCGGCAGCGGCGAGCCAGCCGCCACGGGTCAGGTCGATCAACGCAACGCCGAGATCTACTCGCCGCCGTACCTCTTCAATCCGGACGGCACACCCACGACGGCATCGCGCCCGCTCGTCATGTTCACGCCGCAGACGGTGACCTACGGGCAGCAGTTCAAGATCTGGACGCAGAACGTGATCCCGGCGCGGATGCTGTGGATTCGGCTGGGCGTCGGCACGCACTCGTTCAACGAGAATCAGCGCCTCAACAAACTGCCCTTCACTCAGCTGCCGGTCCCGCCGGGCAACGCGAGCACGCCCTGGGCGGTGACGGCGCCGGCAAACGCGAACCTCGCCCCGCCGGGACACTACCTCTTCTTCGTGCTCAATGCCGCGGGCGTACCTTCGGCGGGGAAGATCATTCAGATCCACTGAGGTTACACGCGACGTGTTAGAACGTCGCGTTGAGATAGCTGTTCACGCGCCACGACCGACCGGGGTAGATCGCGTGCGCGACGTCGAGGCGAATGAGACCGTCGAGGAACGACAGGCCAAGGCCGGCTCCGCTCAGGGGCCGGCCTTCGTGTCCCCAGTCGCCGCGATCGCCGGCCCATCCCATGTCGTAGAACAGGACGGGTTTGAACGCGACGGAGCGTGGGCCGATCTCGAATCGTGTCAGCCAGTAGGTGTCGCCGGCGTCAACGCCTGGGGGGAGGCCGCGGACCGTTGAGAGGCCTCCGAGATACCACCACCGTTGCGGCGGTGGCTGTCCGGCGGTGATGCCCGCGCTGAGAGTGATCGCGCCATCGGCGATGTGTGCGATGCCATTTGAGATCGTGAGGTCGGCCGCGCCGCGCAGGTAGTCGAACGTCCCCGCGCCGCCCTCGGCGCGCAGGTTCGACGTGAGGCGCAGACCGTACGGGTCGATCCCGAGCGAGGGCATCACTCGCACCGCGAAACCCGTGACGGCACCCTCGCGCGCCACCAGGTTCGCCGGTGCGTGCGGGCCGTCGAACGCGTGCGTGAACGAGAAGTTCGTGTTCACCTGCGCCGTCCCCTCGCCCTCGGCGAACAACCGCCAGGCGTACGGGAAGCCGAGGTTTCCCTGGCCGGTGAATTCCCCGCCCCACGAGCGATAGTAGAATCCCTCGTCGTCGCCGAAGAGCAGCGCCGAGAGTGAGCTGCCGAGCGAGAGAGGGTCGCCCCAGTCGTTGGCCGAGTCGAGGCGGCGGTAAAGGCCAAGTCCGAGGCTGCTGCGGTCGTCGGACTGGGCGACGCGCAGCTCGGCGTTGGGCTGACGGTCGGCCACGCCGAAGCGGGCCTCGCTATACCACGAGTAGCCGCGCCCCAGCTCTTCGCTCACGCCGAAGCCGGCCGATAGGCCCTCGACGCGATTGTAGCGCACCAATCCGTGATCGAGCCCGTAGTGCAGTCGCAGCAATTGCGGCGCCCAGTCGGGCTGCGCGTTCATGCCGATGGCGCGGAGCAACTCGCTGACGTCGGCTTTCGCGGGCCCGACGCCTTGATCGGCGTAGAGATCGGGAGGGAGCGACGGCGAGCGCGCCAGCTTCGCGGTGTCGCAGGGCGTGCGCGTCAGCACCGGCACGCCGCGCGTACCGGCGGTGTCGACCGCGGTCCAGACGCTGTCGTGCACGCATTGATTCTGGCGCGCGTGCTCGCGCTCGGAGTCGGGGAGGACCGCGGCCGCGATCGGCGGAAGCGAGTCCGGGATGTTCACGCTGGTGTAGCGGTAGCGCGCTTCCATGTCGAATGGGAATCGCATGCCACCCGCGCGCGCTTCGCCCTCGAACAGGCCGCCCGTGGGGAGCCAGAAGCGATTCTCGAGCAAGCCGTACTCGATGATCACCGTCGAGACGTTGGCCGACATCGGGAAGATCAGCGGTCGTACCCATATCGGGACGTCGTCGAACGAGTGCGGGTCCTTCGACTTGGCGACCGCGGCGATGTTCATGGGCGCCGCGAAGCGATAGACCGCGCGCACGAGATGGCCGGAGTTGGCGTCGAACCAGAGCGAGCCGACGCCAAGATTCCATTCGGGTCGGCGCGGATGCAGCCGAACCTCGCGCACATGCACCGGCTCGGCACCCGGCGCGCGGATCGTCTCCGAGTCCCCTGCCGTGTACCGGTAGTACGCCTCGGCGCCCGGCGCGAGCGGATCGATCCAGTCGTTGGCATCGATCGTATCGTGTGTCGATCGCTGCCACGGGATCGGCCGTCCGGGCACGTACGGGAGCGCGATCAATCCCTCGCCATCATCGATCCCGGCGTTCGCCTCGGGGACGATCGGCACCGCCGTGCGGTCGCCGGTCACGTCGACGACCGCGCCCGCGCCTCGCTGCCAGCGCACGCGTGCCGCGGTCTGCTTGCGGAACAGCGTCCGCTGCCGCACGAAGCGCGCGAACTGGATGCCGATGGACATCTGCTGAAGGACGGTCGCGTCGTAGCCCTGGAGGCGGGCATCATCCGCGTGTCGGGCCGACCGCGCGAGCGCCACCAGGTCGCGGGTGGCGCGGGAGTCGTACGCGTCGGTCGAGTCCTGGTTCAACGCCAGGACCAGCAGGAGCGCGAGCACGGGTCTACTACGTCGGAGGGACGAGGCAGTTTCTTTTGATTTGACAAAACAAAATATATTCGTAAATTGGGTCCATGAAGTTGAGTGAAGGCGCCGCGGTGGTGATGTCGGCGTACCCGCGCATCTGGTTCGCGTGTCATCGCCGCCACATACGAGACACAGAGAGCGGCACGCTGCTGAGCGCGCACCAAGCGAGCATCCTGGACCATCTGGACACGGTCGAGGCGACGTCGCTCACCGAGCTGGCGCGGCACCTGGATGTCACACCGGGAACGATGTCGGTGGCCATCGACCGACTCGAAAAGCACGGCTACGTGCGCCGGACGTGGGATGACCGCGACCGGCGCCGCGTCCAACTTCGCCTCACCGACGCCGGCGCTCGTGTACGCAGCGCGAACTCGGCGCTCGACCCCGCGTTGGTCGAGGCGCTGCTCGGCCGCCTGACCGCCGACGAGCAGCGGGCAGCCATCGCGGGTCTCACCATTCTCGCGCGGGGCGCCGACCATGGCATGGCTTCCAGTTTCGCACACGGCCGAGCGCACGGCTGACATCGCGGCCCCGCCCGATCGCATATGGGCCGCGCTCACCGACGTCAGTGCGTTTCCGAGCTGGCGGCCGGATGTCAAACGCGTCGATCAGCTACCGGATCACACTTGGCGCGAGCATGGGAAGCATGGGGCGATCACGTATCGCGTGGTAGCAGCCGAGGCGCCCTCCCGACTCGTAGTTCGAATAGCTGACACGTCGCTTCCGTTCGGTGGAGAGTGGGAATACCGTGTAGCGCCTGGAAGCGTGACCATCATCGAGCGCGGCGAGATCTACAATCTCTTTTTCCGGTTTATGGCGCGGTACGTATTCGGATACACGAAAACGATAGAGGCGTACTTATGGGCGCTGAAGCGACGTGTAGAGTCACCGGTGAATTAAAGGTCTTACTCGAGACCGACGAGATCATTGTCAGAGGGCGTGTTCCCTTCTCGGCGATCACTCACATTGCATCGAAGAGCGGGCAACTCGTATTGCGCACGGCTCAAGGCGAAATCACGCTGGATCTCGGCCCGACCGCGGATAAATGGGCCGAGAAGATCAAATCTCCAAAGTCACTGATCGACAAACTTGGCGTCGCCAACGATGCCGTTGTTTCAGTGCTCGGGGTGGACGATGCAGAATTTTTGGATGCACTCGCCGCACGCACCTCAGCGATCACGCGTGGCCGTGTGAACGCCGAGAGCGCCATGATTTTCCTCGGCGTTGAGCGGGAGAAAGACGTGTCGAAGATCGCGACCGTCGCGGCCAAGCTGCCGGCAAAAGCCGCCCTGTGGGTCGTTCACCCGAAGGGCAAAACCGGAGTGCCGGATACGGCCATTTTCGCCGCCGCGAAACAGAACGGCCTCACCTACACGAAAGTAGCCAAATTCTCAGAGACGCATACCGCCGAGCGTCTCAATAGACCTGGAAAAGCGCGCTAGGCGGCCCCAGAAAGAGCTGCCCGCGCATCGGCGTCGCTGGATGCGCCCCAGCGTGGATACTCAGCACGATAACCCCGCTCAATGAGTCGACGGTGGCAAACAACGTCGAGTCATGCGCGAGCCGCGTCGTATCGGCCCCGGCGACAAACTCGCCGAGGTAGAGCTCGCCGGCCTGAGGGCTGAGCAGAAACTGCTCGGCGGTCGCGATGCCAGGAGTCGGCCCGCTCCGGTCTTTGGCAAATCGGGCCGAGTCCCGCACGATGAACGCCGTCAACTCCTGCCAGCGGTGCAACAGCGCGACGGTATCGATGCTCGGATGGCTCGCGGCCGGCCCCAGGTGGCCCGTGCTCTGAAGATCCGCCACGCGCGCGCCGTTGAACTCGACGCGCGAGCCGGGCGCGAGCGTCGTATCGACGGTCTCGAGCCGCGACGACGCACGCGCGAGGCCGTGCCAGAGCGTGAAGATGCGATTGCCGATGCTATAGCACCAGGCAAGCAACAGCACGATCACGATCCCCGCGATGATGCGGATATTGATTTGCCGCCTCACGAAATTCATTATAGCAGATGAGCGACCTCCTCGCCGCCCGGTCCCAGATGGCGATCTCGCTCGCCTTCCACATCATCTTCGCGATCGTCGGCGTCGGCATGCCGGCCCTCATGGTGATCGCCGAGAGCCAGTGGCGGAAAACGGGCGACAGCGTCTACCTGGACCTCGCCAAACGGTGGGCGCGGGGCACCGCCATTATGTTCGCGGTCGGCGCCGTCTCGGGAACGGTGCTGTCATTCGAGCTCGGCCTCCTGTGGCCGCGATTCATGCAATACGCCGGCGGCATCATCGGGATGCCGTTCTCTCTCGAGGGATTCGCGTTCTTCACCGAGGCGATCTTCCTCGGCGTCTATCTCTACGGCTGGGATCGCATCGGGCCCAAGATGCATCTGGCGGCCGGCTGGCTGGTCGCGCTCTCCGGCGTGCTGTCGGCCATTTTCGTCGTCGACGCCAATGCGTGGATGAACACACCGGTCGGATTTCGCATCGACCACGGGCTCATCACCGATGTGCATCCGTTCGCCGCGATGGCGAATCCCGCCGCGCTGGGCGAGACGTTGCACATGACGCTGGCCGCGTACGCCTCGCTCGGTATGGCGGTCGCGGGACTGCATGCGTTCCTGTTGCGGCGCCAGCCGACCAACGGATTTCACAAGCGCGCGTTGATCGTCGCGCTCATGGTCGGGGCGCCGGCCGCGATATTGCAGCCGATCTCGGGAGATCTCGCCGGACGCGTCGTCGCCGATACGCAGCCGGTCAAGCTCGCCGCCATGGAGGGCGAGTTTAAGACCGAGGCGGAGGCGCCGCTACGGATCGGCGGGATTCCGGACACCGCGGCGCATGAGACGCGCTACGCCATCGATATCCCGGACGGGCTCTCGTTCATGGCGTATCACGATATTCACGCCACGGTGAAAGGGCTCGATGACTTTCCGCATGATCGGTGGCCGCCGATCGTCATCGTGCATTTCGCTTTCCAGATCATGGTCGGACTTGGCACCCTGCTGGCCGTCGCCGGCGTCTGGGGACTATGGGCGCTGATTCGGCGGCGCGAGTTCGGCAAATGGCTGCTCATGGCGTTGAGCATCGCGACGCCGTTGGGATTCATCTGCGTGGAAGCCGGGTGGACGGTGACCGAAGTAGGCCGTCAGCCTTGGATCGTCTCGGGAATTTTGAGAACCGCTGACGCGGTGACGCCGATGCCTGGACTCATCGTGCCGTTTCTCGTCTTCACGACGTTGTACGTCTTCTTAGGTGTCATCGTGACGTGGCTGATGTACCAGCAAGTCGTGCGCAGCCCACACCCGGTCGACTGAGATGTCAGCCTCCGCTCTCGCCATCATCGTCGCGGGAATCGCCGGCGTGGCGCTCACCGCGTACCTGCTGCTCGGCGGCGCCGACTACGGCGGCGGCGTGTGGGACCTACTCGCGTCGGGCCCGCGCCGCACGCAGCAGCGCGAGCTGATCGCGCATGCCATCGGCCCGATCTGGGAAGCCAACCACGTGTGGCTGATCCTCATCGTGGTACTCCTGTTCACATGCTTCCCGCCAGCATTCGCGGCACTGACGACGGTGCTGCACATTCCGCTCACGCTGCTTCTCATCGGCATCGTGCTCCGCGGCTCGGCGTTCACGTTCCGCGCGTATGACGCGACGCACAGCGCCGTACAGGAGCGCTGGGGGATGATCTTCGCGATGGCCAGCGTGCTGGCGCCCGTGCTCCTCGGCATAGTCGTCGGCGCGATCGCGTCCGATGGCGTGGGTACGGCGTGGGCCACGCTCGGCCAGAGCGGCGTCGAGTTCGTCCCGGTTTTTATTAGCTCGTGGCTCAACGCCTTCACCGTGTGCTTGGGACTCATGACACTCGTGATGGTCGCATTTCTCGCGGCGACCTATCTCACCGTGGAGGCCGCGCACGATCGTGAGCTGCAGAACGACTTTCGACGGCGCGCCATCATCTCGGCGCTGGTGCTGCCCGTGATCGCCTACGCGACATTGGTCGCTGCCGAACCGCTCGCCCCACGGGTGCATAAAGTGCTGCTGCACCTCCCGATCCAGATCGCCGCGACGATCGCCGGCCTCGGCGCCCTCGTCGCGCTCTGGACGCGGCGGTTCCGGGTGGCGCGGGTCTGTGCCGCCGCGCTCGTGGTGGTCATCCTGTGGGGCTGGATGTTCGCGCAGTTCCCGTTCTTGATCCCGCCGGTGCTGACGCTGTTCGAAGCCGCGGCACCCCCGCCGACCCTTCGCGCGTTCTTGGGCGCGATCGCCGTCGGGTTCGTCGTGCTCATTCCGTCGCTGTGGTACCTCTACGGCGTCTTTCGTGGTTCTCCTCATCCGTCAGCACCGGAAACTCACCACTGAGCCGGTCGAGCTCCCGGCCGAACTCGGTGATCGCCTCATCGTCGTGCGCGGCGCTGCGCCGCAGGTACGCGAAGAGGAGGATCCCGACGGCACCGACGGCCGCGAGCGTGAGCAGGTCCTCGAACCGGTGAATGTGCCGCATGATGACGTCGGCCGAGCGACCGAACATCCAGCCGACGACGGTGAAGAGGCTGGACCAGGTGACTGAGCTAATGGCGCTGCCGATCGCGTATTCCCAGATCGGGACATGGGCGGCGCCACAGGCGATCGGCAACGTGATCCGCAGGCCGAACGCGTAGCGCACGGCGAGCGACGCGCGCCACGGGCGACGGCGGACCACCATCAGCGCGCGCGTGAAGAGCCGCCCGAAATTTGGGAATCGCCTGCGCAGCCAGATCCCGCGGGCGCGGCCCAAGTAGTAGAGTCCGATGCCGGTGGCCCAGGTGCCGATGCAAACACTGATCGCGACCTGCATCAGGCCCAGCCGGCCATTGTGTGCCGCGTAGCCACCACCGATCGGCGCGAGCTCTTCGGTGAAGTTGCTGATCGCGCCGATCAGGATATACGCCCAGACGGTGCCGGGGAGGTTATACAGCCAATGCACAGAATCAAAACTAGCCGTGAATCGCGCGAAGAAACGATGCCCGCCACCCGTCGAGGATCTCGTACACGGTCGGGACAACCAGCAACGTCAAAACGGTTGACGTGATCACGCCGCCGATGACGGCGATACCGAGCGAGCGCCGGAAGTCGCCGCCGACGCCGGCGCCGATCGCGACCGGCAGCATGCCGGCGATGAGCGCCATCGTGGTCATGAGAATCGGCCGCAACCGAATGCGTCCGGCCTCGATCAACGCATCCCGCGTCGAAATCCCCTTTTGTTCCTTCGCCCAGATCGCGAAGTCGACGAGCAAGATCGAGTTCTTGGTGACGATACCCATGAGCAGGATCACGCCGATCATGCTCAGGATGTTCAACGACTCGCCCGTGATCATGAGCGCGAGCACGACGCCGATCAGCGAAAGTGGCAGCGCAATCATGATCGTGAGCGGATCGAGGAATGATCCAAACTGCACGACGAGGATCAAGTACATGAGGAGGACGGCCAGTCCCATCGCGCCAATAATGTCGCCATAGACCTCGGCCTGGTCGCTCACCTCCCCGCCCTGCGTGATCCGAATCCCTGGCGGTATCGCGAGCTGCCCCACGCGTGCATTGATGTCGCGCGAGACCTCGCTCAGCGACCGACCCTCGACATTCGCCTCGACGCTGATCACCTCGTCCCGGCCGAAGTGCTCGACGGCCGCCGGTCCGCTGGTGGTGGTCACCGACGCGATGGCGCTCAATGGCACCGTCGTCGGACCGCGTTGGGACGAGAGCAACAGCGGCAACTGCTGGATGTCGGTGATATTGGTCCGCGCTTCCGGCGCGAACCGCACGGTCACGTCGCGCGTCCGCCCGGTCGGATCGACCCAGTCGCCGACGTGCAGCCCGGCGAACGCCGGCCGCAGCGAGGCGGCGACATCGCTGACCGAAATTCCCATGGTGGACGCCAACGGCCGATTGAGGTCGACCTCGAGCTCCGGCCGATCACCTTTCGTGGACAGCCCGATATCCGCGGCGCCATGCACCTGGCGTACCGCGCCCATGACCTGGTCGGCGAACCGCCCGAGCGTCTCGTAGCCCGCGCCTTCATCACGCAGCTTGATCTGGATCTGCTTGCGATTCCCGGCCGGGCTTGGCTCAAAGACGTACGCCGTGACGCCGCCCAATCGCGAGAGCTCGGGACGGATCTCTTGTGAGAGCGTTTCCTGGGACGCGTGGCGCTTTCCCTTCGGGACGAGCCGCACGTACATGGATCCCGAGTCGATCTCGCCGGCGGCGCTCCCGACCGTGGAGTATGTGTAGTCGACTTCCGGATGCGAC